>DCSM01000151.1:3249-4203 GCA_002325605.1 Chloroflexaceae bacterium UBA1466
GGGCCGCTCGCTGGTTGAGCTTGTCGAAACCAGCGTTCCCTGCGCTCCGCCAGATCGTTTTAATTTAAGTCAACCACCCAACCCTCAAGGGGTTGGGCTTGCATCTCAGTTCGAAGCCTGGACACCATAGGCTGGTTGACCGCAGCCCAGTTCGGCAAGCTAAGTAAAGACTGACTGCGAAGAGGGAGAAATCCCCGCAGCCTTATATTCTTGTTCCAATTGCACATGCCGCATGCGCTTCATCCAGGTATAACCATAGCGTTTGGTACGACAATATTCTAAGGTATAGGGCAAGATCGTAGTTCCCATCTCATTCCCGCCACTCATAAAGTCAATACTTGCACAGACCACATTGAAACCTTTAGAAAGAGGATATTGTCGCCCGTTCTGATCTGTTCCACTAAAGGGCCCAATGTAAAGATCTACATGCCCCAGGGAACCGCCTGGCAAGGGTGCATCCCCATAAATATTCAAGTCACCTGGCATGGGAGCTTCATGGTCGGCTAATTCGCGCAGATTGGGGTTGCTTGAAGTGGGGCGAAAATAGTCGGCCAGGCGATGATTGTTATGCTGGCGGTAGGGCCCCCCCGTAACTTGCCATTGGTAGGGAAGCCCCGCAACGAGCAGACAAATTGTTGCTAAATCGGCGCAGACGATGTCCTTATGATTGAAATGCCCAGGGTTATTGCGAAATTCCCAGCCATAACAAATCTGCTGAAGTTTCTGATCCAATTTGTCGTAAATGGTATTGTCGTTGCCCAACATAAAGAGGGCTTGGTCAATCAGCAATTGGGCTTTGGCCGGAGCCCGCGAGTAATCAGCCCAATTAGAGGTCATTCCAGAAGCAATCTTGCCAGCTGCGCTGGGCGGCGGGGGCGGGGGCGGGGGCGGAACTGCTGCAGGCTTGAAACTGGTAACGAAACTTGGCTTGGGCAAATCACTGAGGCGCTTGAT
>DCSM01000151.1:4322-5884 GCA_002325605.1 Chloroflexaceae bacterium UBA1466
GGTGCGCCCTCAAAATCTACTTGGGTCACGCCACTGAGCGGAGCGCCTAATTTGAGTTCGGCAGCCCGCTGGTGGAAGGGCGAACTGGGCCCGTAAGGTACGCCAGCCTGTTTATAGTTTTGTTCCCAAAGCGCTTCCCGAATACTTCCCGCTGGGGTTTCGCTTAACCGTTGCACATTGGCCCAAGCTGGCGGGAAACAATAGACGGTATCCGCCGCGAAGATTTGTAAGTTGCACGTCTGGCCATTGATTGAGATCGTGAAACTGCCACTAAGGGGGGAACCTAAGCGCTGGCGCACCGCGAGTTGGTGAAATGACCAATCAGGGTGAAAATCTAAGCCCCCAAAAGCGGCAATTGGGCTTCCCTTGAGGCTGGCCTTGAAGCCTAATTCGAGGATTTGGCGAGCCAGGCCACTGCGCGGAATATTATTCTCAAAGTTGCTTAAAGGGTTGCTATCAATGAGGCTACTGAAGCGTTGCAAAGCCTGCCACTTAGGCACTTCATTGCACAGCGTATCGCGCCCAAAGACCTGGTAGCCGTATTGTTTCCCCCCCGCATCGGCAGGCCCGCGCCCGCCATTGCAGAGCGGAGCGCCTAACCCTAGCTGGGCTGCATAGAGATGAATGGCCCAATCTTTGTGGAAGCCTTCTGCCCGCAGCGCGTAAGTGCGGTCACAAAGGAGCAACCAAAGCCGTTGGATGGCTTCAGGGTCTTCCCCACTGCCCCCTAAGATGGTTCCCGCTTGCTCATCAGCAGTCGCATTCAAATGGACAGGAATGAGCTTGCCAATCTGAATATCGCGGATTTGCTCTTCCATCCACCAGCCGACCAGCGCCGTTTCGCTCAAGTTATAACGCACTCGGAGCTGGTCGATCAGCGAGCGCAAATTGCCCACTTGCGTCGAGCCGTAAGTTGTCCCTTGCGGATGCTCGACTGCAATTCCAATGCTGAGGCGGTCAATATTGCGGCTTTCGCCCCGCCAAGTAGCGACTCCGCTATGCAAAGTCGGCTGTTCTTCAGGAGCCAGTTGCGTGATTTGGCCCGTGGTATCAACGTAATAATGGGGGCCCGAAGCTGGGGCAGCTTCCCGCAAGGCTTTAAGCGTCTTTTCGGCTGGGCCAGGGTCACTGTGCAAAACAATCAGTTCGATCTTTTTCCGTTCGCTAAGAGTCGGGGCCTTTGAAGCGCTGATCTCTTGTTTCTGAGGTTCAGGTTCTTCGCTCAAGTTATTGCTCCCTTCAAGCTGAAATGGCAAACCAAATAAAGCGAGGATTCGCCGTAGAAAGAATTTGAGCTGACGCACGGTGGAAGGCATAGTCCGCTGCCAAACTGGAACTGAGAGAAAGAGAGAAAGTCTACTATAGATAGCACGTTCCCTAAATTCTGTCAAACGCCTCAGGCGACTTGAGCGGCTTAGGCGACTTGAGCGACCCAAGCGGAAATTTCGCGCCGCGACTTTCAAACGATGCACAGACTTCGCACAGGCTTTACACAGATTCCTTGCCTGACTCTTGCTGATCAGGCAGGGAGTTTTGTTGTTCGGGGCAGCCAGCCAGCGCCG
>DCSM01000128.1:0-815 GCA_002325605.1 Chloroflexaceae bacterium UBA1466
CTTGCGGAGGAATTGCAGACCGAAATTCAGAACACGGTGGGACAACGCCGTAAAAAAGCTACAAAGCGGCTGCGAGTCGTGGAGAGTTTTCGCAAAAGTGGTAATCGCCCCGAATGGATGATTCTGACAGTTTTGCCCGTTATTCCACCCGATTTGCGCCCGATGGTGCAGTTGGATGGGGGCCGTTTCGCAACCTCCGACCTGAACGACCTCTATCGTCGTGTGATTAACCGTAACAATCGCTTAAAGCGCCTGATTGAACTCAATGCGCCCGAAATCATCGTTCGCAACGAAAAGCGAATGCTTCAGGAAGCGGTAGATGCGCTGATTGACAACGGGCGGCGCGGGCGAGCCGTGAGCGGGAAGGGCAAACATCGGCTGAAGAGCTTGAGCGATATGCTCAAAGGGAAACAAGGCCGTTTTCGCCAAAATCTCTTGGGGAAACGGGTCGACTATAGTGGCCGTTCTGTAATTGTGGTTGGGCCAAGTCTGCGGCTCCACGAATGCGGTTTGCCCAAAAAGATGGCCCTTGAGCTTTTTAAGCCCTTCGTGATGCGGCGACTGGTCGAAAAAGGCTTTGCCCACAACATCAAAAGTGCTAAACGGATTGTAGAACGAGTCCGCCCAGAGGTTTGGGATGTTTTGGAAGAGGTCATTAAAGATTATCTCGTTCTCCTCAATCGGGCCCCTTCATTGCATCGCCTTTCGATTCAAGCTTTTGAAGCCAAATTGATAGAAGGCAGTGCGATTCAGCTTCATCCTCTCGTTTGCGCTGCTTTTAATGCTGACTTTGACGGCGACCAAATGGCTGTTCA
>DCSM01000128.1:956-8862 GCA_002325605.1 Chloroflexaceae bacterium UBA1466
TCGCAGGACGTGGTTTTGGGCTGTTATTACTTGACAATGGTCAATCCAAATGGCAAAGGCGCGGGCAAAAAGTTTGAAAGCCCCAATGAAGCGATGTTGGCCTATGATAAAGGCTTGATTCACCTCCAAGCCCCGATCTGGGTGGTGGTGGGCGAAAATGAATTATGTCGCTTTCACTTTGAGGAATTTGGGCGCTATCATGACCAGGTCGGGCCCGAAGATTTGCGGGTTCTCCAGGGTTGGGTTGCGCCAGGCGAAAAGTACTTAACGCCAGATCAATTTGCCGCGTGGCAAAAAATGATTCGGATTTTTGACCCCAAAACCAACGACTTGCGAGCCAAATTCTTGCCCCGTGATGGTTGCTGGGGCATTCTGCTCGAAACCACGATTGGGCGCGTGATTTTGAACCGCGCTTTGCTGCCGCCGTTGCGCTATCGCAATGAATTGATTGCCAAAAAGGGCCTCAAAGAGATCATTGCGGAATGTTACAAATACTATACTAACCCGCCGCCTGAATATGTAGGGCTGCTGCGCCAGGTCTATAAAGCGAAGTTTCGCAAACTCTACGAGGATGAGGCTGAAGTAAAATTAGCGGCCATGCCTGATCAAGAATTGGCTCGGGTTTTCGGTTCCGAAATGACTGCGATTCAAGCAGATATGCTCAAGTCTTTAGGTTTTCGCTATGCGACTCGCGGCGGAATGACCATTGGGATTGATGATATTGAGGTTCCGCCTGAGAAAGAAGCGATTGTTAGCGCTGCTGAAAAGCAAGTCGCGGATTTGGAAGCCGATTATCTCAAAGGCTGGATCACTGCTGATGAGCGTTATCGCCAAGTTGTTGATGTTTGGCAACAAGTGACTAAAGATGTAACGGAGGCGGTGAAGCGGAAGCTCAGTCCTTTCAAACCTGTAGCCATGATGGCCCAAAGCGGCGCACGGGGAAATATCAACCAAATCAGTCAGATGGCGGGGATGCGGGGCTTGATGACGGACCCTACGGGGCGAATCATTGAACTGCCAATCAAAGCTAACTTCCGTGAAGGTCTCACGGTGCTAGAATACTTCGTTTCGACGCACGGTGGGCGCAAAGGGTTGGCGGATACCGCTTTGCGGACGGCAGACGCAGGCTACTTGACGCGCCGTTTGGTTGATGTCGCGCAGGATGTGATTGTCACGATTGAGGATTGTGGAACCGAAGAGGGAGTTTGGTTAAGCCAAGTCGATGATGCGGTGCTAATGGAGCCGCTCCAGCAGCGCATGATTGGCCGCGTCTTAGCGGCTCCCGTCTTTGATCTCCTGAATCCTGATCCCTTAACGGGCAAAGGGAAAATTCTAGCCGAGAGCAATACTGAGATCGAGGAAGAGCTTGCGGAAAGCCTCACCGAAGCTAAGGTCACGGCAGTCTATGTCCGTTCGGCTTTGTCTTGCCAAGCGGAACACGGGATTTGCCGTCTCTGCTACGGGCGCAACCTGGCGACGGGCAAACTGGTGGAGGTTGGTGAAGCGGTAGGCATTATCGCCGCGCAGTCTATTGGGGAACCAGGCACGCAACTTACGCTTCGAACGTTCCATACGGGTGGCGTAGCCAGCACCGACGATATTACACAAGGTTTGCCACGGGTGCAAGAAATTTTTGAAGCGCGTTCACCTAAAGGGCGAGCTTTCCTTTCAGGCATTGACGGGGTCGTGCAAATTGTCAAGGATGATGAAGGGGTTGGGCGGTTTCGGATTACCTCTACGGAGATTTATACGCACGACCAAACTTTGCCCCCCAATTATGTGATCTTAGTTTCTGATGGGGATAATATCAAGGAAGGGCAAGATTTAGCCAGGAGCAACCGGACAGATACTGATTATCCCCCGCTTGTAGCTCGGATTGGGGGCCTGGTGCAAATCAAAGGTTCAACGATTTCGGTGATCTTTGAGGAGCCTAATGATTGGATCTCGCCCGAAAAAGTACCTGTTGGTTCACGGATCCGAGTCGAAGATGGCGAATTCGTTACCACGGGCCAACAGCTTACTGATGGGAGCGCTGACCCGCAGGAACTTCTGGAGCGGTTGGGGAAAGAAGCTGTCCAGCACTATCTGGTCAAAGAGGCGCAGGGAGTCTATCGGAGCCAAGGGGTGAGCATCAATGACAAGCATATTGAAGTCATTGTGCGCCAGATGTTGCGCCGGGTGCGGATTGATGAGCCAGGTGATACGGGCTTGTTGCACGGCGAATTGGTTGATATTACTGAATTTCGCCGGATCAACAAAGAGGCTCTCACGCAAGGTGGCGACCCTGCGATTGCGGCGACGATCTTGCAAGGGATCACGAAAGCCTCATTAAGCACTGATAGCTTCCTCTCAGCTGCGTCATTCCAGGAAACAACTCGCGTGCTGACCGAAGCGGCCATCAATGGGAAAGTAGATTACTTGCGCGGCTTGAAAGAAAACGTCGTAATCGGGAAGCTAATCCCTGCGGGTACAGGCATTGAGAAGCATCGCGGCTTGAAACATAGCGATATGGTTAGCGAAGTTGAGCATATCTTAGATGTCAATGCGTTACACGTAGGTTCGGCCAGCAGCAAACGGATTCGCAGCGTGGGCGAAAAGGAAGATGTGCGGCGGGCGCGGGAATTGTTGGGAATTAGCCCCGACCCTGTCATTGAGGAGCCAGTAGTTGAAGCCCTCTTACCTTCTGCGGTGAACTCAAGTAAAACCATCACCTTGCCGATTGAAGCTCTGGTAGAGAAGTTTCTGATAGGGGAGCTAGGGGGATTAGGGGAGCTAGAGGAATTTGATGATGATGATGATCTTCTGCTAGATGAGCTTGGAGAACTTGGAACCGACCTGGAGATTCAGGAAGACTTTGACGAGATTCAAAAGGAATTTGCCTTAGAAGAAGCTCAGGAAGAAGAAGCTGCCGAAACGCTCGAATAGTTTTGGCAAAAACCGCAAGTCTGCCAAGAGCGCCATAACCTGGCGCTCTTTTTGTTCTTCTAAGGCAACTGGATAAAGCCCTCCACTGTGGCCTTATAGCGGAGCTTCCCTTTGCCTTGCACCTCTTCAGGGGCACTGACAAAGCTCGGTGGCATATTACGACTTACTTTTGCCCCAGGATATTTCGCTTGCACCTTTGCCGCAAAAGCCTCTAAAAGCTCCTTCCGAATCATCTCAGTTGTGGCATCTACGGCAACCACAGCCTCTACTTCCATCCGCTCCATTTGCAGCTTTCCCGTCGGCAAGGCCTTTGGGCTGGGCGGATTAAGCACTTTTGGCGGTTGCAGTGAGGGGCGTAAGTCTTTTAGGTTGGGCATGAAATAGGCCAAGCCCGCTAGACCTATCAGCAAAACGAGCGTAAGCATTCCCCATTTCAGGCAGCTAAGAAAGCATGACCCAGCCTTTGCGGGCGACTTTGGGGCTGGCTGTGAAGGACTCTGGGGGGCAGTTGAAGAGCTTAAACTCTTTGGCTGCGGGGTTAGCTTTGGCAGGGACATCGGGGTCGCAGCTAAGGGCCGTAAGGCCATCCTAAGCTCCACTACCGAGCCAAAACGGTCTTCGGGCCGCATCTGAAGGGCCCGCTCCAGCGCCGCACTCGTGCGGGGCGTTATGGTACTTACCACGTCCCGCGCTGCGGGGAAGCTGAAAGGTGCGTGCTGCGTAGGGTCTCGGCCCGTCAGCATGAAGTGCAACGTCGCCCCCAGAGCATAGACATCCGAGATGTGAAGCTTCACATTGCCTTGATACTGCTCCGGCGGCGCATACCCTGGAGTCCCGATTTGAGTCCCCTGCTTGCCACTAGCGTCTAGCGTCTTCGCAATCCCAAAGTCAACTAACTTGACTCCCCCAGCCGCCTCAATCATTACGTTTGACGGCTTCATGTCGCGGTAAACTATATCCTTGCTATGCAAGTAGGCTAACACATCACAGATTTGATATGCCCACTCTAAAACCTTCTCTTCCCCTAAAGGCCCCTCGTGCTCTACTATATCCTGCAAGTCCTCGCCCACCACCAAGTCCATTGTTAAGTAATAGCGCCCCTCATCTATGAAGTGACTGTAGATTTGGGGGATTCGCTCATGGTGCAGACTTTTGAGCAGTTTAGCCTCGGCATTAAACCGCTTTATCGCTTCATCCCGCTCTTTCGGGTCGGTGAAATGGTCTAACATCTCCTTTATCGCGTAGACTTTGCCCTCCTGATCGACCCCTTCATAAACCGCCCCCATCCCTCCCTCTTTGATTATCTTGGTGATTACATAGCGCTTCTCATCACTAGGGGTTTCGTTGTTTAAGATCATGTCAGCGCCACACTTTTGGCAAAACCTTGCCTCGCGGAGGTTTGGCTTATGGCACTTCGGGCAGATGATAGTCGTTACATTTGGCATAAATGGCTCCTGTCTGAGCGCTAACCGTTACTTTTGCTCTTCAGCATAGCACGGCCTTGACATCTTAGCAAGTCAAGCCTTTAACTCTCTCATTTGCTCCTCTTTGTCCTCTGTGGTAGGATGTTGTGAGGTTGCAGCCGCTTTAGCCGACTTAACTAAAATGCTAATTTCTAGTCTTCAGAACCCTACAATCAAGCAAATTAGGCGCTTGGCCCAGCGCAAGGCCCGTGAGCAAACGGGCTTCTTCTTTGCTGAAGGAATCCGAATCGTCGCCGAGGCCATCCAACTTCAAGCCCCTATTGAGACCTTAGTCCTCGCTCCCGACCTTCTCACTAGCCCTTTTGCCCAAGCTTTGCTCCAGGCTCATGACCTTCCACGGTTGCCCGTTACGGCTGAAGTCTTCAGGAGCCTCGCGCTAAAGGACAACCCGCAAGGCTTAGGGGCCGTCGTGAGGCAACAATGGTCTGACCTTTCTTCAATCTCTCAACAAAGGGCTGCATCCTCTCAACCAGCCCCTCAATGCTGGGTCGCCTTAGCTTCTATTCAAGACCCTGGCAACTTAGGGACGATCTTGCGGACCTGTGATGCGGTTGGTGCAACGGGGTTGATCCTTCTCGACCAAACAACAGACCCTTACGACCCAGCCGCTCTTAGGGCCAGCACTGGCGCGATCTTTGGGCAGACCTTAGTAAGGGCCAGATTCGAAGACTTTGCCACTTGGCGAGCGCAACAAAGCTTCTTCTTCGTCGGCGCAGCAGGTGCTGCACCCTTAGACTATCGGGAAGCAGCTTACCCTTTCCCCTTAGTCATCCTTATGGGAAGCGAACGCGAAGGTTTAACGCCCAGCCAACAAGCCCTTTGCGACGCGCTCGTTCGGATTCCAATGGTCGGGCGTTGCGACTCCCTTAACCTGGCCGTCGCTACGAGCCTCGTTTTGTACGAAATGTTTAGGCAACACCAGCCCAAAGAAAGGTTTTCAAGCTAATGGCAGAGCAAAAACAAAACAAGCCTTGGTTTAATTATCATTCTAGCCTTGCCCCTGCCCTCGTCTTTCTGGTTTGTGTACCCTTGCTTTGCCACCTTCTCTTTTCGCAATTTGGGCTTAGTTTGTCAGACGATGGCTTTACACTGGCTTACAGCCGCCGAATCTTGGAAGGTCAAGTTCCCCATCGAGATTTTATCATCATTCGGCCAGCCTTTTCGCCGCTGCTCCACACGCCTCTTGTTTTGTTTGGGGGCGCTTATACTTTTTGGCTTTCGCGCTTCTTTGTCTGGGTAGAATTAGCTTCTATCGCTTGGGCTTGGCTTATTTTTGCCCAAAATTGCCTAGGAACTGATCTTAAAACCTACGAAACCCTTTACTTTGCGCTGCTTTTCTTCGTTTCCTCGACGCATTCATTTCCAATTATGGCCTGGCACACGCTTGATGGGCTTTTCTGCCTTGCAATCGGCCTGGCCTTATGTAGTCAAAGTAGCCCACAGCGCAAATTTGGGGGCTATTTTATTTTAGGCCTGGCTCCCTTATGCAAGCAAAGCTTCGTATTCCTCGTTCCTTTGGCCCTTTTCTTGCTTGGTGATGGCCGCAAGAAGCTTCTTTGGCTGGCGCTATTACTTCCTTCTAGTCTTTACTTTGGGTTGCTTGCTTGGTTAGGTGCTTTTCCCGCTGCAATGCTTCAATTGGGAACTCATACTAACCTGCGTTATGCAGGCTTCCAACGCTATCTTGAGCAACCCCTTACATCACTAGGGTTTATCAGTGGCTATTTTTTGCTCCGCCTCGCGCAGAAGAACCCAAAGGATGCTTTTGGGCAAAGGTTTGGTCAGTTTACACTCTTCCTCTTGCCGAATCTTACTGTAATTGCAGGATTGGCTAGCGGATACTTACCGATAGCGGCATTTGGTCTCTTTGGGATGGTGAGTGGGGCGCTCTTTTTCTTGCTGCTTGAGCAGCGGCAGACCTCCAAAGCCCAGCTTCGGTTTGCGCTGCTGGGGCTTCTCGCCGCCTGGAGTGCTTCCCTTTCGGTTGGCTACAATACTCCGGTGCTTTCTACCGGCTCGCTTGTTATCCCGCTCTTGCTCTTTGCAAGAGGCAAACCTTTCCTGCCCCCAACTTGGAATCAAGTCTACCTTAGCGGCCTAACGCTCCTTGCGTTAGGCAGTTTTGGGCAGGCTAGGGTTACTTATCTCAGTAGGGAACCCCCAGCAGCCCAACTTACCTACCGCTTAGACGGGGTCTTCCCAGGAGCCAACCTCATCAAGACCAACGCTTACAAGTATGCTTTCTTAACCGACCTTCAAGCGGCCATCGCCCTGGCCCAGCGCGAAAGAGCCACCTTTGCAATCTTGCCTAACCTCCCCGGCTACTGGGCTAAGGCTCCAACTCAAAACCCGCTCTCGCTTGACTGGCCCCAGCAAACTGAGTTATTTAGCCCCGCTCTTCAACAGCGCTTCCTGGCTGAACTGAAGGCGAAACGCCCGCAGCTGACCTTCATCGTAGAGAAGGTCGACTCCGAGACCCTGGCTACAGGCTTTCAGCCGGTTCCTCGAACGGACTTCTATCAATTCGCATGGTATGTCCGTGACCACTTCACCAAGGTCGGGGAAACCGCTTTCTTTGAACTCTACCGGTAGGTTTCGGCACTCCTTTAACCCTTGGATTTGACCTTAGAACGAGGCTCTTGGGCGACTCAAAAGGCTTGCAAAGGCTTTTGAGTCGCTTTCTTTTGGCCCCTACAACGGGATCTTTTTGAACGCTTCCCCTGCCACCATCCCCTTTTCAGCCCCGATCTCCACGGCCTTCTGCGCGACCCGTTCGACCCACCCAGGGCTGGCGATCTCCTGACTTGCGTGCGCCCGCAGAGCCGTAACCTTCTGAGCCAACGTCGAGCTAACGTCTTCAACATGATCAGGATGCTCGGCCCACCAAAGATATAATGCCCCAGGTCGCCATGCGGGAACCCCGATTTGCCCCAAACCAGGCAGGAATAACGGATCCCGCGCATGGACAATGGCCTCAATCACCGCGAAACCAACGGCTCGATGATCGGGGTGCATCATATAAATACGCCAGGGATCATGAGTATAGATAGCGTGGGGTTTGAAGTGCCGAATGTAGAGCGCAAGCTCAAAACGGAGGCTGGGGCTGGGGGCAAGCTCGCCGTCATTATGGCGCAGAAAGACTACGGTTTGCACCCCTAAGACGTTAGCAGCCACCTGCTGCTCGATCTCTCTAAGCTCCGCCAGCAGGTAACTACTCATCTTGGGGTCGTTACTTCCCTTGTTGCCATTCGTGCAGATTAAGAATGTAATGTCCCAACCAGCTTGAATGAGCTTGGCTGTCGTCCCGCCACAACCAACTTCATTATCATCAGGATGCGCCCCGATTACCAGCGCACGGCGGGTTGGATTCTCAAGAAGAGTCATTTCAATTGTCTCTTTCATAGGCGACAAGATTTCTCCTTAACAGCTAGTTATGATAACACTGGCAGGCACTTTTGCCAAAACTGGCAGGCAGCTTCGACTCCGCAGGCAGGCAG
>DCSM01000105.1 GCA_002325605.1 Chloroflexaceae bacterium UBA1466
GGTGATGAGGAAGACATCCCAATTGAAGCCAGTATGCTTGATAAAGCCATTGAAAGCGCTCAAAGTCGCGTTGAAGGCTACAATTTTGATGTTCGCAAGCATACTGTCGAGTTTGATGATGTAATGAATATGCAGCGCAAGATTGTCTATTCAGATCGACAAGCCATTCTTGAAGGGCAGGATATGCGGGAGCGGATTCTGGAGATGATGGCCGATGAAATTGGGGCTTTGGTCGATGAATATGCGCCTGAAGATAGTCCTGAACTCTGGAATCTGGAAGGTCTGCTGCGAGCGGCACGAGGAATCAATCCGCTTTTACCAACTTCGTTCCGTGAAAACGATTTTGAAACTAAGACCGCTGCTGAAATTGAAGATAAGTTGCTTGATCTGATAGAAGATGCTTACGAAGAGCGCGAAAGAGCGCTTGGGCCTGAGTCAATGCGCTTCTTTGAGCAACGAGTAATGTTAGGCGCGATAGACCGCCAGTGGGTTGAATATCTTACCGCAATGGATGATTTGCGTCAAGCGATTGGTTTACAGGCTTATGCTCAACGAGACCCTCTAGTAGAGTTTAAGCGTCAATCGTTTGAGATGTTTGACGAGTTAAAAGCTAACGTTAGCAGGGATATTGCTTATCAAATCATTCCTAAATCGTTTGAATATGAGGCTTATCTGCGCCAGATTCAAGCTGAACAGCAACAACGGCTGGAAGCGGCCAAGCAGGCGGGGGCGGACGAGGCGCAAAGCAAAGCGTCGCGGACGGTGCGCCACAAATTTCAGCTGCCAGGGCGCAATGACATTTGCCCGTGTGGAAGCGGCAAAAAGTTCAAAAACTGTCACATTAATAATCCAGAGGAACTGGAGCATTTGGCCGAACCAATGCCCCAGTTGACTATCGCTCTGCCCGCTAATTCTGGAAAGCGAGGTCGTAATACTCCATCTGTACCTCAACAGGCAACAAAAACATCTTCCAAGAAGAAAAATTAAGGTTGTCTGCTCAGAGAGAAGAGAGTCTAATCTTTAGCCGCTTTGACCGCGTGACCCCCAAATTCATTTCGCAAAGCGGCCAGAACTTTGGCCCCAAAACTCTCTTCTTGCCGTGAACGAAGCCGCATTTGCAGCGCTAAAGTGATGACGGGCGCAGGCACATCCAAATCTATGGCCTCCTGAATTGTCCAGCGCCCTTCACCACTATCCGCAACATAACCCTTAATAGAAGCAAGTTGTGGGTCTTTGGCCAGCGCCGCCGCCGCCAATTCCAAAAGCCAAGACCGCACGACACTCCCCTGATTCCAAAGTTCCGCGATAGCTTGTAAATCAAGATCATAGCGACTTTGGGCCATGATCTCCAGGCCTTCGGCATAAGCTTGCATCATGCCATATTCGATTCCATTGTGAATCATCTTGACAAAATGACCTGCGCCGTGGGGCCCACAGAGTTTATAACCATTGGGTGGCGCAAGGGTCTGGAAAATTGGCTCTAAAAGCTTAAAGATTTCTTGCTCTCCCCCGATCATTAAGCAATAACCATTTTTCAAACCCCAAATTCCCCCACTTACGCCGACATCCAGAAAATGAAACCCTTGCGAAGTCAAACTTTCACCATAAGCAAGGCTTTCTTTATAGTTTGCATTGGCTCCATTGATCAAAATGTCGCCTTTTTGCAACAATGGCAAAAGCGTTTCGATTTGCTGGGCGGTGGCTGCGCCTGCGGGGAGCATCAGCCAAATAATGCGTGGGGAAGCCAACTTTTCTACCAGTTCGCTTACGGTCTGGGCTGCAATCGCATGGTGTTCTTGGGCTAAAGCTTGCGCTTTTTCCGCCGTCCGATTGTAAACAATTACCCGATGCCCATCTTGCAACAGCCTGATGGCCATATTTGCGCCCATCCGCCCTAAACCAATCAAACCTAATTCCATATCTGCCTCCTTTTGCTAGGTTGTGCGAAACTATTTCGCCCTTGATTATACCTTACAACGGAATCGGCCAGCTTCCGTCTGCGGGCAAAGCCGTGCAATTCGGGACTTGCAATTTTTTTGAGAGGTGTGGTATAATAGCCTTGCTGTTGAGAAGTCTATTGCCGGGTTGTGTAATGGTAGCACGACGGACTTTGAATCCGTCTGTCCAGGTTCGAATCCTGGCTCGGCATCCATTCTTTTTTGGGAAATGACTAAACCTGTAAACAGAATTAAAAGCAGGTTTTTGAGCAACGTCAAGACAATTGAAAAAGAGTTTGTAGCAGATTCCAAAAAGATTTTCTGCTAACTCTATAGTTTTGTTTGCAGTGAAGTTCTACTTCACTGTTTTTTTATGAATTACGAAAAGAGCTTAATCGAAGCTTCTGGAGTATTAGGAAAGACTATGGATGGTCGACTGTTAGTTTTTAGTGGTAATTCAAACATTCCTTTGGCCCAAGAGATCGCTTCTTGGCTGAATATGAATCTAGGGCGGGCAGTTGTAGACAATTTCAAAAATGGCGAAACGCATGTTAAGCTAGAGGATAACGTGCGCGGCTGCGATGTTTTCGTCGTCCAACCGACTTGCATGCCGATCAATCACCATTTGATGGAATTGCTTTTGATTATAGACGCTTTGCGGCGGGCTTCGGCGGCCCGCGTGACGGCGGTTATCCCCTACTACGGGTATGCCAAGCAAGAGAAGAAAACCACGGGCCGCGAGCCAATTTCGGCCAAACTGGTCGCCAATTTGATTCGCACCGCCGGCGCAGACCGCATTTTGACAATGGATTTACACGCCCCCGCGATTGAAGGCTTTTTTGATATTCCCGTTGACCATCTGCAAGCTGCGCCGTTGTTGGCCAACTATGTCAAGAGCTTGCATCTGCAAAATGTCGTGGTAGTTTCGCCCGATGCGGGCGGCGTGGCGCGGGCCAACGGCTTTCGGACCAGAATCGGCGCAGGTCTGGCAATTATTGCCAAGCAGCGCCCCGATGTTGATGCAACGGAGGTTTTTGAGATGGTCGGCGAGGTTGAAGGCAAAACGACCATCATCGTTGACGATTTGATCTCGACGGGGCGCACACTGCTGCGGGCCAGCCAGACTCTGTTGGAGCGCGGTGCAGCTGTTGTTTACGCTTGTGCTACGCATGGGGTTTTTACTGATAATGCAATGAATGTGCTTAACGAAACGGCCCTGGTGGAGACGATTGTTACCAATACGATTCCATTGCCCGAAACTTGCCAAAATCAGCGCGTCCGTGTGATTAGTGTTGCACCCCTCTTTGCCGAAGCCATTATGCGAATTCACAAAGATTTGTCGTTAAGTACCCTTTTTGCCTGAAAGGAAATCGAGTCACCTTTGGACCCTGACCCTCCCCTTTTAATGCTTGGGATTGGCGGTTGTCTCTGTCTGCTCACTTTTGGAGCCGTGATTGATCTTGCCTTTACGGCAGCAGGGAAGCATCGCCTCAAGGTTGTCCTTGCGCCCAGCGATTTGGCCCATCTGCTCCAAGATGCTTATCGCCTCAAGGCTACGCTTTTGCTGCTCAATGCAGGTGCAACGCTCACGGCCACCACGCTGACGCTTCAGCTCGCGCAGAAGCTCAAGTTTGAGACCCAAATTGCTGCTTTGGGGGCTTTGTTGCTCACAATTTACTTCTTTGGCACTGCGTTGCCCAAAGTTTGGGCCCATCATCCGCCCGAAAGCATCTTGCTGGCGCTGGCTAAACCCTTGGTTTTTCTAACCAAAAGCCTTTGGCCCTTTGTGGCTCTGCTGAATATTCTCGCTTTTCCGCTGACTAAACTCTTAGGAACCCAAGGAAGTAATAAGCTTTCGCGGGTTACCGAAGCTGATTTGCGCTTACTGGTAAATGTTAGCGAGGAAGAAGGCCTTTTGGAACACGAAGAAAGCGAGATGATTGCAGGGATTTTTTCGTTTAGCGAAACCGCTGTGCGCGAGATAATGATTCCACGCGTAGATATTGTGGCTCTTGAAAGCACTGACTCGCTGGATACAGCTTTAGAAACGATTATGGAACATGGCCATTCGCGCATTCCTGTCTATCAAGGGACGATAGATTCGCTAATTGGGGTTTTGTATGCCAAAGACCTCTTACCTGAACTCCGAAATGGCCAAAGCCCTAAAGCACTCAAAGAACTCGTGCGGCCAGTACATTTTGTACCCGCCACCATGAAAGTTGATGCTTTACTCAAGGATTTACAGAAATCAAAAGTGCATCTCGCCGTGATTGTGGATGAATATGGTGGAACAGCAGGTTTAGCAACGATAGAAGATTTGCTGGAAGAGATTGTAGGCGAGATTCAAGACGAATACGATGAGGAAGAGCCTGCGATTCAAGTGATCAGCAAATCTGAAATCTTGGTAGATGCGCGAGTACCTTTAGCAGAGATCAATGATCTCTTAGGTTTGCATTTGGAAGCGGAAGAAGCGGATCGGGTGGGAGGTTTGGTCTACGAGCGGTTGGGGCGGGTTCCAAAAGTGCAGGATCAGGTTGAGCTTGGCATAGTGGTGATTACCGTGCTGTCGGTGGAAGGGGTGCGCCCACAGAAGCTACGAATTTCTTTGCTTCTCGCCTAAGAATAAAAAAGGCACTTCCAAACACCCAGAGGAACTCGCCTACCGTTGCTGCCTTTCGGCCCTGGCGGGGTTAAGCAAGTATCTGCCGTTTTTCAGTGCCAGGGCTATTATAACCGAACTTGGGGAAATTGCCAAACTCGGCTCACGAAGCGGTCTCCCGCGAGACAATTTGTTGCAGCAGCGTGAGGAGAACGGTTTTCACACTGGCACGGTCATGGCCCGTGCAGGGCAAAACCGCGATCTCAGGCGGCACGCCTAACCTGCGGCGGATATAGAAGGGCGGCAAAGCGGTGGGATCATCCTGCTTATTGGCGGCAACCAAATAGGGCGCAGCCGTGATTTCGGCAAACCGATCCATTAAACGGCGCGTTTCGGCGAAATGCGCGGGCCGACAACTATCGACTAAGACAATATAGCCTAAACAACCGAGCGCTAAGTGTTCCCACATATAATCAAAGCGCTCTTGACCTGGTGTGCCAAAAACATAAAGATTGGTCTCTTTATTGATTGCAATCGTCCCGAAATCGAGCGCAACGGTAGTTTCCTTTTTAAGTACCTTCTCGCTGGCAAGGGTGACGGCATAATCAGTGTTTACGGGATCAATATCGCTAATGGATTTAATAAAAGAAGTTTTACCCGCAGCAAAGCTTCCTGTCACCACAATTTTGAGGACATTTTCCATAGAAAAATGCGGCAAAAAAGCCCCCACTTGAGCAAGTATGGGGAATTGCCACCATCCTCCTTTACACTAAAAGTTGCTTTTTCCCTTGCAGGGGCATAAATCCCGTCCCGCCTTGGCAGCTAGAGTTCATTCACCCGGCGCAGAATAGCATCGAGCAACGAGCGCCCGACTTTTGGGGGGTGGCTTTGAGCTTCCCCTTTTTGGGCGCTCCCCCCTTCCCCTAACAAGGTCGCGGCGATGGTTGAGGAACTGTTCGCTTCCCCTTCCGCCCCCAAGTCTTCCTTGCTTGGGGCGATGGGAGGAGCAGGCTTTGACAGCGGGGCCACTTCGACCAAGCCAATAGCGACAAGCTCGGCTACCACCCGAATGACAAGCTCTGGCTCCAAGCCCGTAGTTGTGCTAATCTCTTGCAAATCGCGGCTATTGGGCACTTGGCTCAAAACCCGCCACTGATTGACCCCTAGACTTACCCCACTTTCGGCGCTGTTGGGGAGCGGGGCTAGTTGTAAACAGGTCTCTAAAGTCAGGTGTTGGTAGGGTAAGGCCTTCGCGGGGTTGGCGCGGCGGCGTAAGCCTTCCAAAACCAGATTCTCGGCATCACGTTGCATCCGCACCACCCGTTTCGCAACTTCGGCGTTGTGATGAAAAACAAAGGTTGCATCTTCCCAATCAAGGAGTTGAAGAACCGCCTCATCGCGGGTGGCCAGGACCGTCCGATCTTCGCCACGCACAATAAACGCATCAATCAGGCGGCCCGCCGCGATGTATAAGACCCCGCGTTCCGCCCCATGCGTCAGGAGCAACATCCCTGATTTGGGCCCCAACCGAAAGACCTGAAGAAGGTCGCTCAAGGACATATCTTGAAGAGTGCCTTCGAGTGCCATAAGATCGCCTCGACTTCGAGGGTTTTCCGCTTTGTGGCCGGAGGCCCTCGAAAATAAAACACGATGGAAAGCTGCGAGCAGGGTTAAGCTAAAAGGGAATCCCCGCGCAGAGAGCGGATCGACAGAGATAAAATCCGCGCCACCTTTTTGCTTATGATAGCATAGTTGAGAGGTTCACGCAAAGCGCGGTTCAAGAGGGGCCAAAAAGGCGGTTGCGTTAGCTCCCGACCTTTGCGGGCTGGCAGCCCGCAAAGGTCGCCAGGATAGGTTGGGGGCCACGGCTTTCGCCGTGACCCCCAAATCTTGGAAGCAACGCCTTTAGCCGTGGCCAGAGGGACAAATGCCCCTCTTGTGGAATAAACTACCCTTAGGCAATCCCGGTAAGCAACATGCGAGCCAAGCGTTCAGCGCCAACCAGTTGCGCGAGATGTTTGAGTTGATTATCTTCGAAAGACTGATTGAAAACCGCAACATCGAGGGCCAAAATCTTGCGGAAGGCGCGGCTGGCTTCGGCTGGTTTGGCACTTTGGGCCGCTACTTTCTCGCCAAACTCCATAATCACATCGAGCATAGCGAGCGGATAGCGGATGGGTAGCCCAAGTAAAACGTGAGTATTGCCGATCTTGAGTCGTTGTTGGGCATATTGCTCGTCATACTGGCCACTGAAAAGTTGCACAAACCAGCCATTAAGTGTGGCCTGCATGCGCTCACTGCTTTTGCCTTCCAAAAACTCTGCCGTCTGCTTATTTTGATTGAGCCGTTGGTAAAAAGCCTCGGTCATCTGGGCCGCGACTTGCTGGGCCTGGGGTGCTAAACTACCTAAAAGCCCTTGCTCTTCGGCGCTTAACCCAATCAGGCTCACTAGCTCTTTCAAAATCGCCTCGTCTTTGATCTCCCAACAGGAACGTTCTTTTGCCATAAGATTACTTTTTTCTACTAAACTCAAGGCAGGGCCCCAAGTTTCAAGGCTGCTTTTCCTCAACTTAGGGCAAGCCCTAGGGCTTAATTAGCAAAGCCTAGATTTAAGAGCCAGACTTGCAAGAAGGCTAGGCCTTGCCCGTTCAAAAGTTACCAAACACAATTGGATCCTAGATCATCTTCCCAATTTCTTGGGCCGCCCGGCGGGCTTCGAGTAAAACCATGCCCAGATTAGCGCCTTGGCGGATACTAATGGCCAACAAATGCTGGTCGCCCGCAGGTAAGACTACAAATTGCCCCCCGTTGGCCCGCAAAACGGTCTCTTCAATCAGGCCAATTTTAAGCTCATTGGCCACGCGGCGAGTCACGCCCATCATGGTCGCCGCGACTGCGCCCACCCGATCCGCATTGACATCCGCTGCCATCCGGGAGACTAGAACAATGCCATCCATCCCTACTGCCGCAACCCCGCTAATGTCGGCACCCATGTCAGTGCGGAGGTTGTCTAAAACGACGGTGATCTGTTCTTGTCGTGAAGCCACTTAGAATTCCTTTCTTTGCTAGGAAATTAGCGCTGCCAGCCGGCGGAGGCCGGGTTTCTAGCCTGGCTGTTTAGCTTGGCTGGCGCAGAATTAGGTCAGCTTGGGTTAAGATAATTGCATTCCGTTGCAGAGCGTACTAAAATAAAAGCAGAAGAGGGGCGTGAACTTGGCAAACAACCTGGATTCAAACTCGCAGAGTTCAGTTTGAGAAGGTAGAATAACTCTTGCTCCGCTAAAAGAATTATACCAGAAAAAAGGAGGGGCGCACGCTCATCGCCGGCTTGAAAGCGGTGATTGCCAAGCGCAGATTTCTATGAACCGCGTAGCTCTACAGCAGCTTTCCACCCTGGAACTCGTGGAGCGAGTTCTCTCTTTACAGGAAAAGAACGCCGAATTACAACAGAGCAAGGAATTTCTCATCGCCGTTCAGCAAGGGGAATTTGCCCCCGAACTGCCTGATCTTGAGCCCAAGGATCAAAAGCAGTTGGTTGCAAACTATCGGGATGTCATGGCTTTGCTCCAAGCGCGCCAGAACGACTTACAAAACCAGCTGCGCCGCACCGCGTTATTGATGCAACTGGCCATTGAATTACGCGAAAACCTCGATTTCAATACCATTATGGAGCGGGTTTTGCGTGTGATCTCCGCTAATTTGGATGTGAAAGCAATTAGTATGTTGTTGGTTGGCCCTGATGGCGCTATCGAGCGGGCCAGCAGCCTCCGCAATGGAAGTGTGCAACAGATGCCCTTGGCTTTGGCGCGGGCCGTGATGGGGCGTGGCTTGGCGGGCTGGGTCTTGCGCCATGGCCGCAGCGTGGTGCTGGCCGATGTTTCACGGGATAAACGGTGGATTCAATATGCTCAATGGCAACAGACGGGGAGTGTCATTGTCCTCCCGATTCGCCAAGCGCATCATAATTTGGGGGTGCTGACAGTTCACCACCCCGACCCGAATCATTTTTCCAATGAAGATTTGCTCTTAATGGAAGGCGTGGTTTCGTTGGCCAGTGTCGCTTTGGGTTCGGCCCAGCGCTATCTGGAGGAGAGCTATCGGCGCGAGCAGGCTTTGGCCTTACTGGACATGAGCCAGTTTCTTACGGTGGAGCGGTCTTATGAAGAATTGGCGACGATGTTGCAGCGCAAAAGTACGACGGTTTTTGGCGTAGATTATGGCATGCTCTATTTGCCAATCGCCGAAGGCGCTGACTTAAAACCAATTGCCGCGCCACCTGAACTGACGCAAGAGCATAAAAAGGCTTTTCGGCGCGCAACCGCAGCGGCCAAACAGGCTTGGGATGATAAAAAGATCATCAACGATGCCATCCACGAGGAAGAAGATGCCTTGACTTGCGTGGCTCTGCCCTTGATCCATAGTAGTCATGCGATTGGAGCGCTTGTCTTAGTTCGTTTAACCAAAGGAGCCGTCTTTTTTTCGGCGAATACCTGGTCGCTTCTCACCGTTTTTACAAATTTAATCGCGGCAAATTGTGCTAATTCACAATTAGTTACCAAACAAAAGGATTATCTGGAGAAGCTGGAAGCTTTGATTGAAGAGCGGACGCGCCAATTGCAAAATAGCCGCGATACGATTCGGGTCGTTTTCGACCATTTGCCCGAAGGGCTCGTCCTCCTTGACCCGCAAGAAGTTCTTTTAGCGGCCAATCATACCTTTTGCTACAGTGTGATTGGGCGGCATCCGCGCACGATTGTAGGGCGCAGTCTGGCGACTTTATGGGAAGAATTGGAACAACGGGCCGAGATGCACATTGAACTTTTGCCGCCCCCACCGACCAGCACGCGCCGCTTGAACAACAACGAAGCGGGCAAACGCAGCTTGCGGATTCTGTGTACCGATGCCACGGGGCAGCAAAAATGGTATGAGGTTGTCCGCACGCCGATTGTCAAAGATGCGGGGGAAATTGAACAATATGTCGAGCGGTGGCGGGATGTCACGCAACAGGAGGAATTGCAACGCCGCCTGTTAATGCACGAACAATTGATTACGCTGGGGCGCATGACGGGCAGTGTCATTCACGAAGTCGGGGGGCCCTTGCAGAGTGCGCTGGGTTGTCTGAAGCGCTGTGGGGAAGACCACGCTTTAGCTGAGAAATCCCGTGAATACTTGACTTTGGCGGGAACCGAGCTTGAGCGCATGGGGCGCACGTTAGAAAGTCTCCGCTACCTTCAGAACCCAACGCAAGCTGATTGGGAATGTGTCAATCTCAATTGGCTTCTCCAGCAGGTTCAGCACTTCACGAGTCGCCAATTTGCTCGCCACCACATTGCCCTTCAATTTGAGCTTGACCGAAACCTGCCCAAAATCTATGGCCAAACTGATGCTTTGCGCCAAGTTTTGCTCAATATCTTGCTCAATGCTCAAGATTCAATGCCCAAAGGAGGAACAATTGAGCTTACGACTAGCTGGCAGGCCGAGAGTCGCCGCTGTCAAATCACAATCCGCGACACGGGAGTTGGGCTGAATTCGCGCCAACTCACCCATATTTTTGACCCCTTTTTCTCCGAAAAGGAAACTGGCACAGGGTTGGGCTTGTACTTGACCAAACAGATCGTTGAGCAACACGCGGGCCGCATTTCGGTGCATAGTCGCTTAGATCAGGGCACGGTGGTGGAGATTATGCTCCCCTGGAACGAAAAGTGTGATGAAAACAGTCAAGATTCTGCGGGTTAAGGCTCAAGGTCTTTTTGGTTGCCTCTTCGCTGCGCGAAGCCTCCTGCGGGCGGAGGGAACAAAAGGATAAAAAGCAGACCTTTAGGGTTTCTAAAACTCTAAAGGTCTTTGTGCCTTCTTAGCCTACAAACCTTTAGGTGAGAGCGCTCCAGCCTTGTGTTATCATCCTCCGCAGAAGCCAGCTCTTTAGGAATAAAAGGAGTCTTTCATGGCCGCCTTCACGCTTTCGCCCGCTGCCCCAGAAATTCAAAATTATTATGCGAAACTGGCTGGTTATCGGAAACTGGGCGTTACCAACGAACTGGCGATCCGCCAAGCCTTCGTCACTTTATTGGAAAATGTATCCAAGAACATCGCTTGGCCGTTGCTTTTAGAGCAAACGCTTGCCAATCGCGCCCGCCCCGATGGGGTTTTGCTCGATAACCTCCGCATTCCGCGTGGTTATTGGGAAGCTAAAGACCCCAAAGAAGTTCGGCAAGCTCACTTACCGCTTGAGATTGAGATAACGCAGAAAATCGCGGTTGGCTATCCCACTTTCAATACGATTTTTGAAAATAGTGCGTATGGGGTTCTTTATCAAGATGGGAAGCACATTGACAAATATGATCTGCGCCACAAAGAGCAATTAGCGGCCTTGCTTTCCCGCTTTTTCACGTACACAGGCGCGGATCTTCAGAAATTTCAAGCGGCGGTGCGCGAGTTTCAAGCGCGGATTCCCCTTTTAGCGCAAGGTTTAATCCACCGGATTGACGCGGAATTCAAGCAAAACGTTGCTTTCAACACAGCGTTCCAGAAGTTTCAGACCCTTTGCCAACAGGCTTTGCACAAAGAGACCAGCCGTGAAGTCGTTGCCGAGATGCTGGTGCAACATCTCCTTACCGAAAGGCTCTTTCGCACCGTGTTTGACAATGCTGATTTCGTGCGCCGCAATGTCATCGCCGCTGAAATTGAAAAAGTCATTGAAACGCTGACGAACCGCACCTTTAAGCGCAGTGACTTCCTCGGCGATCTCAAGCAAATCTATCAGACTCTGGAGGATAATGCCAAACGGATTGAAGACTTTAGCGCCAAACAACCTTTTCTGAATGTGGTTTACGAGCGGTTCTTTCAAGGCTTCTCTGTTAAACAGGCGGATACCCACGGCATCATCTATACGCCGCAACCAATTGTCGACTTTATGTGGAACAGCGTGGAAACGATTTTACAGCACGAGTTTAACCTGACCCTGGCCGCACCCACGGTGCAAATTCTTGACCCCTGCGTCGGGACAGGCAACTTCATTCTCAATTTGCTCAACCGCCTTTCGCGTAAAGATCTCCAGCGCAAATATGAAAACGAAATCTTTTGCAACGAGGTCTTACTCTTATCCTACTATATCGCCACCTTGAATATCGAATATTGCTATTTTGAACGAATGAAACAGTACCTTGCCTATCCTGGGCTTAGATTAGTTGACACCTTAAATTCTTCTGAAGTGCATGATGAGCGGGGGCAAACAGAACCTGCCCCGCTTATGGTAATTATTGGCAACCCGCCGTATAACGTGGGGCAGCAAAATGAAAATGACAACAACAAAAACCGTAAATATGCTGTGATTGATCGCCGTGTCCGCGAAACTTATGCGAAAGATTCGCGGGCAAGCAACAAAAACGCGCTTAGTGATGCCTACGTAAAATTCTTTCGCTGGGCCATAGACCGTTTGGATGGTCGGGATGGCATCATTTGCTTTGTAAGTAATAATTCATTTGTTGATCAAATTGCTTTTGATGGCATGCGGAAGCATCTTTTGCAAGATTTTACCCAAATCTATCATCTTGATCTCCACGGCAATGTGCGCCAAAATCCTAAACTATCGGGCACAAAGCACAACGTATTTGGCATTCAGGTGGGGGTCGGCATTACAATTGCTATTCGCAATCGGAGTAATCCTGCACGGTTTCTTCGCTATTTTCGTCTACCTGAAATCTGGGATAAAGAAGAAAAATATGCGTTTCTTGCAGAAAAAGGCGCTGTGTGTCAGATAGCTTGGCAAGAATTGCACCCAAATGCGAAGGACGTTTGGCTCACTGAAGGCTTACACGCTGAATTTGATACCTTCATCCCGATGGGTACGAAAGAAGCTAAAGCCAGGAAGAGCAGCACAGGAGAAACTATTTTCAAAAGTTACGGGCGCGGGGTAGCAACAAGCCGTGATAATTGGGCTTATAATTTCAATGAAACCTCACTAATCGCTAACATTCAGTGCTTCAGCGCAGCCTACAATGCAGAGGTTGATCGTTGGCAACAACGCAGTCAGAAGGATGCCCAAGTTGATGCTTTTGTCTCTTATGATGATACAAAGTTGAAATGGAGCGAAGGATTAAAAAATTATCTTGCGCGAGGTATTCTGATAGATTTTGATACTGAAAAGGTTAGGTCAGCACTCTATCGGCCCTTTTGTAAGCAATATCTTTACTTTGACCGCTTTATGGCCGAGCGAGTTTATCAGTTTCCAAACATTTTCCCCACGCCCGCCAGCGAAACAGAGAATCTGATCATTTGCGTAAATGGTATTGGGAGTAAGAAAAAACCATCATGTTTGATAACTTCAAAAATGGTGGATCTAGGAATTATTGAAGCAACCCAATGTTTTCCCTTCTACACCTACGCCGAAGATGGCCGTAAGCGCCAGGAAAACATCACGGATTGGGCCGTCAAACAGTTTGAAGCTAAGTATGGCCCAGACCCGCTGGTTGAGCTTGCCGAAACCAGCGCCTGGCCGTGGCCTGAGCTTGCCGAAGGCAACGGTCTCCAGATCGATTCAGCTAAAAAAGCGATTTTCTTCTATGTTTACGCGCTTTTGCAGCATCCCCTTTACCGCGAACGTTATAAGGAAAATCTCAAGCGCGAATTGCCGCGTCTGCCT
The DNA here is from genome assembly GCA_002325605.1 of Chloroflexaceae bacterium UBA1466. Taxonomy (GTDB): domain Bacteria; phylum Chloroflexota; class Chloroflexia; order Chloroflexales; family Chloroflexaceae; genus UBA1466. The sequence goes on from DCSM01000105.1 coordinate 13,178, forward strand.
TTGGTCGGAGATCGCCAAACCTTTTTGACGCTGGTCGATATTGGCCAAAAGCTGGCTGATCTGCATTTGAACTATGAAACGGTGGAAGAATATCCTTTGGAATGGGTTGAAAATAAGCAGGTTCCCTGGACTTGGCGTGTTGAGAAGATGAAGCTGACCAAAGCGAAAGATGCCATCATCGTCAATCGCTGTTTGACCTTGAAAGGGCTTCCCGCCAGTGCTTTTGAATATCAATTGGGCCATCGGTCAGCTTTGGAATGGGTGCTTGATCAATATCAGATCACGCCAGAT
>DCSM01000018.1 GCA_002325605.1 Chloroflexaceae bacterium UBA1466
GCCAAACCTGAAGCTGATGAAACCACTGAGCCAGCAGGTACAAAAGAGCCTGAAGCGACAAAAAAATCGGGATCAGGAGCAACCAAAGGGACGATCAAAATTGCTTCCCAATGTCCTCTTTCGGGCCCCCAGGCTGCTTTGGGCACAGGAATCAAAAATGGAGCTGAGTTAGGCGTAGCGGAACTTTCGCAACCCCTCAAAGATTTAGGCTTTAGCGTTGAGTTAGTCCCCTTTGATGATGAGGCCCAGCCTGAAAAAGGCTCTGCCAATGCGAATAATATCGTTTCTGACCCCGATATTCTTTGTGTTGATGGGCACTATAACTCTGGCGTAGCTTTAGCCGCTTTGCCAACCTACAAAAGTAGTGATTTGTTGATGGTTTCACCGGCCAACACCAATCCCAAAATCACCGAAGACTTTGAAAATGCTTATCGCATTGTTGGGCGGGATGATGTGCAAGGTGCAGTAGGCGAAAAGTTTGCCCGCGAGACCTTGAAAGTCAAAACGGTCTATATTATCCACGATAAGACCGATTATGGCCAAGGCATTGCCGAAGTTTTCCGCAAAAGTGCCTTGAAAAATGGTCTGAAGGTGTTGGGCTTTGAAGGGACTGAGGAAAAATCGGTTTTCGATTCTATCCTTACGCCGATTCAAGCCCTAAACCCCGACCTTATCTACTTTGGTGGTATTTATAGCCAAGCTGGGCCCCTCTTCCTCCAAGCCCGTGAACGTGGTCTCAAAGCCGAATTTATGGGCCCTGATGGCCTCGACTCCGCCGACCTTCTCAAGTTGGGCAGCGAAGCAGTTGCAGGGATGCATTACACCACCGTAGCTGGCCCAGTCAGCCGCTTCCCTAAGGCGGCGAAGTTTATGGATGCCTACAAAAAGGCGAACAAGGAAAGTGCGCCTCCCTTCTCGGCGCAGGGCTACGACGCAGCGGGGCTGTGCCTCGCGGCAATCACCAAAGCCGCCGAAGATGCGGGCAACAAAAAACCTACGCCAAAACAGGTTTTGGCAGCCATGAGGACTTTACCTATTTACAATGGCATTACAGGTGATTATGAGTTTGGGGCAAAGGGTGATCCCAAAGAGGCAACCTACTATGTGTTAAAAGTGGATGCCAAGGATTGGGATAAGAATGAACTGGCAACGGAACTCAAGATCGCTCCCCCGAAATAAGTAGGAAACACCTGAATTGTTGAGGATTGAACAGCAACCAGTCGTTTTTTAACGCTTCTGGTTGCTGTTTGGCTAAATAGAATCTTATGAATGTTAATAATATCTCTGATTCAGAAGCATCATTGGCTCGACGGACTCTAGGCTTCACGCTGCAAAACATTTTTAAGCCAATTCTTCAAATTATCCTCTTTATTCTCTGCTCAATCCTTTTTTTAAGCTTCATTGTGATTTTCTTAGCCCTAATTTTGCGCGGCAGCCACACCGAAATTGACTTACTTAATAACGTCCTCGTTATTTTACCCCAAGTAATCATTGATGGTCTTGTGAGAGGCTTTCTTTTTGCCACAATTGCGCTAGGCTACACAATGGTTTATGGGGTTTTAGAGTTTATCAATTTTGCCCACGGTGAAATATTTATGGTTGGCGCGTTTACGGGCGCAGGTTTCGCATCTATTCTTAATCACTTTGGGTTTTTGAAAGGTTTTCCGGCCATCCCCTTTCTTATCATTTCACTCTTGTTGGGAATGTTTGTCAGTGGAAGTCTGGCCCTCCTCACGGAAAGAATCGCTTATCGTCGCCTGCGGAATGCACCGCGTCTTGTCCCGCTTATTTCAGCTTTGGGGGTTTCCCTTTTGTTGCAAGACCTTATGCGAATGATCGTTACCGCTACGGGCTTAGGTTTTAACACGAGTTATCGTACACCTGATATGGGTAAACCCTGGCAAATCGCTAAATTCATAATTCCTGATGGCCGTCAAGCAGTAATGAGCATTGATAGTCGCTCATTGAATTTCATCATTGCCGCAATGATAATGCTAATTGGCTTGAATTATCTCGTCAGTGCAACTAAATTAGGCAAAGCAATTCGGGCGGTGGCCGAAGATCGTCATACAGCCAGCTTAATGGGGGTCAATGTCAATCAAATTATTTCGCTGACCTTCTTGATTGGCGGGGCTTTAGGCGGTGCAGCAGGTGTGCTTTTTGGCATTCGAGTTGGAACAATTGACCCTTACATTGGGTTTCTTAATGGCTTAAAGGCGTTTACGGCGGCAGTGCTGGGCGGGATTGGCAATATCACGGGGGCGATGGTCGGGGGCATTCTGCTTGGTTTTTTGGAAGCCTTTGTCGCATCCTATCTCTCACTCTTCACAAATGGGGAGTTTGCAGGAGCAAATTATGCTGACATCACCGCTTTCAGTATTCTTATCCTAATTTTGATCTTCCGACCTGCTGGTCTGCTCGGCGAAACCGTCGCTCAGAAAGTTTGAGGAACTATGGCAACTTGGCAAAAGTTCTTGAAAAGTGACCCAGTAGCCTATTTTTTGGTCACGGCCTATGCGCTGCTAACCACCACTCTTCTGCTCCGCTATCCCCGAACCAACCTCGCAACTGATCTTATCTTCGTTCTTTTTCTTGGCACAATCCTTATTCTTCATAAGTCAGCCTTAGCAAAAAGCTATAAATTGCTAATATCTAGCTTAATTTTAGGGCTTGCGCTGCCCTTTTTTGGCACACTTAATCCCTTTTACATAGATGTTGCCACCTTTATTGGGATTTTTGTTGTTTTAGCTCTGGGGCTGAATGTAGTTGTTGGGTTTGCGGGCCTGCTTGACCTGGGTTACGTGGCTTTTTACGCTGTTGGGGCTTATCTTTGGGCAATTTTCAGTACGCCGCAAGCGGGGCAAATTTGGCCCGCCTGGAGCAGCCATTTTCCGCTCGCGCCCCTTTGGTTTTTCCTTTTTATCCCTTTTGCGCTCATTGTGGGCGCGGCAATGGGCGTTTTGCTCGGCTTGCCCGTCTTGCGGCTGCGCGGCGACTACTTAGCGATTGTAACTTTGGGCTTTGGTGAGGTTATTCGCGTTTTGGCCACAAACCTTGACCGCCCTATCAATATCACAAATGGAGCGCAAGGAATCAAATCTATTGGGCGACCTCCGCTCTTTTTCGCACCTTTTTTTCAAGCTCTCGGCTGGAATCTAAGCGAAAGCCAGCTGTATCAGCTTTATTTTTACTTTCTTGTCCTTATAATGGTTGGGATTACACTTGTAGTCGTGCGACATCTGAATGATTCGCGCATTGGTCGAGCTTGGACTGCTATTCGGGAAGATGAAACAGCAGCAATCGCTATGGGCGTACCGCTTGTGAAGATGAAGCTCTTAGCTTTTGCCGTTGGAGCTTCGTTTGCCAGCGTGATGGGAATGCTTTTTGCGGCCAAACAACTCTTTATAAACCCTCCAACTTTTGATCTTATTCGCTCGATCAGCATTCTTTCAATGGTTATTCTGGGTGGAATGGGCAGTATTCCTGGAGTAATCTTGGGCGCAACGCTAGTTACGCTCCTCAATCTACAACTTTTACCCCGAGTTGCAATGGAACTTGGGCAATTGAATCTCCCCCCCTATATTGATCCCACGCGTTATCAGCGCATGATTTTTGGTTTATTATTGATTCTGATGACGATTTTTCGCTCTGAAGGCATTTTGCCCGAAGATCGGCGGCAAAAAGAATTGCACGAGAAATAGCTTTCGGGGCGCGAAAAGCACGAAAATCAGGGAATAAAACGATGCTTCTTGAAGCAATGAACCTTACGAAGCTCTTTGGTGGCCTTACTGCGGTGAATAATGTAACGTTTCAGGTTGAACGCGGAAAGATTGTGAGCGTTATTGGGCCAAATGGCGCAGGCAAAACGACGTTTTTCAACTTGTTGACAGGAATTTACAAACCAGAACAAGGAAATATTACTTTTGCGGGCCGTCCGTTACGCAATTTGCGCCCTGACCAGATTGCTAAAAGAGGAATCTCACGCACTTTTCAAAACATTCGACTATTTAACAATATGACGGTCTTAGAAAATGTCTTAGTTGGAATGCATCCCCGCTTAAAAATCCCGCTTTGGCAGATAATCTTACGAACTAAAGCGATGTTGCGTGAAGAGCGGCAAGCCCGTGAACGGGCCCAAGAACTTTTAGCCTTTGTGGGGCTTGAAGCAAAACATGGCAATTTGGCCAAAAATTTGCCTTATGGCGACCAAAGACGGCTCGAAATTGCACGAGCGATGGCTTCCAGGCCAAAACTGCTTTTGTTAGATGAGCCAACAGCGGGGATGAATCCGCAAGAAACTACCGAAGCGACGCAACTTATTCAGCGACTTCGCGCTGAACTGGGCGTAACTATTGTTTTGATTGAACATGATATGCAACTTGTGATGAGTATCTCAGAGCAAATCACGGTTTTAGATAGTGGCTCAAAAATTGCCGAAGGCACAGCTGCTGAAATTCGTCATAATCCGCGAGTGATCGAAGCCTATTTGGGCCAGGGTAGTCTTCCAAACGATAAACCCAAACAACAATTTTCCTCTTCAAACACCTAATACTGCTCAATATCCCCAATATGAAACGTTTTTTTCCTTATCTCGTTCTCTTCCTTGGTGTTTTGACAGTCTCTACGGCTTCCATTTTGATTCGGTTAGCGCAGCAATTAGCTGTTTCCTCCGCAATGATTGCGGCAGGGCGACTTTGCCTTGCGGCTCTAATTATCTCGCCAATCGCTTGGTTTCGCGCTAGAAATGAGATCAAAAAGTTGCCGCCGCGTGATCTGTTAGGTGCTTTAGCAGCAGGATTCTTTCTAGCTTTGCATTTTGCGCTTTGGATAACCTCTTTGGAATACACTTCAGTTGCCAGTAGTGCTGCTTTAGTTGCCACAAATCCTTTATGGGTAAGTCTTGGTTCATTCTTCTTTCTGCGCGAAAAAATTAACCGTTCCCTTGGAATCGGGATTTTCCTTACGGTGGGCGGAAGCATATTGATTAGTTTTAGTGATACTGGCAGTTCTGCTTATGGTCAAATGCCACTCATCGGCGATGGGCTTGCACTTTTAGGCGCTTTAGCAGCCTCCAGCAACCTCTTATTGACGCGCAGCCTTCGCTCGCGGCTCTCTTTAATCGCTTATATCTGGTTAGCTTACACCAGCGCCGCTTTAATCCTCTTGTTTTGGGTAATTTTAAGCGGGCAACCGATCTTCGGTCACCCGCCTTTTGGTTACTTGCTGCTTTTCGCTTTAGCCCTTGGCCCGCAACTTTTGGGGCACACCGCATTCAACTGGGCCTTGCGCTATCTTTCAGCTACTTTTGTAGCAATCGCCATTTTAGGCGAACCGATTGGCGCAACACTTTTGGCCCGCTGGTGCTTTGGCGAAGAATTTGTGCCCTTGCAATTAGCAGGCTTTTTCTGCTTAATGGTGGGCATCTATATCGCGGCTTCAAGCGAACGCGAAGCGCCGCCACTTCCTGCCTGACCACGGCGCAGAAAGAGTTTGGTTATTTCTTCCGCAATTGGAGGGAATAAACCTGCAATTGCCGCAAGCCCAAGAAACTTCAAAGGCAAAGTTGTGATGTTAATTGCCTCATTCACAACAGGGACATAGACGAAAAAGAGGGCAATTGCCAAGCTAATCGCTACGGCCCCAAGGGTATACTTGTTTTGCAGTAGCCCAATCTCCCAAATATTGTGAGTTTGGGAACGCGCTGTGAAAGCCCGCAGCAATTTCTGACTGATATAAGTCATAAAAGCCGCAGAACGAGCCACCGCTAGGTCTTCTTTGAGGATTTCGAGGAGATAGTAGTAAACACCCATAATCGCAATGGTCGCTACAACGGTTTGCACCGCAATGTGAATCCACATCGTCTTGGTGATAAATGGGTCTTCCCGTTTGCGCGGCAGTTTAGTCATCACGTCTTCTTCGCCTGGCTCAAAAGACATGGCCAAAGCAGGAAAACTATCGGTGGCGAAGTTGATCACCAACAAAACGAGGGCTGTGAGCGGAATCGGTATGCCTATAACGTATGCAACGATAAACGCCCCGACTTGACAGCCATTTCCTGAGAGGATATAGGAAAGATAGAGGCGAATTCGATAGAGAACGTTGCGGCCCTCCTCGACAGCGATAGGAATCGTGCCAAACCGACTATCCATCAAGACGACATCTGAAGTTTCGCGGGCCACATCAGTGCCATTCCCCATCGCAAACCCAATATCGCTCTCTTTGATCGCAATCGCGTCATTGACTCCGTCGCCCGTCATCCCGACGATAAAGCCCGCTTTTCGCATCACCTTAACAATTTGCGCTTTGTGTTCAGGTGTTACTCTAGCGAAAACCCGCACTTTGTGGAGTCTTTCCAAAAGCGCAGGAGGCGGATTTTCTAATTCGGTTAAGTCCTCCCCCGTGATCACAGCAGCTTCGAAGGGCAAATCTTGGGGAATAATGCCGACCATGCGAGCGATTTGGTAGGCGGTAAGGGGATTGTCACCCGTTACCATAACTGTGCGGATGCCTGCCGTCGCCAATTTGACCACAGCGGGCTTGACATCATCGCGGGGCGGATCCATAATCCCGACCAGCCCAACAAAGGTTAAGTTCGTTTCAGCTGCCGAACGCGCAATGTTATTGGGATTCTCGTGCAAGACTCGCTCGGCTAACGCTAAAACCCGCAAGCCCTGGCTCGCCAAACTGGCAATCGCGGCCTGAATCGCTTGTTTATGTTGCTCGGTGAGCGGCACTGCCTCGTTTTGAGAATGAATCTTATCGCATAAATCGATGATTCGCTCTGGCGCACCTTTGGTCAAAACGATATATTCGCTCTCTAACCTCGTATGAATCGTGGTCATCCGCTTGAGCGTTTGATTAAACTCATGCTCAAGCACGCGAGGAAGCTCCGTTTCATCAAGCCAAGCAAGCTCAAGCTTTTGAACCCACTCGGTTAAAGCGGTTTCAGTTGCACTGGAACTGTTGTTACAAAGGCGAGCAACACGGGCCGCCCGTTCAATCGCGTTTTGATGAGAGGCGAAGGAATCAACAGCGCCAACCTCGATGATCTTGCCATTGAGAAAGAGATGCGTGACTTCCATTTTGTTCGCGGTCAGCGTCCCTGTCTTATCGGTAAGTAAGACATTCATGCTACCGCCGCCTTCCACCGCTTTAGGGCGGCGAATCAGCGCGTTTTTCTTGACCATCATGCCCGTGGCAATCGCCAAGGTAATGGTCATAACAGCGGGCAAACCTTCGGGAATGGCAGCAATAATGAGGGCTACCGCGCTAATGAAGGCTTCTTTAAGCTCCAGAAAGGTTACTTGGTCGGGGGTCGTGAAAAATTCGCGTAAAAGCCCCAAACCAATCACGAGTGTTGCGATCCAGATGAAAATCTTGGTTAAGTTATCCCCTAATTGATCTAATTGTTCGTCGAGCGGGGTTCGGTTTTGATCGCTGGCCGCAAGTTGAGTAGCGATTTTACCGATTTCAGTTTGAGAACCAGTTTTGGTTACAACGAAGGTAACATTGCCGCTTAAAACCACATCACCCCGATGAATCATATTCGTTTGTTCGTTGATCACGATTTCGGGATTCAGCGGTTTGGTTTCGACAGCAACCGAAAGCGATTCGCCCGTGAGTTTACTGGTGTCTTTTTCAGCATTTACGGCGGCACAAACGCGCCCATCAGCGGGAGAAATGGCTCCCGTGGGCAAATAGACCAGGTCGCCAGGTACAATTTCGCCGATGGCGACCTCAAGGCGCTTGCCATCCCGAAAGACAAATTTGAGCGGATTGTCAAGTTTGCGGAGCGATTTGGCTGCGTCGGTAGCTTTGCCTTCCTGCCACAGCCCAAAACCTGCCATGATGTTGAGCATCAGGAAAATGGCAATCCCTTCGAGATAATCATGCAGCAAAAGGCTTACGGCGGAGCCGACGAGGAGCAACTTTACCACGGCATCGCCTGTCAATTGGGCAATGTAACGCCGCCAAAGTGGGTCGGCGGCTGGTTCAGGAATCTCGTTGGGCCCAAGCTCAGTAAGGCGACGGCGGGCTTCTTCTTGGCTTAGACCAGCCGTTTCGTCGCTCTTTAGATCTTGCAAAACGGCGGCAACCGGCATGGCCCAGGGCTTGAAATCGTTGGCAACCAGCCCAGCCTGTGAGGGAGATTGTGCTTGTTGGTTGTCTTTTACCATCGTTACGATGATCCTTTCATTGAAAGCAAGTAAATGGAAGTTTAAGGCTTCGGGGAAGGATGCTGAAGTTGAAGCTAGTCCCCAAAGACTAAAGCGCATTTTTGCTTATTATACCACAAGAGAGCAAAGTTAAAATTAGGTGGTTCGGAAAATTATTTCTTTGTTCAGCTTTTTGCCTCGCAACTAAGGTTTTTCTGCCCCATAACTCAGTAACTTCCTGGTAGCAAAGTTTATTAAAAAGATGTATAATTATTCTAATCCACCCTGGTTAGAAAGCCTTAACAGAGGCTTAAAACCTCAAAATTGGAGCTTGGGGTGGCAAAATTGCCGCAAAGAGTTTATCGCAAAGATAAGTCCCACCCCACGGGGTGGGTGGCTGCAAGATGGTAAGAGGATCGGCGAGCGCAACCCAATCGCTTATCCAGGCTACCAGTCCTGAACTGGTCGTCCTCGGTAGTGGCTACGTCGGGACGTAAAATACGCCTGTGGACTGTGTGTAAGACCGTCACCGCAGACGGCAGGGCAGGATGAAGCAGGAATTTCAGTAGTGATCACTGTTGATCACGTAGAAAGTAGCAGGTTGTCGTATGGATGAGCAAAGGACCATTCTCTTAATTGAAGATAGCCGCAGCCAGGCATTGGCATTTCGCCTTTCCCTCCAGCGCGAAGGCTATGAAGTCCGGGTCGCAACTGATGGTGACGAAGGTTGGCAACAGGCGTGTATGAATCCTCCCCACCTTATTCTGCTCGACATTAACTTACCAATTTTGGATGGGTTTCAAGTGTTGACGCGCCTAAAGTGTGGCCGTTCTACCGCAAATATCCCTGTGATCATGCTTACCCGTTGTGATTATCTTAGTACAGTTGAACGAGCAATTGCGCTAGGGGCCGACGGTTATCTTTTCAAAGATGATTGTAACTCACAGGGATGTGGTTTATATCAAATTTGTGCAACCGTTAATCAGTTTTTGCGCCCAACAACAACTCTTGCAGCGTAAATAAAGGTGCTTTAAGGCAATGATTGCCTTAAAAAGCAGCAGCCAGGGGCTAATTAGCTCCTGGCATGCTTGCTTGGGCCTAAATTTTTGGAAGGTTAGCTCGTCGCTAACACAACTTCAGTAGATTTTACCAACGCAGTGACTTTCTTCCCCACCACAAGTCCCAGGCGCTGAACTGAAGAAACCGTGATTACTGAAACAATTTCTTGGCCACCATCCAGTTTCACCACGACTTCTGCCATGACCCCGCCTTCTTTAATCGATTCCACCGTACCCGTCAGTTGATTGCGTACACTTAGTTCCATCTTTTCCTCGTAATTTAATCAAGAAAACCTAAAGCTCCACAAACTCTCTTCGCAAAACCCCCTTTACCACGCCTAAAACCCCAAATGAAAAGCCTAGCAAAATGACCGCTAAGGTCAAAGCGACGTTGAGTTCCAGTTCAAACCCAATGTAAATGGCGAGAGGCATCGTCTGGGTGCGGCCTGGGAAATTGCCTGCAAAGATGATCGTGGCCCCAAATTCGCCCAAAGCGCGGGCCCAAGTCATTACGGCTCCCCCAAAGAGCGCGGGCCCAGCCAGTGGCAGCGTGATCAGGCGAAAAATCCTCCACGGTGTTGCGCCATCTAAAGCGGCAGCTTGTTCGATCTCACGATTGACTTGGGCAAACCCCATTGTCGCCGACTTGACATAGAAGGGCGCAGCTACAAAAAGCTGGGCCATCACGACGGCAGCTTGACTGAAAGCGATCTCCAAACCTGCGTAAGTCAAGTAGGGGCCGAGCAAGCCCCGTCGCCCAAAAGCCATCAACAGCGCGATCCCCGCCACCGCGGGCGGTAGCACCATCGGCAGATCAAGCAGCGTGTCTACAAGCGTATGCCCACAAAAGCGGCGGCGGGCGAGGAGATAGGCGAGCGGCGTACCAAACAGGAGGGCCAGCAGCGTGGTGATAAAGGTCGTCAGCAAACTTAGGCCAACCGCTTGCCCAACGGCACTATTTCCCAGGTTTTTGAGCAGCATGGTCGACGATGCCCTAAGCAATAAGGCCAGTAAAGGGAGGAAAACAAAGCAGAGCATCGGTAAGGCCAGCACAATTAAAGTGAGGGTGCTACCATGCTTCTGCCAAAGCGCTAATCTTGGTACAATTTGCTGGGGCAAGGTTGTTTGCATTGAGATAAGAAGAGATCAAGCTAAGATTAAGTTACTTTGCAGCAAAGCCATATTTGGTCAAAATCGCTTGACCTTCAGGGGAAAGCACGAAATCTACAAACCTTTGCGCGCTTTCGGTCTGTTGGCTCCCTTTAAGTACCGCAATAGGATAAGTTGCAATAACATTCAAGCTAGTCGGAATAGCGATTTTCTCAACTTTCGCTGTTGCTTCAGGGGTAAGGTCAGAAGCGTAGACAATCCCAGCATCAGCTTCGCCGAGCATTACTTTCGTCAAAGCCCCTTTGACCGTATTCTCGTAGGAAACAACATTTTTCAGGACAGCCGCTTCATAAGGTTTGCCAAATTGCTTATCCTTCGCGGCCTTGGCCAGAAAATCTAGCGCATACTGCCCGAAGGGAACTTCCTTTGCGCCTAAGACAACCTTTGTACCAGGCTTGGCTAAACCCTTTAGATCTTTGCTTACCAGTGGGTTGTTTTTGGAAGTAACGATGATCAGCCGATTGTGGGCGAAGACCTTGGCCGTCCCGCTCACAACTTGCCCGCTCTCAATGACCACGTTCATTTGCTTCTGGTTGGCCGAAGCAAAGATGTCCGCAGGTGCGCCCTGGGTGATCTGCTGGGCCAATTGATTCGCTCCCGCAAAATTGAAGGTTACTTCTACCCCAGGGTTAGCTTTAGTGAATGCTTTACCGATCTCCTGAAAAGACTCGGTGAGAGAAGCCGCTGCAAAGATTAGTAAAGTTCCCCCTTCTTTTGGGGTTTTAGGAGAGGGAGTGAGGGAAGGCTTAGACTGACCTCCGCAACTACTCAAGGAGATGAGGAGGATGGCGAGAAGAGCTACAGAGATTCGCTGCATTGTAAACCTTTCTAATGCGAAAGCATCAGCCCGCGCAGGCTGATGCTTCGTTTTCCACCGTTGCTGGCTAAAGGAGCTTACCATTTGTCATCCTGCGTCCAAGCCAGCCGATAAACTTTCCCACTATGTTCGATCTGAGGGGTATAAGGGCTTACTTCTTCGCCTGGCTGGAGGATGCGATAGATATGTGTAGGGTGTTCACAATACTGCACGCGGAGATAAGTACCCAAATCCTCAACCTTCAGACCTTCGTCGGCTTGTGCTAGATAGAAAGCTTCTTCGTAATCCATG
>DCSM01000122.1:0-3233 GCA_002325605.1 Chloroflexaceae bacterium UBA1466
GCCCCCGACCCAGCCTTTATGTGACCCCCGACTCAGCCTTTAGCTTGGTCTAACAAGGCTTTTTGGTAAATGTGCGCCCCCCAGGGCGAAAGCCCTGGGGGGCGCACGGCTTCCCCCCAGATCAACGTTTAATTTTGAGCCAGAGAACATTAAACTTCAGGTTTAACTTGCCCTAAGCCGCTAGTGGTTTGATAGCCAACTCCTGCATAAAAAGCGAATGCCGCTAACAAATTCAAAAGTGCAGTATAATATGGGTCATCATTCAATGCTGTGAAAGTTGAATGCCCAGTAAAGGCCATAATATGCCCGCCGGCCTTATAAGGTAAACTGCGCGAGCGGAGTTCAAAATTAGTTACGCCGATCTGAAACTCTGCAAAAGTACGGTCATAATGCAAGGCAAATGGTGCAAAGGTTTGCCAATGGTCGAGCAGACTGCCAAAGACAAAATGGGGTAAAGGGAACGGCTCAAAGCGATTAGCATGGCGGAAGGTCGTGGGTGAAACAAAGTTTAGTTTGACCTGCCGCGCAGGCGACTTAGCTGGTTGAAGATAGTTTGCAGCGAAGCTTTCAAAAGTGCAATGCGCGGCCCAGGGATGCTCTGTTGTGGTCAAGGTAGCCCCGCTGACCGTAAACTTTTGCCCCAGGATTTCGACCTGCTTAGGCGGTTGAGCGGCGATAGCTATAAGCGCCTCACTGACCGCAGCATTTAAGCCTGTAAACCTTAACCAACCGCTTGATTCTGGCTTAATTTGTACTTCTCCTCTAGCCCGTTGCCCGATGATTAGGTTGGAAACGGTGTAAGGCTTTAGGCCATGATCATCGTGCAAAGTTTGGGCTAACTGAGGGGGCAGCAGGTCAAAGAAGATGGCCTGACTAACCCGGCCCAAGCTGGCGGGAAGGGTCAAAAAGGTTGCCCCTTGCGGAGCGCGAGGGGCAGTAAGGTGGAGAACTAGGCTAGTCAACATTAGGGGTTTATCTTCCATTGTACGCGAGTTTATAAGCCCGCATTGTCAACTCGGCAGTCCTTTGCCAAGTGAAAGTCTGAGCGCGTTGCAACCCCAATTTGCGGAGGTGTTGGCGACGCGAAGGGTCGTTGAGAAGGGCTTGCATTTCGGCTTCTAAACCTGGAAGATCATGGGGCTCGACCAGTAAAGCCGCGTCCCCAGCGACTTCGGGCAAACTACTCGTCTGGGAGCAGATCACGGGCGTACCACAGGCCATGGCCTCCAAGACTGGCAACCCAAATCCTTCGTAGAGTGAGGGAAAGATAAACGCTTCAGCACCCGTATAGAGCGTAGGCAAGTCGGCCTCAGTAACGTTATTGATAAACCGTACTCTAGCGCTTAGATCTAACTCTTCAACCAGCTTCTGCGCTTGCGGATATTGGGGATCATAGTGGCCAGCGATGATTAGTTGAACCCCTTGATATTGGGCTTCAATCTGACTCCATGCTAGAATCAAATGCTCTCGATTCTTATGGGGTTTGTTCGACCCCACCGTTAAGAGATACCGCTGCGGCAGTTTAAGGCGGGAGCGCAGCGCGGCGACAGCGGCTGGAGGTTGAGGGCTGAAATGGGGCGCGGCAGCTTCGGGAGTCACCGTAACACGAGCTTTAGATATATGGTAAACTGCCTGGAGATCATGGGCCCCACTCTCTGACACCGCGATCAAATGCGTTGCGCTCTGAATGGCCAGCCAGACCAAGAAGTGAAAGGTATATCGAGCGCGAGGCGCGAGCGTTTTGGGGTAGAAATGCCCGATTAGATCGTGAATCGTAACGACTGAAGGGCAAGCCAATTTGCGGTAAGGTTTGATATAATAGGGAGAGTGCAAAAGGCTAAGGTGGAGGCGACTAACCAGGCGAGGGAGGTCAAGTTGTTCACGGAGCGAGAACGGCGCAATGTTTACGGGAACCATTTCGACGTTTTGATTCGCCGCCAAAGAGTGGATGGGATAACGGTTATTGGAAGGTTCGGGGTTATAGAGACAAACGAAAGTGTGGGGGTAAGCGACCAGGGCTTGCGCCAGGTTAAGGGCATAGCGTCCAATCCCAGGAAAGTGATCATTGAGATAGCGCAAGTCTAATCCAATCCGCATGATTAGCCTTTCTTGTTGAGTATTCAAGCCTGCCTAAGCGGAGCTTAAACCTGCTTAGTTAGCCGGGCCATGCGGCATGGTGTACCATCCCCAGAGGTAGCCCAAAGCACTGGCATAACTGGTCAAAGCCTTGAGCGGCTTAAAGCCTAACCGCCATTGGGGAGCGGCAAAGGAGTAGGGTAAGAAGACATTGGGCAGCGCGATTGCGGTGCGGAAGAGAAGATAACCAACGGCGTGCCAGGGGGAATGGAGATAATTCCCACGAGCGCGGGAAGGGTCAGCGCGGACTTCTTGGGCATGGCCTGCGCCATAGAGAAAATGTTTGCGGAGGAGGGCCTTTAAGTTTGGGGGCGCAGGGTGATAAGCCCAAGTCTGGGGGACGAGGAGCAGCCGATAGCCCAGCCGTCTAACGCGCACAAAGAACTCCGAGTCTACGCCTCGGACGAGCGTTTCACTGAATCCGCCAGCCTGCTCAAAGACTGCGCGGCGCATGGCACAGCAGGTCGTCGTGACTTCACAATAGTAGGTTGGGGGGTCGGGGTTTGTTTCTAAAGGGGTTTCGACAACAGGGTTTTCGATCCGAGGGACTTCCCTAGCGACCCACTTTTGCCAGGCCGAGGCCTCCAGGGGCAAAAGCCGGGAAGCTCCAGTCACACCAATAGTTGGGTCGGTCAGTAAAGGGGCCAACAGATTGGCTAAAACATGCTCATGGCCCAGGATCGCATCATCATCCACGAAGACCAGAAAGCCTCCCCGCGTATGCGCTACGCCTTGATTGCGGGCCCGCCCATTAGGCTGTACATCTATAACCACTTCTACCTCATGGGGTAGCAGCGTCTGCCGTGAGATACTGACTTGAAGGGCCGCGACCTGGCCCTCCAGTGAAGGGATGATAAGAGCAATTTCGGCTTGAGGAGGGGCCATAGCTTTCCTCTCTTTGTAGTGTAAAGCAGGCAGCTTGCCTGGGATTCCGTAGGCCTAGCACAGGCAGCTTGCCTGGGATTCCGCAGCCATCCAGCCTTTAAGAAGCTCAATTCTGGGCCTATTGTACCATAATTAAGCCTGGCCCACTGCACTTGTGTCCCAGGCTAGAAAGACCAAACCATGAAAAGTCAAACGATGCTTGTCGGCGCAGT
>DCSM01000122.1:3401-13515 GCA_002325605.1 Chloroflexaceae bacterium UBA1466
GACCCCAAGGCCCCCGTTACAATGGTTGAGTTTAGCGACTTTCAATGCCCCTATTGTGGGCGCTTCGCGCTTACAACGATCCCTGAGATTGAGAATGCCTATGTCAAAAAGGGGCTTGTGCGCCTCGGCTATCAGCACTTTATCTTCCTCGGCGAGGAGTCGCAATGGGCTGCCGAAGCCAGCGAATGTGCTGCGGATCAGCAAAATTTCTGGCCCTATCATGACCGCTTGGTGAAGCGATTAGCCGCAGAGAATCAGCGAGACTTCAGCAAAGAGACGCTCAAGGCATTTGCGGCTGAATTGAAGCTAGAGCCGAAAGCCTTTGCCAGTTGCCTAGACAGCGGCAAATACGCGAGTCTGGTGCAAGGCGAGACCACCCGAGCGCAAGCAGTGGGGGTTAGTAGCACGCCGACTTTCCTGATCAATGGCGTACCCCTGGTCGGCGCGCAACCCTTTTCCGTCTTCCAGAAGGCGCTGGAGCAAGCGGCCAAGCCTGGAAGTTGACAAGTGCCGCTTAAAATGTTATCAATTGCGCTGGGGCTAGGGCACAGCCCTGCGATTAATCGTTGCCCTCTCAAAGAAAGGTATGCTATGAGTTCACAAGTCAAACGTGCAAGTGGGATTCTCTTGCACCCGACCTCGCTCCCAGGGCGGTGGGGGATTGGGGATTTAGGCACGGCAGCCTATGAGTTTGTAGATTTCCTGGCGGCAGCGGGGCAGAGCCTCTGGCAAATCCTCCCCCTGGGCCCCACAGGCTATGGCAACTCCCCCTACCAAAGCCCCTCGGCCTTTGCGGGGAATCCCCTCCTGATCGGCTTAGACTCGCTGGCCAAAGACGGGCTGCTCGACCCCAATGAATTGGCTATGTTACCCACCTTCTCCAGCGCTAAAGTCGACTTTGACCTGGTCTCGTCCTTCAAAATGCCGCTTTTAGGGCAATCCTTTGAGCGGTTCAAGAGCGGGGATTTCCCCCACTATACGCAGGCCTTCAATGCCTTTTGTACCACGAATGCGACCTGGCTAGATGACTATACCCTCTTCATGGCCTTAAAGGAGCGGTTCCAGGATGCTTCGTGGTCGACGTGGGATAGAAACATCAAGCTGCGGCTGCCTAAAGCCCTTGACACATGGAAGAAGGAACTGGCAGGCTCGATTGAGTTGCAGAAGTATTTGCAGTTTCTCTTCTTCACGCAGTGGCAGCAACTGAAGACCTACGCAAACGAGCGTAAAATCCAGATTATTGGCGACTTACCGATCTACGTAGCCTACGATAGCGCGGATGTCTGGGTGAACCCTGACTTATTTAAGCTAGACGATGAGGGTAAACCTACAGTCATCGCTGGGGTTCCGCCTGATGTCTTTAGCAAAACAGGGCAGCGCTGGGGCAACCCGATCTATCGCTGGGATAAGATGGCCAAAGATGGCTTTACCTGGTGGTTATCTCGCCTGGAAGCGACTTTCAACCTAGTAGATATTGTACGGATTGATCATTTCCTCGCCTTCAACTCCTATTGGGAAATTCCTGCGAGTGAAGAAACGGCGGTCAATGGGAAATGGGTTCCAGGGCCAGGGGCAGCTTTCTTCCAGCTTGTCCAGGAGAAGCTCGGCGATCTCCCCGTGATTGCGGAGGATTTAGGCCTTATCACAAAGGCCGTAAAGGAGTTGCGTGACCAGTTCAATCTCCCTGGCATGAAGATTTTGCACTTTGCCTTCGGGGATACAGCGCGGAACCCCTATCTTCCCCATAATTATCAGCATGCCAATTGCATTGTCTACACCGGAACCCACGATAATAACACTACTCTAGGCTGGTTTGAAAGCCTTGCAGCCTATGAGCGCGAGGCTGTCCAACGTTATCTTGGGCGCGATGGCACTGATATTAGTTGGGATTTAATCCGATTAGCCTTTGGCTCCATCGCTAAGTTTGCGCTTATTCCCTTGCAAGATGTTTTGCGGCTAGGGAGCGAAGGGTATATGAATCGGCCTGGCAAGCCTTTGGGCAATTGGGCATGGCGCTTTGGCCCCAACCTGCTCACTCCTGAGCTTGCGACAGGTTTGCGTTCCCTCACCGAAACTTACGGACGCTTTGGCGGGCAAGAAAACCAAGCGGAAGAAGAGGAAGTCTAACGATAAAATCCCTGCCCTGGCAGGTTTTAGAAGCTTGCCAGGGCCTTGTTTTAAGGAATAAATGGCTATGGAAGTTTGTCAATTGCCCGAAATCTATCAAACCAATCTCAAACGGGCGCTTCAGATTCTCAAAGAAGAAGGTTGTAGCGCAGTTTTCCTCTTTGGGTCGCTGACCACGGGACTGTTTAAGCCAGATTCTGACATTGATTTAGCGATTCAAGGCTGTCCGCCGAACCCCTCCTCATAATTGGAATCGACGGCGGTTGCTGAACTTGCTGAAGTATAGCCGTTGCTTGTTTGGCTAGATATTTCTAACCAGGGTAAATTTCCCCCATTTCGACTCGTTTGCGCTGAATATCCTGAAGAAAGGCTCCCGTAAAAACGCTTAAATCAGTAGCTGTAAGAAAAATTTGTTGTTTTTGCTGCTGAAGAAGCTGTAAAATATGTTCGCGCCGTAGATTATCCAACTCACTCAATAGATCATCAAGTAATAAAACAGGTTTTTCCCCTGTCCGCTGTTGCATCAAAGTCGCCTCACCCAGCTTGAGCGCCAAAGTAGCACTGCGTTGTTGCCCCCGCGAGCCATAAAAGCCTAAATTTTGCCCTTCCAAAGTAAAAAAAAGATCATCTCGATGCGGCCCAATGAGCGTTAAGCCTCGTTTTAATTCCTCGCTCCGCAACTTTTGCAATTTCTGGAGCATTTCTTGGGCCAAATTAGCACTGGTAACAGAAGCATCGAAAGCGAAACTTGGCTGATAAGTAATTTTAAGCTCTTGATTTGTCTCCATAATCGTGCAAAAAAGAGGAGCCACCAACCGATTGAGGTCTGTAATCGCTCGTAACCGCTCATTCAGCACGTTACTGGCCGTAGTTGCCAATTCCTTGTCCCAAAAAGCCAATTCATTATCAACCGCTCGTTGGGGCCGACGCTGCTCGCGCCAAGCCCGTAACAAACTATTTCTTTGCTTGAGTAGCTCCTGATAACGGGCCAAATTGCGAAGATAACGGGAGTCTATTTGCGAAAGTGTAAGGTCAAGATACCTGCGTCGCTCATTGGGGGGGCCATCAATGAGCATAATATCCGTTGGTGAAAAGAGAACAACGCGCAATTGGCCAACAAAATCTAAGGCGCGAGTAGTTTTACCTTTGATTAAGAGCGTTTTCTGCGCCGAATTTGCACTAGAATTAGTTTTTTCATCGGCACGGGCCTGAATAAGCGCTTCTAATTGCACTTTTTCTCTAGCCTGTTGTACTTCAGCCACCAGCCGCAGAAAGGGCAACTCACCAGCCTCACCTTGCGCTTCCTGTCGAATTAAAAGCCGTTCATTCCTCGTGCGGGGCGAGCGAGTCGTGGCTAAGAAGAAAATAGCCTCCAGCAAACTCGTTTTGCCAGAAGCATTTGGCCCATAGAAGAGCGTGATTCTATCTTCAAAGGCTAAATCTAATTGAAGATAGTTTCTGAAATTGTGTAAAGAAAGATAGTTGAGATACATATTTGCAAACTTATCATCTAAATCCCTTTTGCCTCTCTTTTAAGCGGCTTAAATAGCTTGCAATTTCACATTTCGTAGATTTTGCAAATTAGCACAGCCCGCGCAAAACATCGCAATTCGCAGCTCAGTAAGGCGAGCTTGCAAAACTTCAATGATGGCAACGGCTCCGCGCTCGTCCACGGCAGCAGCCAAAAGGCCGCGCGCTGTCCCGACCAAATCTGCGCCGAGTGCGATTGCTTTAGCTATATCCACGCCAGAGTTGATTCCGCCACTGCCAATTAGTGTTATATTTGGTAAAACTGCGTGAATCTGCCGTAAAGCCTCGCTGGTCGGTAAGCCCCAGTCAGCGAAAGCATTTGCAATCTCAATTCCAATCTGAGAATTCTGCCGAAATCGCTCAACTTCACTCCAGCTTGTACCGCCAGCACCCGCGACATCAATGATCTGTACGCCTATATTGTGCAAGCGAATTGCATCATCGGCGCTAATTCCATTCCCAACTTCCTTAATAATTACGGGAACCGTCAATTCTCTACAAACCTTCTCTATTTGCGCCAAAAGCCCTTTGAAATTAACGTTTCCTTCAGGTTGGACTGCTTCCTGAAGCGGATTAAGGTGAAGAATAAGTGCATCAGCCTCAATCATCTCCACCGCTCGCCGACATTGCTCCAGCCCAAACCGATAATTGAGTTGAACCGCCCCCAAATTAGCTAACAAAGGAATGTGGGGCGCAACCCGCCGAACTTGATAAGTGTAAGCCAAACGCTCGTCAGCAAGCGCGGCTCGCTGCGAACCAAGCCCCATTGCCAGCCCCAAATGCGCTGCCGCCTCTGCCAACGCCAAATTGATTCGTTCAGTTCCACGACTTCCCCCTGTCATAGAGCTAATTAACAGGGGCGCAGCTAAAGTCTTACCGAGAAAAGTAGTTTTCGTTTCGATTTCTGCCAAATCCAATTCGGGCAAAGCAGTATGAGGCAAGCGATAAGCTGCAAAACCTGTCGCTATCCCTTTAGCCAAAGTATCTTCTTTAAGGACAATCCGAATATGATCGAGTTTCCGATCTTCGATCTTTGGGGAATTTGGCACGCGCTGGCTCCTGCAAAAATTGGTTGCCCACAGGTTTGTTTGGCAAAATACTACCAGCAAAGCGCAACTGCGTCAAATTGAGCGCCAAATGGCGAGATGGCAAGGCCTTTCGTTTGCATTTCGCTGCTGCTTATGCTACCATAGCCGCATTGCAAGTTGTAAGCGATTAAGCAAAATTAAAATTAGCATTTACCACATTGGTCAAGGTAGCTTTCTATGCAACGCATTGGGATTATAGGGGGAACTTTCGACCCAATTCATTATGGCCATCTTGCTATTGCGGAAGAAGCTCGGTGGGCCTTAGATTTAACACAAGTTTACTTTGTTCCTGCTGCCCAGCAGCCCTTAAAAGCACACAATCCTGTTGCTACTTCGCAGCAAAGGTTGGAAATGGTGCGTCGCGCATGTGCAAATCATGCTGCTTTTGTACCTTCAGAGCTTGAGCTTAGGCGTAAACCACCTTCTTTTACGATAGATACCCTGCTAGAAATGCACCAAACCTTTGGGGAGCAAACCGAATTGTGGTTTATTCTGGGCTGGGACTCGCTAAATGAAATTACCAAATGGACGGCGGCGGCCCAAATTGTTGCTTTAGCTCATTTGGTAGCAGTGATGCGGCATGGCTTTGAAGTAGATTTAGCCCTTTTGGAAGCCCAAATCCCTGGTTTGTCTGCCCGCACGAAGGTGCTGGCAGGGCCAAGTCTTGATATTTCTAGTAAGAACCTCCGGGAACGTCTAGCTAATAATCGTCCTGTCCGCTATCAAATCCCTGATCTTGTCTTAGACTACATTGTAAATCAGCAAATCTATCTGAAAAAACCTCAATGATTGATGATGCCTTAGCTTTACTCACTGAAACTACGCAAAATTGGGGCCTAAATCTTACCCCAAAGCAGCTTGACCAATTTACCACCTACGCGCAAGAGCTAAAATTATGGAATGCGAAGACTAATCTTACGGCCATCACTGATGACCGCAAGATTGTTCTGCGCTTATTTTTGGATTCCCTGCGCCTTGCGCTTTCTTGCACCAACCCTCCCCAATCTTTGATCGATATTGGAAGCGGTGCAGGCTTTCCTGGCTTACCACTAAAGTTACTTTATCCTCAGCTAAAACTTGTTTTAGTCGAATCGGTTGGGAAAAAGATTGCGTTTCTTGAGCATATCGTCCAAGTTTTGGGCCTAGAAAACGTGACTTTGCTTCAAAAACGAGCCGAAACTGTTGGCAAACAACGCGAATACCGCGAAAAGTTTGAAATTGCTACAGCGCGGGGTGTAGCCGAAATCTGTGTTCTCGCCGAATATTGCTTACCTTTAGTCGAGCTTGGTGGGCTAGTTTTATTGCCTAAAGGCTCAGATGTTAGCGCTGAAGTAGAAAAGGCCCAGTCCGCTTTAACCCTTTTAGGGGGCAAATTACGCAAGATTGAAGTTGTCCAATTGCCCGAATTAAAGCCAAGTTCTCTGGTTTGCATTGAAAAAGTTGCGGCTACGCCCAATGGTTATCCTCGTGCAATTGGGATTCCTACGAATCGTCCATTATAACTTGAAAGGAAGAATAAGTTGCTTACAAAGCAAGATTATCTCGTAGAAAAAATCCAACACATTGACATCAAGCAATTTGATGTTGTGCCATTTGTTGATTCAATGCAAGCAATGGCTTTTCAAGCCCGTAATCTCCACCGTGCCGCGACGATTTATGACCGAATGCTGGCCGATAAAGATTGTGCCGTTATTCTTTGTCTGGCAGGCTCCCTGATTAGCGCGGGTTTGAAGCAGATTATTATTGATCTCATCAATCACAACATGGTGGATGCAATTGTATCTACAGGTGCAAATATCGTTGATCAAGACTTTTTTGAGGGCTTGGGCTTTCATCATTACCTTGGTTCACCTTTTGTCAACGATAGCGAATTACGCAATTTGGCAATAGATCGCATCTACGATACCTATATTGATGAAGATGAATTGCGAATTTGCGATGATACTGTGGGTGAAATTGCTGATTCGCTGGAGCCACGGCCCTACTCATCGCGGGAATTTATCCAAATAATGGGGCAGTATTTGGAAAAGCACCAAAAACAAGAATCTATCGTTGCAGCCGCTTATCAAATGAGCGTCCCGATTTTTGTCCCCGCTTTCTCCGATTGCAGTGCAGGTTTTGGCTTAGTTAAACATCAATATAATCGACCTGAAGCGCATGTTTCGCTTGATTCGGCCAAAGATTTCCTGGAATTAACCCAGATCAAGCTGCAAACGAAGGAAACAGGCCTACTGATGATTGGCGGTGGGGTTCCAAAGAACTTTGCTCAGGATATTGTCGTTGCAGGCGAGGTTTTGGGCCATGAAGTTCCAATGCACAAATATGCGATTCAGCTAACCGTGGCTGACGAGCGCGATGGAGCGCTTTCGGGTTCAACGCTCAAAGAGGCGCAAAGTTGGGGCAAAGTTGATGTTGTCTATGAGCAAATGGTTTATGGAGAGGCGACAATTACTTTTCCCTTGCTGGCGGGCTATGCTTTCCACAAACGAAGCTGGGAAATCCGTGAGCCTAAGCGCCTAAGTGAATTATTTAGAAAATCCTAGTTGCCTTAAAGAGTTCTGCTTTCTTTTTTCGCAACTTTAATCTGATTTAATCCGCCTCTCTATTGCCCGTAAATAGCAAAGACTGGCGGATTTTTAATGAAGATCAAGTGTAAGGAAGGTAACAAATTAATGAAAAATCGCATTGCTGTTATTGACTTAGGGTCAAACACCACGCGCCTCATCATAATGGGCTATAAATCCCAGCATTGTTTCAAGCTAATTCACGAAGTCCGGGAGACGGTACGGTTGGCGGAGGGGATTGGCGCGGATGGGAAGCTGCGCCCGCAGCCAATCTATCGGGCGATTGAGGCGCTCAAAATGTTCAATGCGCTTTGCAAAGCCACAGGTGTTGAGCAGGTCGTTGCGGTGGCGACGAGTGCCTTGCGCGAAGCGACAAACCAAGCTGAGTTCTTGGCCGATGTCAAACGCGAGGCAGGGCTAACATTGCGCGTTTTGAGTGCTAAAGAAGAGGCTTACTATGGTTATCTGGGGGTTGTCAACTCCCTTTTGCTCAACGACGGCTTTGTTTTTGACATTGGGGGAGGCAGTACGGAGATTGCTGAAGTTCAAAGACGGTTTTTTGGGCGCTATTTCTCACGTCAAGCGGGTGTTGTTCGTTTTACAGAGCAGTTTGTCAATTCTGACCCCATAAACAAGCGCGACTTGCGGGCTTTAGAGCAAGCTACCAGCGAGATTTTTGCCGACCTCAAATGGCTTTGCAACGGGCCTGGGCAAATGTTGGTTGGCATTGGCGGAACCGTTCGGAACCTTGCCCGAATCGATCAAAAACGCCAAAAATACCCGCTTGATCGCAGTCATAACTATATTCTTTCGCAAGAAGCAGTAGAAATTATCTTTGATTTGTTAGTTAGCAATAGCAGCCAACGCCGAAAAGCTGCTTTACCAGGGCTTAAAGCGGATCGCGTGGATGTGATTTTAGCGGGAACGGTGATTATTCGCCATTTGTTGAAAAAGGGAGGTTTTACCGAACTGGTCGTGGCGGGGCAAGGCTTGCGCGAGGGTCTCTTCTATGAGCATTTTCTCAACGAGTATAATCCCCCTCTTTTCCCCGATATGCGAGCCTTTAGTGTGCAAAGTCTGGCTGAAGTCTATGAATATGAGGCAGCCCATGCCCAGAAAGTGCGTGAATTAAGCCTTTCGCTCTTTGATCAATTGCAACCTTTGCATGGTTATGGGGCTTGGGAACGCGAATTATTGGCTTATGCTGCACTTTTGCACGATATTGGGATGCAAGTTAATTACTATGATCATCATAAACATTCAGCTTACTTAGTTATGAATGCGGCCCTTCAAGGTTTTTCGCATCGAGAAGTTGTGATTTTAGCTCTTCTTGTGCGGCTTCATCGCAAAGGTGATGTTGACTTGGGGGAATATGGGGTTTTGTTGCAGCCCGATGAGGCCCAAAGGTTAGCCAAGCTGGGGTCAATTTTGCGGATTTCAGAATACTTAGAGCGCAGTAAAAGCCAAGTTGTGCAAAAATTGCAAGTTGACTTGGATAAAGACCCGTTTCAAATCCGTGTTTTCGCTCAAGGAGATGCGATGATTGAAGTTTGGGACGCGAATCGGAATACAAACTTACTCAAAAAGGCCTTTGGGCGAGAGTTTGAAGCGGTTTTAGCCTAAGCTTCGGCGGCGACTTCGGTAGCAAAATGACATGCCGCCCAGTGGCCTGGGGCTTTTTCCTCAAAGGGTGGCTCTTCTTGGGCACAAATTGCTCGCTCACGGCGGAGCCAACAACGCGGATGAAAATGACAACCCGTTGGGGGCGCAGTCGGTTTGGGCACATCACCTTGCAGCAGAATGCGGTTAGGCTTAATCGTCGGGTCTGGAATGGGGATTGCCGACTTTAGCGCCTTCGTGTAGGGGTGAAAAGGATGCGAAAATAAGGCTTTTCGTTCCGCTAATTCTACGATTTTCCCTAGATACATTACGGCAATGCGATTACTGATATGTTGAACAACACTAAGATTGTGGGCAACAAAGAGATAAGTTAGCCCAAACTCTTTTTGCAAAGCGCGTAAAAGATTGAGAACTTGCGACTGAATACTCACATCTAGGGCTGAAACAGGTTCATCACAGATGATTAGACTGGGATTAAGCACTAAAGCGCGAGCGATTCCAATCCTTTGGCGCTGACCACCCGAAAGCTCATGCGGATAGCGCCGTAATAAACCTTCGTCTATACCCACTTTGCTAAGGGTTTCGCAAACTCGCTTAAAACGCTCTTTTTCGTCGTATAAATTGTGAATTTCCAAGCCTTCAGCGACACTTTCCCCCACAGGGATGCGAGGATCAAGCGAAGAAGTAGGGTCTTGAAAGATAATTTGCATCTTTTGGCGCAAAGTCTTTATTGCTTGAGCAGTAACTTCTTGGCCTTCAAAGAAGACTTGGCCACTGGTCGGCGCTTCCAAGCGCAAGATCGTGTAAGCTAAAGTGCTTTTCCCACAACCACTTTCGCCTACCAAACCTAAAGTTTCACCTTTTTGCACTTTGAAACTTACGTGGTCAACGGCCTTCAGGGGAATCCCCCGGCGAAACAAGCCCCCTTCAACGAAAAAGTGCTTTGTAAGATTATCTACTTCAAGAATGATCTCTGACATCGGCTTATTTCTCGTAGAGCCAACAACGTACTTGATGTTCACGCTCTAATATTAGCATTGGAACAGCTTGATCACATTGCTCAAACTTCTTTAGGCAGCGGTCAGCAAAACGACAACCAGACGGTAAATGCCCAGGCTTAGGAATTTCACCTTTGATTACAGCGAGTTCTTCTCGTTCTTCACCTAATTTAGGCATTGATTCAAG
>DCSM01000037.1 GCA_002325605.1 Chloroflexaceae bacterium UBA1466
TTCCCCCCCGCAACTTGGCCCCAATGAAGGGGAAAGCTAAACCCGCGAAATTGCTTCCTCCCCCAACGCAAGCTACGATGATGTCGGGGTAATCGCCCGCCATTTCCATCTGCATCATTGCTTCCTGACCGATAATGGTCTGGTGCAACATCACGTGGTTCAGAACGCTCCCTAACGCATAGTTAGTCTTATCATCTTGCACCGCAACCTCAACGGCCTCGCTAATCGCAATGCCCAAGCTGCCCCCGTTATCTGGGTCACGCTCCAGAATAGCCCGCCCTGATGCGGTTTCCAGGCTGGGGCTAGGCACAACCCGGGCCTTGAACGCTTCCATCAAAATCCGCCGATAAGGTTTTTGATAGTAGCTTACCTTCACCATATAGACCAAGACCTTCAGCCCAAACAAGCTCCCCGCATGAGCCAAAGCTGACCCCCATTGCCCCGCCCCGGTCTCGGTTGTCAGGCACTTGATCCCCTCTTGCTGATTGTAATAGGCTTGAGCTACCGCTGTATTTGACTTATGGCTTCCCGTTGGGCTAACCCCTTCATACTTATAATAGATCCGGGCCGGCGTATCCAGAAATTGCTCTAAGCGTCGAGCGCGATATAATGGTGAAGGTCGCCACTGCCGCAAGACTTCCTGGACTTCTTCAGGAATCTCAATGGTCCGTTCCTGGCTTACTTCTTGGGCAATCAGGGCCGGGGGGAATAAAAATGCGAGATCATCCGCCGTAAGGGGCAGCCCCGTACCAGGATGCAACGCAGGCGGTGGGGGCGTTGGCAAATCCGCTTGAATGTTATACCAGACCGTCGGCATGTGGTCTTCGGTCAAGATATATTTGATGGTCTTCACAGCCTATCCTTTCAGAGTTTTCAAACAAAATCATCCACCCAAGTTTATGGTACAATAGTTAGAGTTCGCTTAAAAAAGGGAGATCCTTATGCAGTGGTTAAATGCGATTCTTGCCAACCCCGTGTTGGTCAGAGAAATGCGCGGGAGGATGCGCGGCTATCGGGCCCCGCTCATTTTGAGTAGCTACTTATTGCTGACCGGCCTTGTAACGCTCCTGGTCTACCTCTCAATTACGAGCAATGCTTCGAGCGGTGATCCCAGTCAAGGCCGTATGATTGGGAAAGCCATCTTCCTGACGGTTATGACGGCGGCGCTGATCCAAGTTTGCCTTATCACCCCCTCCCTAACGGCGGGAAGTATTGTAGGGGAAAAGGAACACCAAAGTTACGATCTGCTGATTACAACGCTTCTTTCGCCCTGGCAGATTATCTTGGGAAAACTAACTTCGGCTTTAGCCTTTATCATCCTGCTCATCGGCGCTGTTTTCCCCTTAGCTTCGCTGGCCTTTCTCTTTGGGGGCGTGACCGGGACGGAGCTAGGCATCGCGCTCATCGGGCTCCTTACGACGGCCTTCCTCTGTGCAACCGTGGGCCTCTTTTGGTCAACCGTCATGCGCGGAACGTTGGGCGCTACCGTGATGGCCCAGGGAACGGTCATCCTTTCCCTCCTTGGCATACCTTTTCTTTGGGCGATCATCCTTGCAATCTTCCATGAAGCCTTCAATAATTTCGATAACTTTCAACATGGAATTAGCTGGCTGGGCTTAATTCTTAGGTACAGCATCTTTCTGCTCATCTGTGCCCACCCTTTTATCGCTTTAGGCTGGACCGAGATTCTCCTCACAGAAGATAAAGGGCCCTTTATCCTTAGAGATTGGAACGGGATGATCTCATTACCTTCACCTTGGTTGGTCTATACCTTCATTACCCTTTTGTTCGCTGGCATGTTTCTTATCCTTAGCACACGGCTCATTAAGCCCGTGGAATATCGGCCCAAGAAAAAAAGGGGAATTTAAGATTTAGCGCATTCCAATCAATTCTACGGCATCTAATTCGGTCCAGTTTGCGCCCCCCTTCTGATCAATCGTTAAACGGGCCCCGACAATACGGTGCAAAGTTGGCTGAAAGGGAATCGCTAAAACATTAGGGCATTCGGCTGCAAGGGCCGTTGTATTTGTATAGACCGTAGTATAGGCCCCTAACTCATCTAAAAGTTCGACCTTGCCAATGAAGCCTGGCTGATGATTTTGATGAATGTTGATTTTGGAAGCATAGACAGGTGTATCAAACCGAACTTCCAGCGTATCTATACCATTGGGGTCTGCCGAAGCCCAAGCATTATTGCTATCCTGGCAGCCTTGCACATCGGGCGGGCCCGTCACCCCGTCGGGCCCGTAGTTCGTATCATACTGCGTACTGGCCGTGGCGCTGGCAGCCCATTGGCTAAGGAGGGCGGTGTTGGTGGGGCCTTGCGCTGGAAGGTTGGGATTGGGTGCGCCAGAAGTATCTGAAGGGAAGCGCAAAGCGGTCAAAGCACTGTATTCTCCGCTATTATCGCTGACCCAGACCGTTCCATTAGGCGAAGCTGCAATGCCATTCGGGAGACTAAACTCACCAGGCTTAGGGGTTGTACCAGGTTGGGCCGTCGCCCCGACTTGATCCAGAAGGGAACCATTAGGGGCAAGCTTTAGAATTCCCTGGCCCCACGTAGCAATGTAGACGTTCCCTCGGCTATCTAAGGCAATCGCGCCCGCCGTAATCCCTCCAGGCATCACACCTTCACCCAGCCGGGCTACGATCTGGCCCTTCTGGTCGAGCCTGAGAACGGTTTTTCCAATCGTTTCAGCGATAAAGAGATTGCCCTCCGCATCAACCGCTAAGTCGTTTGGCGAAATGTTGGGAGGAAGTTCCAACCGTTCAATGAAGCTGCCATCATTTCCATTGAAGCGTACAATGCTATTGTTGATATGGCTATCCAGCGCATAGACGCTCCCGTCGGGGCCCACCGCGATATGTTGGGGCGACATCAAGCCAAACTGGCCAGGCCCTTCCCCTGTTTGGCCCCAACGCAAGCCCAACGTCCCATCTGGGCGGAACCTTGTTATCGCATTGCGCCCGTAATCGGCTACAAAAACATCCCCTTTAGGCCCCAGGGCAACGTCGTGGGCATCTAAAAGTTCTTCCTTGCCAAAGGTTGAGATGAGCTTCCCATCAGCGCCCAGAACCCAGATACCTCTTCCCCGTTCAGCCAAGTAGACCGTCCCATCGGGGCCAATATCCAGCCCACGAGCTAAAACAAACCGCCCATTGCGGGGCCCTTCACTACTTCCCACCCGCAGCACAAAACCTGGTGGGCCTTCAATGAGCAAAAGGGGTTGAAGAGCATGATCCGCAGGAATCGGGGTGGGGGAAGGAGGGGGCGCAAAAAAGTCAATACTCCGGACAACCTTATCGAAGATTGTTCCTTGGCTTTCCCAAGCCGCAGGAGCCGCTTGCCCCAAGATCCGGACAATTTGCGAGGGAGCCAGCAAGACCACCAATTTCCCATAAGGGGTAAGGACTGAGGTTTGGGAAATGGTCAAGGCCGCACTAAGGTTAGCTTCTAAGGCCGCCTGCCCGTTGACGGTGAAGGGTAAGGTAGCCCCCAACATGTGCCCCGCCCTTTGTAAGCCAAGGCTGCTATTGCGAAAGTAGCTTTGGACATCATGCTGCTCCGTGCTGGGCGAAGCTAACAACGGTGTTGCGTCAATCTTGATCACCAGTTGGTCACCGAGGGTTAGGGATTCAAGGGCTTCCTTCGTGGGCGCAATTTCTATGGTATTAGAAATCCGCCGCGTAGCCCAGTTTCGGGGATAACGGAGGCTGAACCCTTCCCGCTGAAGGCGCAAGAGGGAAGTAAGGGCTAAAGGTGAAGGTGAAAGGGCCAAAGTCGGCGTTAAACTTGGCGCTGAAGGTAGGGGAGCTAAGGTTTGCGGGAACGGTGGGAAACTACAGGCCACCAAGAAGCAGCTAAGGAGAAAACAAAGGAAACCAGACTTAATAGAACGCAACATTAATCTTCTGCTACTTTCTAGGTGTTTGCGTATGAACAGGGAAATTCGTTACCTTCAGCGTTGGTTCAGGCCTGAAGAAGGGCTAAACTAAGGCGAAAGAGGTCGGGTTAGCTCCACAGTTGAGGAAAGGATGGTCGAGCCAGTCAGGATTTTAGTTGTGGTCATGGTCGGTGATGGTGATAATGTCGGTGTGGGGCTAGGTTTGGCTGTTGGGCGACGCGTCGGGGTCAGCTTCGGTTTTGGGGTCACTGTCGCGGTAGCCGTAGCCGTAGCCTTTCTAAGCAGCAAACTTCCGCCCCAAGTTTGCAACTGCCCCTTATCAAAGAAGAAAATGCCAGTTCCCCCAACAAATAAAGCCAGCAGAATAGCAGCTACCCAGATTGGCCAGCGCGGGAGCGGAGCTTGCTCAGAAGAAGAAAGATAACCCAAGGCCGGTGGAGGTTCAATGGGTGGAGTATAGAAGTTGCGTTGATACTCCTCCATTGCTTGAGCAACATCTAGCCCCAAATAGATGGTGTAGGAACGCAGCATCTGCGCCGCAACCACACTATGGGGTAGAAGGGAAAATTTCTCCTCTTCCATCCCCTGCAAATACCACATCCGAATTTTAAGATCACTTTCAGCTTGAACTAAAGTAATCCGCCGGTGACGGCGCGCAGCATGAAGCCGTTGCCCAAGCGACATATTAGCGGACAACGAGTTTGGCAGATCAGCAGTGGTTGCAGCATCTTGGGAGCGCAGAAGAGCCAATTCTTCTGCCTCATCCATAAAAACTGAAGGCCCACTTTGGGTCTTCAAAGGTGGAACTGCCTCCGAATTGGGCATAGGGGGGATTTCTTCCCCTAAAATGGAAGCTGGCTTTTCATAGCCCGCAAACAAGTTCAGTGGCGTAGCTCGTGGTTTATCAGCTTCAATGGGATAGCCTGGCTCTGAAGGAAGCAACCGTGTAACCTGGGATTCCATAGGTGAAGCTTCAGCCGACGGGGAAGGCTGATCGTTGGATAAGAGCGTTGTCTGCAAAGCTTGCGTGACCAAAGGTACTTCAGGTCTTCCTTCACCTTCGCCAGAGCTATCCATTCCCTGGCCCTCGGCCAACCCTTGCGACGAATCTTTTTCTGAAGGGGTAACTTTGAAGAGATTGTTGTAGGTTGTAGCCAGCAAAGGGTTTTGAGTAAACCAACGTACAACTGGATTGAGCGGAGGTTTTTCAGGCCCTTCAGGCCCTTCAGCAGAAGGGAGCGCATCATTTGGCGCTGGTGGGGCCTCTGAAGGGAGCGGCAGAGTCTCTTCAGAAGCTGGGAAAGGAGTCGCCTCTTCTATGGCTTCTACGGGGAGCGGAGCCTCTGAAGGGAGCGGCAGAGTCTCTTCAGAAGCTGGCAAAGGAGTCGCCTCTTCTGTAGCTTCTACGGGAAGCGGGAGCGAATCAGTTAGCTCAAGCTGCGTTGGCAAAGGAGGCCCTTCAATTTCAGCAAGCTCAGTTTTCACCGCTTCTGGGGGAAGGAGAAACGCAAAAGCTGGCTTTTCCTCTTCTTTGGCATGAACAAGCTCGGCTTCACTAACCGCAAGCTCTGGCGGCGGTGCGAGCGCAGCTGAATGAGGTGCGCGGCCCCGTAACCGCAGCCGCAACCGAGTCAAAAGCTCAATTGAGCGATAGGGCTTGGTGAGATAATCTACTGCGCCTAGCTCAAGTCCATGGATAACCGATTCCTCTTTCCCATTAGTAGTCAAGACTAAAACTAGAACCTGTTTCGCCAGCTGCTCAAGAAGCTTCCAGCCTTCGCCCTGCGCCATCTCAACTTCTAAGAGAACCAAGGCTGGTTGGTGAGTCGTAAGCAATTGCTCGGCAAGCACAAGATGCGGAGCCGAAAAGACTTGATACCCCTCTTGCTCAAGCAACGTTTCTAGGCTGGCCAAGAGTGCCACGTCTTCGTCTATGATTAGGATGGTAGCCAACAAAAACTCCTCGAATCCTTTTGACATCGTTTGGATAGAACGCTATTATAACATGGCCTGGGGTTCAAAACAAAAACCTTTTTCAGCGGGCCCCCGCAGAGGGTGCTACATGAGTCTCACTGCTACAACAAACTACGAAGTGATTGTCGTGGGGGCGGGGCACGCGGGCTGCGAAGCCGCTCACGCTGCCGCTCGCCTGGGCTGCACAACTTTGCTGCTCACGATGGATTTGGACAAATTGGCCCAAATGTCCTGTAATCCCAGTATTGGCGGGCCCGCCAAAAGCCATTTGGTGCGCGAAATAGACGCGCTCGGTGGCTTAATGGGGCGAATTACGGATGCCAGTTTTATTCAGATTCGCCTGCTGAATGAGAGCAAAGGCCCCGCCGTGCAAGCGTTGCGGGCCCAAGCCGATAAACGCCTCTATGCCCGCTTGCTGAAAGAAACTCTCGAAGCTACGCCCAACCTTGATTTGCGCCAGGCCACTGTCGAGCGAATTGTTCCTTTTCAGATCGCCAATCAGCCGCCGCCGCTTCCTGCTGACGCGCATCCTAAGACTCGTTTCGCTGTTATCACTCAGACTGGCTGGACTTATTATGCTCAAACGCTCGTGCTGACGACGGGAACTTTTCTACGCGGTAAGATCATTATTGGTGAAGCAGCTTGGGGCGCAGGGCGCAGTGGCGAATTCCCTGCCTTGGCGCTGGCTAAAGATTTGGCAGACTTGGGATT
>DCSM01000007.1 GCA_002325605.1 Chloroflexaceae bacterium UBA1466
GTGGGCCAAACCTCATCAATGGCTAAAATTAGAAGATCGTCCCCATTGTCATGGCCAAACCCCACATAGCCAATGGCCGCAGGTTGTGTGGCCACCGTAGCCCGAACTTCCCCCGCCGTAACTTTAACCTCAGCCTTTGCAGTTAGCTCTTGGCCGTGCAAGACAAGCTCATCGAAAGTGGTGCGCGTCCCAGAGGTTAGCTCACGGGCCAGAGGCTGAATCGGCAAATCCTTCCCGCCTACTTCGCGCCAATTGGTGATTTTTCCCTGATAGATTTCTGTTAATTGGGTCAGAGTTAGCTTTTGCACAGGATTAGAAGGGTGAACAATAATCGCCAAAACATCCCACGCAATTTCGTGAACTTCAAGGCCAGGCTTCCGTTCTTCAGGCTTGATCTGGCGGGAAGCCATCCCAAGATCAGCTGTCCCTTCCTGTGCGGCTTGAATCCCAACACTGGAGCCACCAGCCGCGATTTCGAGCGCAACCCCAGGATAAGTTTGGTTATAGGCTTCGCCGAGCTTTTGGACAAGCGGCTGCATCGTCGTACTCCCTGCAAAGGTCAAGCGCCCCGTGGGAGCGGTGGTTTGTTGGGGCACGGGCGAGAAGGTGGTTGCGGGGCTTTTCCCCGTAGAACTACAGCCTAACAAACTGAGAGCCAGCAGCCAGAAAATAAGATGCTTCTTCAAAGTACAGACTCCTTATCAGCTTAGATAGCCTAAATCTAAATTAGCCAGTTCATCGTCAAATGTGGCCGTAGCGGTGTTCAGGATCGGGAACCGCACCCAGAAGCAGCTCCCTTCACCCTCGACGCTCCGAAACCCAATCTGCCCCTTGTGAAGCTCCACCAGCGAGCGCGTAATCGCCAGCCCCAACCCATTCCCCTCAAACTTTTTGGTGTACGGCGTTTTGCGCGAGCGGAAAAAACGCCGAAAGATGTTCGCTTGATCACCTTCGTTAATCCCTAACCCATCATCTTCGACCTCAATGACCACGGAACGTTGCTCTTGGAAAAACCAGTCCTGATTGCTAGGGCTACTGGGCAAAAGCGCGGGATCATGCAACTCATAAGCACGAATGTTGATTCTTCCCTCTTGAAAGGTATATTTCACCGCATTTGAAATGAGATTGACCAAAATCCGCCGCAGATGAAGCCGATCTAACCAAAGGGCAGGCAGGCTAGGCGCGACTTCTAAGTGTAGATTCACTTGTTTTGCCTTGATCTCTTCGCAGAGACTAAGCAGTGCTTCCTCAACAACGATTGGTAAAGTTACCCAGTTAGCTATAACTTGGTTCATGCCTCGCTCCAAGCGCGAGACTTCTAGCAGGTCATTAACTAAAGCAATCAGAAAATCAAGTTCCTCTTTAATAGCTGCCAGAAAAGAACTTTGGTTTTCATCCAAATTGCTTGTGTCATTAAACGTGAAAACCTCGAACAGACATTTCAAGCCCGCAAGGGGGGAGCGCAATTCGTGGGCGGCAGTAGCCAGAAACTCCCGTTTCTCTTTATCAGCTTCCACGGCCTGCGTGATGTCTTGCATTATGGCCACAACCCCGACCAATTTGGGGCCTTTTGCCCAAATCGGGGTGCTATGCAAACGAATTACGCGCTCGCCCAGCTCGACGTGCCCTTCATTTGGCTGCCCGTCATGCGCGTGCAACTCGCTGCGAAGATGAGCAACGATCTGTTGCATCCCTGGCAACAAGGCGGGATTGGTTTCTTCGCCCAGCAAATTGAGCGTTTGCCCCAGCAAATTTGACTCAGCGAGATTAAGCAAGGCTTTCGCAGCTGGGTTGAACAGCACAATCCGCTCCTCAAGGTCGACGGCTAAAACGCCATCAGCGATACTTTCCAAAATTGCGTGGCGTTCGCCAGCCATTTGCGCCTGCGCGTCGAGCAAAGTGCCAATCGTGGTGGCAGCTTGGTCAAAGGCGCGGCCAAGCTGGCCAATTTCATCTTGCTGCGCGAGATTAGCGCGTTGGGAAAAATCGCCAGCCGCCACAGCTTGGGCTACCGTAGCAAGTTTCAGAATAGGCCGCGTGAAGGTATGGGCCAGCCAGATGCCCACCGCCAGCAGCAGAATAATGGTCAAGGTGTTACTAAGCAGCATCACGCCCAAACCAGTGCTAACAATGGCTTTTATCTCCTGCTCACTGCGCTGGATTTGCAAATAGAAAAGCTTCTTCCCAAGCTGCATTGGGGTTAGATAAACCCGTTGCTCGTTTGTAGAAAAGTTGAAAGATGAATTCGGGGCTTGATTGAGCGCCACCGTTGGCGGGAGATTTTCTAAGAGTTGCGCGGTAGCTACCACCCCCGCTTCGCGCCGCAGCCGATTGATGGTCTGCTCCACCGCGAGAAGCGTGTAGACGGCCCCGACTTTAGCGCCCTTTGGCCCAAAGACCGGCGCACAACTAACTAAAAGCTGCGTCGCTTGGATTTGCACCAAAGTCGGTTGAAGCGCAATTTCACAGCCAGGCAATTGAGCTTCGCCCAGCGCACTAAGCTGGCTTAAAGCTGAATTGGTTGCCAAATTGACGCGGATTTGCCCCGCCTGATCCAAAATCAGCACCTGGTCAAGGCGATAGCGTTCCCGCACGGCCACGGCCCGGCGGTCAAGGGCCAAAAGTTCGGCGCTTTTGAGAACCTTGTTTTGCAAGACCGCTAAGAGTTGCGGGTCCGCTGAAAGCGTTTGAACCGCCTGGGCCACATCTTGCTCACTTGCGCTGATTGCGATCTGCAACCGCCGCGCATCCACCAGATTTTGCCCATCCAAAAGTTGATCCCGCGTCGTATTGGTGCTGAGAACAAAGCCCAAAGTGCTGCCCAAGAACGACAAGGTCATCAAAAGGACAAGCGGAATCAGCATTTTAGTCTTGATTCCTGCGGTAGCCCAAGCAAGGGGGATGCGCCACCGCCGCCACCGCTGCGGGCTTAAAGCGGGCCGCGAAAAGACTTCTGAGATTGTCATAAATTACCTTAGCTTTTTAGAAGATTATCGCTTGCATTCTAAGTCAGGCATGTTAAGAAGAAATTAACAAAGCGAAACAAAGAGATTAAATCTTCTTTCTGAAAGGTTTGGCTCTGCTTTAGGCCATCTCTCCTTCGTCAGAAGAATTTTAGGCGCAAAGAAATAGCTCCTAAACTGCTCAAAGAAGAGAGCAAGGAGCTTTTCTTGTGAAGAATCAGAAACGAAATTAGCTAAGGAAGGGGTTATCTACTTCAATAGTGGGCTTGAGTTGTGTTGTGAAGAAACTGGAGCAAAATTTGATTAAAAAAAGTGGCGTTGTCCAGAAAGGGAAAATGACGGCTGTGAGGCAAAAGGATAACTTGGGCCGAAGGACTTGCGGTAAAAAGGTCAACTTGGCGGGGCTGCACAATGTCGTCGCGGCTCCCGTGAATGATGAGGGCTGGCACGCGC
The DNA here is from genome assembly GCA_002325605.1 of Chloroflexaceae bacterium UBA1466. GTDB lineage: Bacteria > Chloroflexota > Chloroflexia > Chloroflexales > Chloroflexaceae > UBA1466. The sequence goes on from DCSM01000007.1 coordinate 3,417, forward strand.
AGGCGCGGCAAATCCTGGCGCAGGTCCGTTTTCAGCATCGAGCCAATCGTCGAACGAATCGTCTTGGCGGTGGCTTTCATGCTATCCTCGATAATCTCTTCTTCAGCAGGATCTTCCGTTTCGCCCATAAAAAACCGAAAAAGTTTTCGACGGAGCCAGGGCCATTTAGCCAAGAGATTGGCAAAAAAGCGATAGTTCGTCAATTTAAGGGGGATCGAAAGCGAATGGCCATCAATCGGTGCGCCAACTGTAACAACGCATACAACGCGGTTAGGATAGTTGATCGCTGTATGGAGCGCAACCATCCCGCCCATTGAATGGCCCACAAGGGAAACCCGATCAATGCCTAATTCATTGAGAAACCGAATGATTTGGGCCGAGTAATCTTGGATATTCTCAGGGGTTTTTTGGCGGGGCGAATCGCCAAAGCCCCAAAAATCAAAGGAATAGGCGCGAAAATCGTTTGCCACAACTTCCATGGTTGGAAACCAATAGCGCCAACTGCCGAGCCAACCGTGAAGAAAAAGAACAGGCGTACCACGCCCAAAGACTTCGTAATGAACTAATTGATCATCAATGACGATAACGCTCATGAGGTAGGCTCACTGGGGTGGGCGGTGCAATTTCGGCCAATTCAGCCATCAGTTTCCGCGCTTGACTTTGCATCAAGGCCAATAAGTGTAACAAGGTGGCCCATGAATCGTTCTCCTGGGCTGGGGGACGACAGGAAAATTCGCCGTAATGCCTAATTTGGGCTTGCAGAATCTCCAGTTGGGCATCAAAATCCTGGAGCAAAGTGAAGGCTGGCGAAGCGAATTGCTCACAATTAGCCTCTAAGGGTTGGTTCTTAACCGCTGCAATCTGCTCAAGTTGTTCCTGCAAATGGGCAATATGAGCGACTAGCTGGGCCTGGCGCAGCGTAACAACCTGTTGTTCCTGCACCAAATCTACAATGAACTCCCGAATTTGCGCCGTTTCATGGGCGGTTCGGGCCGCTTCTTGCCGAACCAAATGGGGTACAAACCAGAAAAGCATGATACTCAAAACCGAGATGGCGAGGCCAAGCTCAACGAATAAAAGCAACATAGAATCCTCCTTATGCTTAGGTTCTTAGATTATAAGGAAGATTTGCCTTTTAAGACAGCCTTTCTGATGACAAACTGATTACTTTTAGCTTACAAATAGCTGTAAGCCCTTAGAATCACTACTGTTCAATCGCTTGTGCGGCTTTTTTTGTTGAGAAATAAGACATCTGTACGTTTACACCTGAGAAAAAGCTGAAATTTTGTCCTACCTAACTGATAGCCGATAGGTACTCCAGCGTTGATTTACCAGATCAATGATTTCCGGGCTCATCCGAATGTCTTGGGGCCATTCGCGGGGGAAACGGTCTAGATTCTGGGTTTTGCGCGTCGCGTCTACGCCCATTTTCCCCCCATACGCAAAATGATTAGCCGCATGATCCAGAGCATCCAAAGGGCCTTCCGTGATTATCAGATCGCGGTTGGGGTCAGTATTACTCAAAACGTGGAAAAGAACCTCATCCAGGTTGTGAACATTCACATCTTCGTCAACAATCCAGATATATTTCGCCAGGGAAAGGAGCATTAAACCCCATAAAGCATAGATAACTTTGCGCGCTTGGCCAGGAAACCGCTTTTTGATGCTCACCACGACCAGGTTATGAAAAGTTCCCGCCGCAGGCATCGAATAATCTACTACTTCGGGCACAATAAGCTGAATCAGGGGTAAAAATAAGCGTTCCGTAGCTTTACCCAGCCAATAATCCTCTTGCGGCGGGCGGCCCACGATGGTTGTAACATAAATGGGCTTTCGGCGCATCGTTAGAGCCTCGACATGCAAGACGGGATACAGATCCGCTAAGGAATAGAAACCTGTATGATCGCCAAAAGGCCCTTCCAAACGCTGTTCAGTTGGGTCGACCCAGCCTTCCAAAACGATTTCAGCCTGCGCGGGAACCTCTAAATCTACGGTTTGGCACTTGACCAGCTCCACCCGCTCGCGGCGCAACCACCCTGCAAACATAATTTCATCAATCCCTGGCGGAAGGGGGGCACTGCCGGCGTAGATACTCGCTGGGTCACAACCTATCGCAACCGCAACTTCTAAGCGTTTTTGCCCTTTTGCCTGCGCGATTCGTTGGTGTTCCGTGCCACCTTTATGGATTTGCCAGTGCATTCCTGCTGTATTGCGATCATAAACTTGAATGCGATACATGCCAACATTGCGAGTCCCGCGTTGAGGGTCGCGGCTTATCACCATTGGCAACGTGATATATGGCCCACCATCATCGGGCCAACATTTCAAAATCGGCAAACGAGTAAGATCAACTTGACTACCTGTCAAAACAATTTCTTGGCAAGGGGCCTTGGTGACCATTTTGGGGCGATAACGCACGAGTTCCGCAAGTTCCCCAATTTTATTGAAAGTTTCGGGGAAACTGCGCGGGACTTCAGGCCGCGCCAGACTTGCCATCCGCCGCCGTAAATCTTCCAAATCGTTCATGCCCAAGGCCCAAGCCATTCTTTTCGCTGATCCAAGGCTATTGATCAACACCGGAATGTTAGAACCATGGACATTTTCAAAGAGCAAAGCAAAGTTCTGCTTTGGATTCTTGCTTACGCGATCTGTGATTTCAGTGATTTCCAATTCGGCAGAAACAGGGACAGCAATGCGCTTTAATTCGCCATGGCGCTCCAGGTGAGCAATGAATTCGCGCAGATTTTTATAGCTTTTAGGTGTATTTTGGAACATGCTTGGTTTTCTAAAAGATTTGGATTCCACTTGGCTGGCTAAATTTGTTGACTTACAAAAATTCAAGAGTTTCTACAAACTTTAGTTGGTTGGTCACGGCTAAAGTCGGGGCCTCCGCCGGAATCAACAGCTGGTTGCTGAACTTGCTGAAGCATAGCTGGTGGGCCACGGCTAAAGTCGGGGCCTCTGCGGGTTGGTGCATAAAAGTCCTCGTTTGAACTTTAGACCCGCCGGGTTTGGTAACCCTTTGGGCCTAAAGAACTTTGCGAATTAGCGGCTGACCTTAACCTTACTTGAGCAGGTCAAGGACAATTTTCCGCAACTCTTCTTCCGACTTAGGGTTGTAGTCATCAAAGATTTCCTTGGATTGCTCCGAGAAGTTTTGCAACCCTCCCTTGCCATCAAGGAATTTGAAGTTGTTGCGCCGCATCTTGAAGCTGCCAATCGTCACACCCAATTTCCCGATCACTTCGTCAAGGGTATAGGGAAGCTGGGCCACGTCAAACTTGTAGAGATAGAGCGTAATGATGTCATCACTCTTACTCCAAAGATGGCGAGCAAAAGGAACCTTTTTCTTATCTTTGTCCGCAGGCTTGCCCTTGCCCTTCTTAGGCTTGGCTTCGCTGCTCCCTTTAGGCTCCTCCTTTGCCTCTGGAGCCGCAACAACGTTGGCTACAACTGGAGCAAGCGGCGCAGCTTTGCTGGCCACCGGTTTACCCTTTTTCTCCGGCGTGATTCCAACCTTTTTCTCGATGTCTGTCAGCTTTTCGCCAACATCATGGACGAGGGTCTTGATGTCCCGTAACATCTCGGTGAAGAGCGTAATCGTCTTGTCGTCATCTTTCTGCGTGGCTTCTACAATGCGGGTCTTGATGCTCTCTTTCACCCGTTCGATCCGTACCGAAAGTTCCATGAAACTAACCTTCTTTCCCATAAGTGCGTTTCAAAACGCGGGTTTGTCTTTCTGCAAGGGAACTTTCCCTTGCAGCCAAAGAAATCGAGCCTTAGTCAACGGGGCCAAACCTCGACCTTTAAGGAAAAAGCTTCCCTGGGTTGAGGCGGCCTTGCGGGTCAAATGTCTTTTTAATGGTGCGGTGGAGGGCCAGAAGCTCAGGCCCCAAAGCTTGGGCCAAGAAAGGGCGTTTGAGCGTGCCGATGCCGTGTTCGCCGGAAAGCGTGCCCCCCACGTTCAAAGCTAGAGCAAAAATCGCGGCGGCGGCTTGCCAAGCCCGTTGAACCTCGGCGGGGTCGCGGGCATCAAAGAGAATGTTCGGATGTAAATTCCCGTCGCCGGCGTGCCCAAAGACGGGAATCAGGAGCGCAAATTGCCGTGCAATTGCGCCAATTTCCTGAACGGTCTGCACAATCTGGGGTAAAGGAACGCAAATATCTTCCCCCAACCGATTAGGGCGTTTGCGGGCCAGCGCGGGCCCAATGGCGCGGCGGGCTTGCCAGAGCAAGGCTTCATCCTTTGGGCATTGAGCAACGCGGATCGTTTGAGCGCCTCCTTGCTGAAGCAAAGTCGTTACTTGGGCCGTTTCCCAAGCGACGGTCTCTGGCTCCCCGTCGTTCAAAATAAGCAGTAATGCGCCCGCATCCTGGGGCAAGCCTAAATGTAAATAAGCTTCAACAACTTCAATGGTGACGGCATCCATCAATTCCAAACTTGCAGGCCGGAGGCCAGCGGCCATAATGGCTTCAACCGTCGTACAAGCCGCAGCAAGGGTTGAAAAAAGGGCCAACGTGGTTTGTTTGGCGGCGGGCTTGGGAAGCAAGCGCAACGTTGCTTCGGTAAAGACGGCGAGGGTTCCCTCGGAGCCGACCAAAAGTTGCACCCAACCCGCATCAAAGCCTTGCGCCGCCAGACCATCACCCAGCTTTAGAATTGAACCATCGGCCAAAACGGCAGTTAAGCCTAAGACATAATCGGAAGTAACGCCATATTTGAGGCAACGGGGCCCACCTGCATTGCAGGCGAGATTCCCGCCAATGGTCGCTACACTTTGGCTCGATGGATCCGGCGGATAAAACAAGCCGTAGGTTTCAGCCTGGCGCTGAAGTTCTGCCGTGGTCACGCCCGCTCCGACCTTTGCAAGGGCCTGCGTCGGCTCAATGGTGCAACGTTGCAACCGCGTAAGGGCCAGAATGACCGCGTGGCCCGTCGGAATTGCGCCTCCTGCCAACCCACTTCCTGCGCCGCGTGCGACCACGGGCCACCCCGCTTGGGCCGTCAACCGCAAGACCGCGCTTACTTCGGCAGTCGTGCGGGGCAGAAGAACCGCTAAGGGCCGCCCTTCCGTTTGGGCAAATGAAGCATCGCTGGCATAACAAGCCAAATCCTCGGCGCTGGTCAAAATTCCTTCTGGCCCAACGAGGGGAGTTAAAGCTTTCAGGAAGTCCAGCGAGGATAGCGCAGGAGCCGTTTGGGCCACCGCAACTTTCGCTAACCCAGCCCTAAGCCCGCGCTGCTGTTCCTCAGGTTGCCAAAGCTTGTGAAGAAGGGGATTTAACCCATGCTCCGTGCAAAGCCTTCCCCCCAGCTGCTGGGCAACATTATACACCATTATTGCAGCTTGGGTTAATTCCTCTGGCGTGAGCGGCCCGGCCAAAATTTGCACGTGAATTTCACCCACCCCAAGCTCCCCCCAAACCGCGATTTCAGTCTGATAACGCTGGGCAAGCCTTTTGGCTTGGTTGTAGAAAGAAGCCAAGTTTGCACGGGGCAACGTAAGATCAAGAAAAAGGTCTTTCGCTTCTGTTCTTTGCTTGGCCCCAAAAGCGGCGACCATTTCCCACGCTTGCCAGAGCGAACCAGCCTCAGGCCCAAGCCCCTCAACTTCAGCGAGCAGCGCGGTATTGAATTGGTGGGCCAAGTGGACAATTTGCTCCGTTTGGCGCAATAAGACTGCGGAACGGTCTTCCAATTCTAACAAAAGTTGAAGATTCCGGCGCTCTTTTTCCGGTTCTAAGAAGGCAAAAGCGCTCAGGGACAGCCCAGCTTGCATGATCTTTGTAGCCAATTGCAGCGCGCAAGCGATGTTGGGGCAGGCCAAAAGCAAGGCGCGGCGGGTCGGGGGCAAGGGAGTCAAGCTTAATGTTAAGGTAGTCAAATGAGCCTTGGGCAAATAAGTAGCCCAGGGTTCTGGGCCGACCAAAGCACGTTGAAGCCCATAGCCCGTCGCCCGCTTATGCGTCGGCCCGCCCAGAACAAGCGGAGAACTTTCTGCGCCTGTGGTGACCGTCATGGCCCGCAGATAGCGCTGGATTGAGCCATAACGCAACTTGCGTCGCCCCCCCGCATTCTGCGCGACCAGTTCCGCGAGGGTTAGCCCTTCAACCAACGGGAAAATCGGGATACATAACCGCTGCGGACGCAACGTTTCATTTAGGTCCTCAATCGTCACCGCCCCGCTGGTAGTGACCAACATGGCCCTTGGCTCAACCTTTATTTTGCCCGCTTCGTGGCTCATTAAATTGACAGGTCTTTCTGCACTCACTAAAATGCTCTTTGAAGCCGCCCGCCCTCGGCCAATTCTAACCTTTAATTTCCGTCTCCTGCAAGTTAAAAGTGGGGCTAAAGCGCGAGGCAATAACCTCGTGAAGGTCTACGCGGTTGGGCGCTAGATAGGCTTCTTGTGGCAACTTAGGATTGTGCGCTTGCCGAAAGGCGGCAGATTGTAACCAATTTTCAAAAGCAGCTTGCGATTCCCAGAGCGTCAGCACGACGTAAGGTTCACCCGCCTGAGTTGGCCGCAAAACTTGATTCAAAAGGAACCCTGGCACATGGTCAATCGTACTGGCCCGCTTCAAAAAGCGTTCTTCAAACTGAGCCTCATATTCAGAGGCTACGAAAAGGTGATTCATCGTAATGATCATTGGATGTCCTTATCGGCTAAAATTCCCACCGAACCAGTTGTTTGAATTAGAGCAAGTCAATTACCCAGGGCTAAAGCGTCTGGGCTTGCATCTCAACCCGAAGGTTGGACACCAGAGGCTGATTGACGGCAGCCCACTTAAT
>DCSM01000047.1 GCA_002325605.1 Chloroflexaceae bacterium UBA1466
CAACTGCTACGCCCACGGCAACCGCCGTAACGGTCTCAGCAGAGGAAGGTGGAAAGCTCACTGGGGGCTGCGACAAGTCTAAGGTCGAGGTTGATCTCCCCGCAGGCGCAGTTCAGAAGAAGACCAAGGTCAGCTTCACGAAGATTGAAGCCCCTGCTAAGTCCGACCTGGCTTGTGGCTGCGATGCCTTTGCCAGCTTCCTCCTCAGTGCCCTTGATAGTGATGGAACCTCCGTCCTGGTACTAAAGAAGACCATTACGATCAAGATCACCTTCGATGTAACGGTTGTCAAAGCTAACAAGAAGGTTAAGCTCTATGCCTGGAACCATGGTAAGGCGAAGGGCGCAATGCTGGCTCACGCTGATGAAGTTGGTACATGGGAAGAAGTCCCGACCCAAAGCGTGGATCTGACCAAAGGCGAGTTGACCGCCGAAACCGATCAGTTCACCCGCTTTGCCCTCGTGCAAGTGGACGAGACCGCCACTGCCCAGCCCGCCCAGAATACCGTCTATCTCCCCCTCATTGTGCGGTAACGGCAAAGTTCGGTAAATTTACCTCCCTCGCACGGGGTAAGTAGAATCACAGGCCGCCGTAGCTTCCCCAAGCTGCGGTGGCTTTGTGTTTTGGGTTTAGAGCTTTGAAGGGAACATGGCTGGTTTCGGCAAGCTCAACCTTCGGCTCCCTTGCCGAAGGGGACTTGGAGCGCGGGCTTCTAGCCTACGAAAGGATGCCAGGCAGGAGGCCTAGCCTACGGTGCTGCGGGACAGGCAAAGATGCCTAGCCTACACTTGCGATCTGGAGGCCTTTGCGGTTTTCAAAACCGCAAAGGCCTTTTTAACCTTACTTTTCTTTACTTCTCTTCTTCCTTCCTAAAGCATCTTCCAAAGCCAGCTTTAGGCCATGTTCGCGCAGAATGGGAAGCAAGATCAGCTTGAGCGTTTCTAAATTCTCTGGCATCAAGGTTCTTTCCCCCTTAGCCCGATGAATGCGGATAGGTGTTGGTTGAAGAAGTATTGGTCGGCGGCACGGGAGTCTCCGTCGGCGTAAAGGTCGGCGACGCTGGCGCAGGGTAAGGCGACGGTGCTGGCGACGGTGTGAGAGTAAAGGTCGGCGTATAAGAAGGGAGCGGCGTAGCAGTGAAGGTTGTGGTCGGGAGCGGGGTGGCGGTAAAGGTCGGCGAATTAGGGGGAGGATTGGTCGCTTCAAGGGTCGGGGAAGCGGGCGGGGCAGTCGTTGCGGGCGCAGGAGGCACGGTGGCCGAAGGAAGATTCTCCCCAACCGTTGGGCGTGGGGAAACAAGAAGCGGAGGAGGCGGGTTGGCCGGCGTAAAGGTTTTGAACAGGAAAGGTGCGCCAAAAAAATAGCAGCTAAAGAGCGTAAGCCCAAGGCAGACATAGAGAAAGTAGTTGAAATCTGCGCCGAGCGCAGGGAACAAGAGGGGTAATAAGCTGGCTTGTTCCGCAAGGGAATAATTTTCTGTAACCCCTTTGGCCTGCGCGGGAGCATCCTCTTCGGGCTTGGGCAAAACAAGCGTTGGGGTAAGGTCATTAAAAGACTTTCCGACGTTTGCCAAGGCCAGCCGATTGAGTTGCAACAAAATCTTAGCCCGTTCGGCCTTTAGTTGGTCGGTTTCACCCGTCTGGCGCGCATCGGCGATATTTTGTATCAAGCGATATTGTAAGGTCAGCGCATTTTCTAACTGGTCTTGCGGCAACAATTCTAGCAAATTTCGTAAGCCCACCTCTAAGGATGAGTAAATATCGGGGGCGAGATCGCTTTCTTCCATAAGTTCTTACCTTTAATTCTTAGTTTGGCGATGATCAATGAAGATTAGCAACGTAACAGCGCCATAAGGGGCCTGGCTAATGCTCCCGCTAGTATAACATAGGAAAGCCCCAGCCAAGGCACTGCGGTGGAACTTAGGCTTCTGGGCTTCAGAAAGCCAAATCTGGCGAAGCCGCATGATCTTTGGCGCTGGCCCCAGATTCATAGAAAAAAACCTGGGCGTTTGGTTACTAATTAAAGAGAGAGCCAAATGCGCTTTCGGTTTCGCAAGAAAGGTTAGGTTTATCTGTAAATTTGTGCTTTAGACCAAAAAGTAGTTCACTAAAAAGGTACAAAGTTTTCATTTTGCCACAGATCTCAGATTCACAGAAAAAATTGAGGCCTTTGGTTACTAATTAAAGAGAAAGTCAAATGTACTTTCGGTTTCGTAAGAAAGGTTATGTTTATGCGTAAGTTCTCTCAATTCATGACGTTCCTGCTCATCCTAAGCCTGCTGACTCCTATGCTGCCCGCAAGGGCGGTGGGGGCAGAGACATCAGCAGCGCACGCATCACCAAATTCTGCTGACAGCTTAGTTCAAAGAACGGATTCAATACTAAAAACACCTCTCGCCTCGGTTCTCGATATTTTGCTTCGAAGAACGGATTCACTGCTAAAAACATCTCTCGCCTCGGTTCTCAACATTCCTTACATCAGCCAATATACTAATCTGGGTACAAGCAGCTTAGATTGCGGGCCAGCATCAGTTGCAATGGTGTTAGATGGTTACGGAAAGCGACCAAGTAATTGGTCTAATGATAACTTTGTCGCAGATGTTAGGAATAAAACAGGAAGATTATCTGGTGGTACTACTCCTGATGATCTAGAAAATGCTCTTAGTGCTTATGGGCTAAGTCATGTGAGGGTCAATAGTGTTCAACAGATCAAAGAATCGCTCGCCCAAAACAAACCTGTGATTGCTTTTGTCAATGGCCCAGCGCTGGGTCGGACTTATGGCAATCCTCCCAATCACTGGATTGTAGTTCGAGGCTTCTCTGATGATGGAATTTCAACCTATGTCAATGACCCAGATCAGAGAAATCTAGCTGGTTGGAAGGTAAGTGGTGGTCAAGTAACTTGGACTACTGACATTTTTAGTGCGGCAGCCCAAAATGCTGCTGAGGGCCCTTATGGCATTAGCATAAGCGAAAGTTTTGGTAGTTCCCCTCCACCAGCGGCTTTGCCCCAACCTACAGCAGCGCTCCCGCAACCCACCACTCCGCCCGCGCCCACCAACCAGTCTATCACGGTTGTTAGCATCTTCCCCAATGGTGATAATTTCGCTCCTGGGCAAGAGTTTCACCCTGATCTGGTTGTGCAAAGTAATGGCCTTAGCTTGGATTGCGGGAAAGATAGGAAAGACTTTCTGGAAAGACGGGATGATAACCTTTACGGTACATGGCCAATTCAAGGTTGTCAAGCCTTGGGCAATAATCGCTACCGAATCTACTTCAACACGCCGATGAAGGCCCCTAATGATGCAGGGAATTATCGCTCGCGGTGGCAAATCTGGCACTATCCGAATCATCTCGATTCAGCAATTGAGATCAATTTCAGTGTGGGGTCCGCAAGTAATCCAGGCGAAACTAATCATGCTCCCAGGATTCCCTTACTTCAGCGGCCTTACGATAGCGCGATTTTCAACAATAGCGTGCCTGAACTTTGTTGGGATGCGTCAACTGACCCCGAAGGTGATACGCCTGTTAAATACTTTGCGGAGCTTGTCCGCAGCGTC
>DCSM01000092.1 GCA_002325605.1 Chloroflexaceae bacterium UBA1466
CCGTCGCCGTCGCCAACCTTTACAAAGACTCCGCTGCCGTCGCCAACCTTTACGAATACGCCACTAGCAACTTTCACGAAGACCCCGTCGCCCATAGCTTGCGTACCTGGGAAAACAGTGGTTGATTTAGGCTTTCGCCCCAATTCCAACGGTTATGCCTTTCAGAACTACACTGGTGTTGTCAATAGCACTGACCCTGACTTTACCCTCGATCAGATGATCCAATGGTTTGGGCAAGATGTGGTCTGCCAGGCCATTGTGAATGGGAAGTGTGAAACCAAACAAACCGCCTTGCTGTGGAATCTGAAGGTCGTCAACAGCCTCCTTGCCAAAACAGGGCGCTGTGACTCGATGGCCGTTACGGCCTTGCGCTTCTTCAAAGGCTACGACTCCATCGCTACTTTCCTCCCGGCAGCCACAACTGCTCACGACCTCCCTGATCCTAGTTTGTTGGCTAAGTTGCGCTATCATCTCGGTTCCTACTTTGCCTTGCAAGTTTTAGACCCCGTCGCAAGCTATAAGAATCAGACTGTTTTACTGTCCCCCGCCCAAGTCCTCTCGCAAGTGCAAACCGCCCTGGCCAATGGAGCTACTGACCCCGCGCTTATCTTTCTGCGCTCCGGGAGTAGTGGCCACTCCGTTCTGCCCTACGCAATTGAAGATCGCTGCGCGGGCCTTTATTGGCTTCTGGTCTATGATAGCAATTATCCCAATGAGACGAAGCATCTCGTAATTGATACCCAAGCGAACACTTGGAGTTATGCCATGGCCAATGCAACCTGGAGTGGCACGGCGATGAGCCAAAGTCTAGGCCTTGTGCCGATCTCGGTCTATGGCCAAAAACCAGTCTGTCCGCTTTTCCTCTGCCCCAGCAAGTTAGCTGCCGCCCAGCCTGCGACCAACCAGGTTTGGGTAAGTGGGCCCGGCGAAGCCCAGGTTTGTGATGCCCAAGGGCGTTGCCTTGATCCCCACCAAAACCAGATCCCTGCTGCTTCGCTAACGCTTCCCGATAGTGCCCCAAGTTTTGCCCAACCTATCTACAACCTTCCTCCGGGCGACTATAAGATCGCGCTGGGCGGAACGACCTTGACTCCAACTGCTTTGGTCACCGTCTCGCAGTTCAAGCCCGGCTGTGCCTTGGCGGTTGAAGGCCTCCACCTTGACCTCAATCGCAAGGATTTGCTCACTACTTCAGCTACGGATTGTGCCTTAACCTACCGCCCCAGTCATACTCAACGGGTTACAATTACTTTAGTGGTTGACAACCAAGAACAAAGTAGCCAATTCCAAGTACAGAATCTAAGCATCACGGCGAATGAAAGTCTAACCCTCAAAGTCGATGCAGTGCAAAAGAAGCTGATTCTGTATACCACAGATGATCGCAGCCAAACTTACGATCTGCAGGTGCGAACGGTTCATGCAGCAGGGGTAGAGACCTTTAATGCCCCGAATCTGGTCTTTGTGGCCAACGACACACATTATTGGGATTATAGCCAACTAAATCAACTGATTTTACGAGTTGATCAGGGGAGCGATGGCACAATTGACCAGAACACAGACCAAAAGGCCAAACTGGAGCAGCCAGAAACCCCAAGCCAAAAGCTTAACCTGCTCTATCTGCCTTTCATTAAATCTTACGGCAGGATCCCCAGGAGCTTTAGCCCTGGGCTGAATGCCGCTCCTTAACTAAATTGGAACTGAAGATATTACAATTAGACCTATGCAATGCGGATGGGAATGCCGCAACTAAGATTAAGTGGGCTGCCGTCAAGCAGCCTCTGGTGTCCAACCTTCGGGTTGAGATGCAAGCCCAGGCGCTTTAGCCCTGGGTAATTGACTAAATCCTAATACGACTTAAACCAGCGTAAATTAGGCTAAAGCAGCCCCGAATGGCTCTAAAAGAGGCATTCGGGGCTCTGAAACCTCACCTGGTGGGCCGTGGCTTCCAGGGGTTTGGCCCTCGGAATCCACGGCTTTAGCCGTGGCTCAACAGCTAAAGCTGTTGATTCCTATGGAAAATAAATTGGGTTTCATACTAGCGCAAACCCTAAAGCAAAGAAGCCCGATTCTCATGATGATGGTCGGGCTTCTTCGCGCCTTTCTTTGCCAACCCCTCGCCTTCGCCAGAACTTCAACCCGCAGCGTTTGCGGCAAAGAACCTCTCCGCCCAAGCTTCATCTTGCGTGAAATGCCTCCGTAGGTTATCATAGCCTTAAATCTAAGCGGCCTAAAGAAGGGTCTTTTACGTTCAAAGCCTAATAAATGAGCCAAAATGAGCGCTAATCTTCAACCAGCGGAGTGTCAAATTTATACCGATGGGGCTTGTCTGGGTAACCCTGGCCCTGGGGGCTATGGCATAATTTTACGCGCTGGCCCCTACCGGAGAGAACTTTCAGGCGGTTTTCGCCATACCACCAACAATCGAATGGAACTGATGGCCGCAATCATCGCGTTGAAAGACCTTAGAAAAAGCTGTAAAGTAACGCTCTATACTGATTCGCGCTATTTGGTCGACGCGATAATGAAGGGTTGGGCGCAAAAATGGCGAGCTAAAGGTTGGCGAAGGTCGGCAAAGGAAAAAGCCCTTAATCCTGACCTTTGGGCGCAGTTGCTGAAAATTTGCGAATTGCACCAAGTAGAATTTGTGTGGGTCAAAGGCCACGCGGGTCACCCCGAAAATGAGCGGTGTGATCAATTAGCGCGCCAGGCCGCCCAACAGCCGAATTTGCCGCTTGATACCGCCTTTGAGGCTTTAGTAGCGCAAAAAACTGCTTCGTTATTCTAGGAAGAAATCTTTTCGTTTTCTTCACTTGGCAAACCAACTAAAGTTAAGAATTAAATGGTTAAAGCCATTTTTCAAAAAGTCTGAGCATTTGAAACGTTATGGATGTTAAAGATTATTATCAGATTCTAGGGGTTAAGCGCGACGTAAGCGACCAAGAGCTTAAAAAAGTTTATCGGAAGCTGGCCCGCAAATATCACCCCGATGTTAATCCGGGCAATAAGGAAGCTGAGGCTCGGTTTAAGCAGATCAATGAGGCTTACGAAGTCTTGTCGGATAAAGAGAAGCGGGCCAAATACGACCAGTTTGGGCAAGGTTGGCCCGGCTATGGGGCAAGTGGTTCGTCTAGCAGTGGGCCCTGGGGCGGGCCTTACGCCAGTTCGAGCGGAGGTGATTTTAGCAGCTTCTTTGAATCTTTATTTGGCGGGGGGTTTCAAAGCAGCGGCCCAGAGAGGAGTAGTTTTGGAGGGAATAACCAACAAGTGGAATATACCATTGACTTGACGCTGGAAGAGGCTTTCAGCGGAACCCAGCGGACGATTCAACTCACCCCCGCAGCGGGTGGAGTTCCTCGCACCATCAAAGTGAAAATCCCGCCTGGTGCTGATAACGACACGCGCATTCGCCTGAGTGGGGAGGGCGGAGTCAGCCCCCAAACGGGGCGACGAAGCGACTTAATTCTGCTTGTGCATTTGCTTCCCCACGCCCGCTTTGAACGCAC
>DCSM01000106.1:0-39592 GCA_002325605.1 Chloroflexaceae bacterium UBA1466
GCTAAAGGACAACCATAAGCGATGCTGGCGCGTTCGCTTTATCCTCGAATGGTGCTGACCCTTTGCGCTTTGCTAGGGTTTTTCGACTCGGCCTATCTCGCGCTGGCCAGGCTGAAACTGGGAACTTTCTTGCTTTGTCCCGTCGGGGAAGGTTGTGATCTTGTTCAACAAAGTGTCTGGAGCAGCCTTCCCCCAGGTAATGGCGTTCCAATTGCCTTTATCGGTGGAGGGGGGTATCTTCTCTTCTTCTTTTTAGGCCTCACCGCGCTGCAAAAAGATTATCTTGGCCCATGGCCCTTGCCTAAAATCCTTTTAATCCTCGCCTCAGCAGGAATTGCCTTTTGCATCTATCTGCTTGGTGTGCAATTCTTTGCGATCAAAGCCTTTTGTTTTTGGTGTCTGGTCTCCGCCGCGCTCGAAATTGCAATTTGGGGCGCGGCTTTTGCGGATTGGCGGGTCTGGCAAAGCCTGACCGATGAGGATTAAGAGCGCGTGTATTCCAAGCTTCTTTTCTTAGGGTATTTTATCTTCCTGATTGGCTTGCTCGGTGGCAGAATCAAGCTAAAGAAAACTGAGATTCCGCAATTGCGCCTTTGGCAAAGGATTCTGGTTCTCGTTTTGGGGCTTATCCTTATGCTGATTGGCTATTTTAATTTCCCCACTTGATCAGCCCCGCTAAAGGATTGAAGCCCCTTGTGGAGGTTGACAACATAAGGTGGAAGCAGGGTTTAAGAGATTTCAGCCTCTAACTCTCTTTAGGCCACAACTAACCTCAATCGCATCTGTGCTATAATGGGGCGCAGCAGAAAAGGGAAGGTAGGGAGTTTCGGGGAAAGCAATGTAGCTAGGAAATCAAAATGCTTTTTGGGGCCCATATGTCCATTGCGGGGGGAATTGCCAAAGCTTTTGAACGGGGGGCGAGCGTTGGGTGCGAAACCATCCAGATTTTCAGTCGCAGTGAGCGCCGTTGGCAAGTCAAACCCTACAGCGAAGCTGAAATTGCGGCTTTCAAAGCGCAGCAAGCTCGCACCCAGATCGCGCCCGTGGTGGCGCATGCCAGCTATTTGCTCAATTTGGCTTCGCCGTTGGAAACTTTACGGGCCCAGTCGCGGGAGGCTTTAGCCGATGAGCTAGAGCGTTGCGCTCTTTTGGGCATTCCCTATTTGGTTTTTCACCCTGGGTCGCACATGGGCAGCGGGGCAGAAACGGGGTTGCAAAGGATCGCCCAGGCTCTGAATCAGCTTTTTGAAACAGGTGTGGGGCAAGGCGTGACCGTTTTGATGGAAACGACGGCGGGCCAAGGCTCTTCGCTCGGTTGGCGGTTTGAAGAATTAGCTCAGATTTTTACCCTCGTTTCGATGCAAGATAGATTAGGGATTTGCGTTGATACTTGTCATATCTTCGCCGCAGGCTATGATCTTCGCACCCCCGAAGAATATGAAACCACTTTCAATACTTTTGAACGTTTACTTGGCTTGGAAAAAATCAAGGTTTTTCATCTTAATGACTCGATGAAGGAATTAGGTAGTCGCTTAGATCGCCATGCTCATATTGGGGAAGGGCAGATTGGCCTAGAGGCTTTTCGTTTTATCGTTAATGATCAACGCTTTGCCCATTTACCGATGATTTTAGAAACCCCTAAAGGTCAAGATTTAGCTGGAGATCTCACAAATCTCGCTACTTTGCGCTCGTTGAAATCTGCGTAGCGCACCAAATTTCGCTTGGAAAGGAAAATCGGATGGTCTACAAAAAGCTTTTCTGGCTCTTGCTCCTTACTGGCACACTGTTCGTTCTTTGGCAAAAGTGGGGGCAAAGCCTCGCTTTCATTTTCTTTGCCAGCCGCAAGCCCATAACCCCCAAAGCGGCCCAACCTGCTTCGCGCCCCTTCACTACGAATGGCCGCGCAATTCCCACCCGTGTTCACAAAGGCTCACCGGCGGCAGTCCAGGCTAAAAGCCGCCGAATCGTTACCAAAAGCGCCCAGTAAATAGCGGGGTAGTCCTGGAAGGGTAGGCTCTTTTGGGGGTCTTTTTGGCAACTGGAAGCCAAAGGCTCTGCTTCAACAAGTTCAGCAACCGCCTTTGGCCCCCTGGAATCTGAGCTTCAGCACTCCTGCCTTTGGCCCTACCACTGAAGCTGATTGACAAGTAAGATCTCCACCGCCTCCACCGCCATCGGCTGGGAAAACAAAAAGCCTTGGGCGTAATCGCAGTTTAACGTGCGGAGCCGCGCCAGTTGCTCCGCCGTTTCAACCCCTTCCGCAACCACCCGCTTCCGTAATTGGTGGGCCATGGTCACCACCAGCCGCACAATCTCTGCACTATCCTCATCCGAACTCATCTTGCGGATAAAAGAGCGGTCTATTTTGAGCGCATCAACAGGAAAATGGTGCAAATAGCTCAAGGAAGAATAGCCCGTGCCGAAATCATCAATATGGACCTTAACATCTAACGCACGCAACTGATTCAAAGTTGTAGTTGTTGCTTCTGTGTTTTCAGCGATGATGCTTTCGGTAATTTCTAATTGTAAAAGATGGGCGGCTAGGCCCGTCTTTTGTAAAACTTGGCCTATTAGGTCAACTAACAAAGGGTCTTGCAGTTGCCGGCCCGATAAATTCACATTGATCGAAAGGAACGCATGAACAGGAAAGCGTTTTTGCCAAAGACACATCTGTTGACAAGCTTTATTCAGCACCCAAGCTCCAATCTGATTGATAAGCTCAGTTTCTTCGGCAATCGGAATGAACTCAATGGGTGAGATCATGCCGCGCTGGGGATGATTCCAACGGGCTAAAGCCTCAAACCCAGTAATGGTCCCCGTTTTTAAGGAGATGATCGGTTGATAAAAGACGCAGATTTGGTCCCGGTCAACTGCGCGGCGCAATTCAGTTTCCAACCGCCAGCGCGTTACGACTCGGGTGTGCATCGTGCTGTCAAAGATCGTTGAACGGGCCCGCCCCAGGCTTTTGGCCCGATGCATGGCTACGTCGGCATCCCGCAACAAATCTTCGGCTTGAGCATACCATTTGAGACTGGTGGCAATCCCAATGCTTACACTGGTAAAGACTTCATGCTCTTCCAGCATGAAGGGAATGGCTAAAGCAGCGTGAATCTTTTCGGCAACTTTGCTTGCATTGGCGAGAGTTTCAATATCTTCCAGCAAAATCGCAAATTCATCCCCTCCAATCCGCGCTAAAGTATCAACGGGACAAAGGAATTTTTCAAGTTTCTGCGCGATAGCGACCAGTAATTTGTCGCCCAGCGCATGGCCTAAGCTATCATTGATGATTTTGAATTGATCGAAATCGAGGAAAAGGACGGCAAGCACATAGCTCGGATAACGTTTGGTGCGCTCAAGCGCGTAGCCCAACCGATCCAGAAAAAGCGCCCGATTCGGCAAGCTAGTCAGCGGATCATAGAGCGCATGATATTGCAATTGCCCTTCCGCAAGCCGTTGCTCAGTAATATCAATCCCCGTGGCTACAACATACTCAACTTCACCCTTCGCATTCAGCAGCACCGTATTTGACCAAGCGATTAAGCTGCGCCCGCCATGCCGGCCAAGAAGGTGGTTTTCATAAGTGTTGGGGAAGTTGCCCGTTCTGAGCCGGCTAAAAACCACCTGGACCGCCTCGACCTCTTCCGCCACAATTAAATATTCCCAAAGCGGTTTATGGGCGACTTCGGCTAAGGTGTAGCCCGTTAGCCGCTCGCAAGCCTGATTCAGGCGCACAATCCGCCCATCTTTATCCAGAATGATAAAGATGGCATTTGAAACCTTAAAAATGGCCGAAAGCAGCTTTTGTTCATTTTGGGAGTTTGCTTCCAATTCCTTGAAAGAGGAGTTTTCTTGGCCTAAGGGGGAGCCAAAGCCATTATTCATTCTTTGGCGGATTCCAAGGAGGATGACTAGCGCATTCCCCAACAACATCCCCCCCAAAACTAAGAGCAAATTTTGCAAAGGCCAGACGCGGGCTAAGGTTGATCTAAGACATTGTTCTAAATTCCTAAAAGCTTCCTGTTCACAGAAGTTTGCATCAAACGCAAAATTGACGCGCAAGAGCATGCTGGCGATAAAAAGCCCTAGATCCCCCGTAAGGAGCAAAAGACCCAGAAAGAGAAGCAGCCCCTTCCGCGAGGGCCGAAAGCGTTGGGGGCAGAAATTTCGGATTTTCTGGTAAAGGGATGCAAAATGAACCATGCGACCTCCAGTCCTTTGAGAGTTTTGCGACCCACCTTTGCACCCGTGCTTCAGCAGCCTTAGGCAGCCTTAGGCAAGCTCAGGCAGCACCGCAGTGCTTCAACAAGTTCAGCACCCGCCTGCTACTCTAAAGCGCAGCGAGGCCGTTGTCAAGTAAAAGAAGCAGAGATTCAGGGGAAGGCGCAGAAGAGAAGGGCTTAAAGACCTGAAGACCGCTAATAAGCATTTTTCTGATTGGCGGTGAGGAGATTGGCCGCTGTGCGGACGATGATTTTTATATCAAAAAGCAAAGACCAATTTTCAATATAATACAAATCGTAACGGGTCCGTTCTTCAATACTCGTATCGCCCCGGAAGCCATTGACCTGGGCCCAGCCCGTAATGCCCGCTTTTTCCTTGTGGCGACGCATATAGCGCGGCACTTGCTGGCGAAACTGCTCTACCCATTTAGGTTGTTCGGGGCGAGGGCCCACAATGCTCATTTCGCCTAGGAGGACATTGATAAATTGGGGCAATTCGTCGAGCGAAGAGCGCCGCAAAAAGCTGCCTAGGCGCGTTACACGCGGGTCAGCAGGCTTTGTCCAGCCAGGGCCTTGGGCTTCAGCATCGGTTCGCATCGTGCGAAATTTGAGCATATAAAACGGCTTCCCATCCATCCCGACTCGCGCTTGCAGAAAGAAGACGGGGCCTTCTGAATCCAATTTGACCAAGACCGCCAGCAGCAAGAGCAAAGGCGCAGTGGCTACAAGAATCAAGCAGGCCAGCAGCAGGTCCAGAATCCGCTTGAGCAATTGATTCAAAGGGTTATCTAAGGCCGCATTTTTGACACTTACCAGGGGCAGACCGTTTAGATCGCCTATTGAAACCTCATTGTTTGTGATCAATTGAAAAGTATCAGGATAGATTCGGATTGAAACGGCTTGATCCTCGGCTAAATGGACAATTTCCAAGAGGTCGCTCTGCGAATTGTTGGTCAAAGCTACGAGAACCTCGGCAGCTTGCGTGATTTGGATGACGCGATTCAATTGGTTGGTTGAGCCTAACACAGGCAAATCATCAATCAGTGTGCCGACGGGATGCTCATCTGAAACAAACCCTTGCACGCGGTAGCCCAACGCAGGAGTGTGGCGGATTGTGGCCCAAACCAAGCGGCCTGGCTCGGCAGTGCCAACAATCAAGGCGCGGCGCGTATCAATCCCGTGGTGGGCCCTAAGCCGAAAGACTACCCGGCGGTGGAGCAGGCGCAGCGCAATGGTGCTAAAGATTGCAGTTAGCCAGCTTAAAACTAAAATCATGGGGGTCCAGGGCAAATCGGCGGACCCAAACTGGGGCAAAAGTGCATTGATCACTAAACCCAAAACGGTTGCCAGCGAAATGGCCATGAAAACTTTATAAGCTTCGTCAATGCGCGAAGCTCCGCGTCTAAGTGCATATAGCCCATTGGCACTCAAAGCGAAGCTAAAAGCCAGATTCAGGAGCAGCAAAAAGAGGCGCACTGGGGCAAAATCGGCAGGCAGCAGCAGCCCATTATCCAGAATTTCGGGAATGTGGAAGATGTAAATCCCGACAAATGAGGCATTGATCGCAATGAGGTCGCTAAAGAGCAGACTGAAACCCAGAATAAAGGCCCAGGTATTGTTGCGAAGCTGAGATGTACGGTGAATTTGAGCCATTTCACTTGAAAGAGCGGGTTTTTTGTTTAGAGAAGAGATAGCAGCCAAAGCCAAAAAGCTCCTTGAGGGTAATAGCCCCTTCAATTAAAAGATTCACCAGCGCTGGGGTGGTGGCCGCATAGTGTTTGCGATGAAAAAGTCGCATGGCTTCATAGAAAGCCCGCTGACTCGGCAGCGCCCAAGCCGTGCTAGTCGCCCGCTTGTAATGCAGAATTTCAACTTTTGGATAATAAATAATGCGCCAACCATACTGTTTAATGCGATAAGCCCAATCTAAATCTTCGCCATACATAAAGAATTGTTCATCTAGCAAACCAACTTCTCGAATCACATTAGTTCGCAGAAGCATACACGCGCCAACCACTGAGTCGACCTCGATTTCAAGGTTTTCGTCTAAGTAAGTCAGGTTGTAACGGCCAAACCGGCGACTTTTGGGAAAGATTTGCGCCAGCCCAAGCATCCGATAAAAAGCCACTTCGGGCGTGGGGAAAGACCGCCGACATGCTCGGTCAAGTGCTCCATCAGGAAGTAAAACTTTAGGCCCCACGACCCCGACTTCGGCGTGCTTTTCAAGGTAAGCCACCAGCGCGTCAAGTGTCCCAGCAGGCACAACCGTGTCATTATTAAGTAATAAAACGAATTCGGGAGCCTCCTTGGCGTGCAAAAGCACTCGCAAAGCAAGATTGTTGCCCGCGGCAAAACCTGCATTCTGGTCATTGACGATCAGCTGAACTTGAGGAAATTGGGTGCGGACAAGGGGGACACTTTCGTCGCTCGAAGCATTATCGACCACCCAAACCGCAAAAGAGTTTTGCGGTGGCTGGGCGTAGATCGAGCGCAGGCAGGCAGCTAAAAGATCAGCCCGATTGTAGTTGAGGATGACAAGCGCAAGCTTCGGCATAAAGTAAGTTCTAAGTTGGCTTTCTTGGCTTTGCTCAAACAACAAAGCGAATTTTTCTACCCTTTGCATTATACTACGAACAGGAACGTTTCTTGTTTCACGCACAGAAAGGCCAATAAACATGCGCTATGCGATTCGGCGGGTTACTCTAGGGTCCACTGCACGCCTCGGTTGCCTCTTAGGCTGGTTGGTCTCCATTGTGCCCAGTTTACTTCTCGCCTGGATCGGCCTGAAAGGCATTCAAACGCTTGATTTCTCCCTTAGGCTGCTGCAAGCCTTTCCCCTTGTTGTTTTGGGGCAAAACATTTCTGTCAATCTTGTAGAGAGATTGAATCTAACCCCTTTTGCCCAACAGATTGGGCAATATGCGGCGAATGCGACTTTAACTTTCATTGTTTTGACTCTTTTCTTTCTGATTTTAGGCACATTCTTGGCGATCTTCTCAGCTATTCAGTTTAGTATGAGTTACAATTTAGTTTCCGCCTTGGGGGGAAGTTTAGAAATCGAATTGGAACCACAGAAAAAATAGCTTTTCTGGCTGATTCGTGGGCCTTTGCCGTTTCGCAAACGGCAAAGGCCCACCCATTTTCTTGCGCTCGCTGGAGCTAAAGCACGGGGGTAGGGCCAAAGGCAGGAGAGGTGAAGATGCTTATCCAGGAGGCCAAAGGCGGTTGCTGAACTTGTTGAAGCATAGCCTTTGGCTTCCGTTTGCCCAAAAAACCAAAGGAGCCTACCCTTCCAGGACTACCAGCACGGGAACAAAGCGCTCTTCTTTTCTGGAATCCAGCCTCGCAGCGCGAGCAAGCTCATGCCTATGACAACTTGCCAAATGAAGGATTTGTGTTAAACTTTAGCCTTGCAGCAGTATTCTTTTTTAATCGCACAGAGGAGGTTCATACGTGAGCTACGCCGAACTTCATCGTCGCTCTATCGAAGATCCCGCTGGCTTTTGGGGCCCTTTAGCGGAGGAACTTCATTGGTATAAGAAATGGGATAGGGTTCTCGATGAATCCAAAGCCCCCTTTTATCGCTGGTTTGTGGGGGGAAAGACTAACATCTGTTATAACGCCGTAGATCGCCACGCTTTTGGGAAGAATCGTGGGAAAGCGGCCATCATCTGGGAAAGCCCTGAATTGGGCAAATCGCGCACGATCACTTATTACGAATTTTATCGGGAAGTGAATCAACTGGCGGCGGTCTTCAAGAAATTGGGCGTGAAAAAAGGTGATCGCGTGATCATCTATATGCCCATGGTTCCCGAAGCCCTCACCTCGATGCTGGCTTGCGTGCGGATTGGCGCGGTTCACGCGGTAGTTTTTGGCGGCTTTAGCGTTTCCTCACTGGCTGGGCGGATTGATGATGCCACCCCAACGCTGATTGTCACGGCGGATGCAGGTTCCCGCAAAGGCATTCCCGTGCGCTTGAAAGAAATTGTCGACCAGTCGCTCGATGAGGTCAAAGGTAATTCGGTGAAGCACGTCTTAGTGCTGAATCGAGGTCTTACGCCTTATGAAATGAAGAAAGACCGCGACCTCGACTGGGAAGAGGAGATGACCGCGCAAATTGGCAGCGTCGTCGAGCCAGAACAATTGGAAAGCACTGATCCTTCCTACATTCTCTATACTTCGGGCACGACAGGGCAGCCCAAAGGGATTGTGCGCGACACTGGCGGCTATATGGTCGCCCTTCATGCTTCGATGCGCCAAATCTATGATGTCGGCGAGGGCGATGTCTATTGGTCAACCTCAGATATTGGCTGGGTTGTGGGCCATAGCTACATTGTCTATGCCCCGCTTCTGGCGGGGATTCCCACTATTGTCTACGAAGGCCGACCTGATTATCCCGACCCTGGCATTTGGTGGCGGATTATGGAGAAGTACGGAGTAACCTGTGCTTTTTCAGCCCCGACGGCCTTGCGGGCGCTCCGCAAATTCCCCGAACATTGGATCAAAGATCGGGATTTGTCCTCCTTGCGCCGCTTCTTCACCGCAGGCGAGCCCTTGGATGAGCCGACCTATCAATGGGCCAATGATCTTCTCAATGTGCCAATTATTGACCATTATTGGCAGACTGAAAGCGGTTGGTCGATGTTGGCAAATTCCGTCGGCATTGAGGATTTGCCCATCAAGGGTGGCTCGCCAACCAAGCCAGCCATGGGGCACAACCTCTTTGTCGCCGATCCTGATGGCAACCGTTTGCCCAAAGGTGAAAAAGGTTTTCTGGTCGAAAGTGGCCCGTTAGCGCCTGGCATGTTGATGACTTTGTGGGGCGATGACGAGCGTTATGTCCAGAGTTACTGGGGTTATTTCAAGGATAAACTTCTTTATCTTACAGGCGACTATGCGATTGAAGATAAAGACGGCTATTTCTGGCTCTTAGGGCGGTCTGATGAAGTGATGAATGTTTCGGGCCACCGCTTAGGCACACGGGAGATCGAAGAGGTAATTTCGGCCCATCCCGCTGTCGCCGAAGTAAGTGTGATTGGGGTGCGGGACGAGTTGCGAGGCCAATCACCTCTGGTGGTGGTAGTTCTCAAGCAACATGTTGCGCCCGCCGATGAGGATTCTGTGGCCGAGGAAATGAAGCAGTTGGTTCGAGATCGGATTGGGCCCGTGGCCACGCCCCATGCCATCCATTTTGTGAGTTCGTTGCCCAAGACGCGCAGCGGGAAGATTATGCGCCGCATCATTCGGGCCGTCTATCAAGGGGATTCAATTGGGGATATGAGTACCATTGAAGACGATGCCACGGTTGAGATGGTTCGGGAAGCCGTTGATACTCTGCGCGGACAACTCTAGGCCCACTTCGGCGGTGCAAACAAGAGTCTGGCTATCAACCCTAGTTTGGAAATTGCGGTAGAAAAGGGTTGTTGCAACAAGCCGTTGTGGGCCCACCAGGGTAAACAACGGCTTTTGTTAAAACAAGCCAACCTTTACCAAAACCTTACGCAAACCTTATTGTTTCCTGACGTTTCCAATCTACCATGGGAAGAGTGTGTCTGGTCACATGAATTTTTCTACCCAGGGCTTGAATGAGCAGGATGCTCGTTCTACGACTAATTTGGAACTTGAATTGTGTTTCGCTAATTGCAGATTTAAGAAAGGCAGCAGGTTTGTCTATGTTGGAGACTCAAAAAGTCGATGCTGAGAGCGCCCCCACCACGATTAGCCAAGGGCCAAGTGGGGCAACCTTGCGGATCTATGAGCCGAGCGAAGCCGTTGTGGAGAACGCCAACGTCACGGCCTACATGCGCCAAAAGGGGTTTCAGAGCTACGCCGAGTTGTATAAATGGTCTATCGCCAACCCTGAGCAGTTCTGGGCTGATCATGCTGGCGAATTAGAGTGGTTTAAGCCGTGGGACAAGGTGTTGGACGAAAGCAGAGCACCCTTCTACAAGTGGTTTGTGGGCGGCAAAACCAACATCGTTCACAACGCGATAGATCGCCATGCCAAGACCTGGCGGCGCAACAAGCTGGCCCTGATTTGGGAAGGCGAAGACGGCACAGTTCGGACTTTCTCCTACCAGATGCTTAACCGTGAAGTCAGCAAGCTGGCCAACGTCATCAAGAGTATGGGCGTGAAAAAAGGCGACATTGTCACCATTTACCTGCCCCGTATTCCTGAATTGGTCTTTAGTATGCTGGCCTGTGCTAAGATTGGCGCGGTTCATAGCGTCGTCTATGGGGGTTTTAGCGTCGAGGCTTTGGCAGACCGTATCTCTGATGCGGATAGCAAACTGCTTATCACCGCCGACGGGGGCTTGATGCGGGGTAAAATCGTTGAACTCAAGCAGATTGCGGATGAGGCGATGGCGCGCACGCCGAGCGTCCAGACTTGTATAGTGGTACGCCGCACGGGGCACTCGGTCAATATGGAGAGCGGGCGCGACCTATGGCTCCACGACCTGATGGCTTTGCCGATTGCTTCCGCCAAATGTGAAACCGCGCAGCTTGATGCGGAGGATATGCTCTTTATTCTCTATACCAGTGGCACGACGGGTCGCCCGAAAGCTATTGTCCATACCCACGGTGGCTATATGGTAGGGACTTATACCACGCTCAAGTATGTCTTTGACATCAAAGAGGAAGACCGCTGGTGGTGTGCGGCGGACCCAGGGTGGATTACGGGCCACAGCTACATTGTCTATAGCCCCTTGATTCTGGGCGCGACCTCCTTTATGTATGAAGGCGCACCGAATTATCCTTACCCAGACCGCTGGTGGGCCATTGCTTCCAAATATGGGATCAGCATTCTTTACACGGCCCCCACCGCCATTCGGGGCTTGATGCGCTTCGGCGAAGCCTGGCCCAACCGCCACGATTTGAGCAGCCTGCGCTTGCTAGGGAGCGTTGGGGAGCCGATCAACCCAGAGGCTTGGCGTTGGTATCACAACACGATTGGCAAAGAACGCTGTCCCATTATGGATACCTGGTGGCAGACGGAGACGGGGCACTTTATGATCACGCCGACCCCCGTCGTGCCGCTCAAACCAGGCAGTGCAACCTTGCCTTTCTTGGGCATTGATGTTGATGTGGTGCATGAGGATGGCACCTCCTGCGCGGCCAATGAGGATGGCTTGTTGATTGTGAAGCGCCCCTGGCCTGGCATGATGCGAACCATTCTCAAGGACGATGACCGCTTTATCTCAACCTACTGGTCGAAAATCCCGAATGTCTACTGTGTGGGCGATAGTGCCCGCAAGGACGAGGACGGCTATATTTGGATTATCGGGCGGTTGGATGACGTGATCAAGGTGAGCGGCTATCGCTTAGGCACCGCCGAAGTCGAAAGCGCTTTGGTCAGCCATCATGCCGTCGCCGAAGCCGCCGCCATTGGCATTCCCCACGAACTGAAGGGCAATGCCATTCATGCCTTTGTCATTTTGCGAACAGGCTTCGATGGCAGCCCGCAATTGGCGGAAGAACTCAAAGCGCACGTCGGGCACGAGATGGGCCCGATTGCCCGACCTGAAAAGATTGAGTTTGTGGGCATCCTCCCCAAGACGCGCAGCGGGAAGATTATGCGGCGGGTTTTGAAGGCTCAAGCCCTCGGCCAGGATGTAGGGGACATCAGCACCCTCGAATCCTAACGCAGGCTTCGCGCCAGCTTTAACTCAATTCGCCCGCAAGAGGGTTTGGGTTTTTCCCAAACTCTCTTTGCTCTTCGCAGTTAGGCAATCTTATGCTATACTAGAGAGATAAATTTGGTGCTTCCACAAACCACGTTGGCATAAGTTAGCGCCCCGCTTGGCGGCTGTAGGTCAGGCTTCCAGCCTGACCTACCCACAGACAAACGGCAAAGAGGCTCTGGTTTCGGCAAGCTCAACCACCGAGGTCAGGCTTCCAGCCTGACCAACCCACAGAGGCGAGGGCAATTCCAGGCTAACACCTGAGAAGTTATCCCACAACTTAGGAAAGGGGGCTTGCGGCAACGCCTCAGACTCGCTGAAGCGGGGGTTTCTTTGCCGCGTTGAACTATGATCACACTTTCGCAGTTGCGAAATACCCTCCATCAAATTCAGCTTTGGCCGCTGCCTTTGCCAGCGAGTCTTGCGCTCTATCTCTTTGATGTCCACGGAAAACCAGGGCCCAGGCATCGCGCAACTGACCCCCAACCCCCAAATTGGGTGACCGAGTTGGCTTGGCAAGCTCAAGTGACGGGCCACCACCTTGAGGTTCTAAATCCGTTGCCCGTGAGGATTGAGCTTCTGCGCGTGGAGGGCCAAAACCTGGGCGCGGTGGCCCTCATGGGCCCTGAGGCCGGCCCTTTGGCTCCCATGGTTCTTAGCTTCCTGACCATGTTGGCCAAGAAAGAGCTTGAACTGAACCAAATTGCCCAAAAAGTGCAAGAAGGCTATGACCAAATCTTGTTTTTGTTTGAAGTTAGCAAAGGCGTTACCTCCCCTGAACCGCGCCAAACCCTGTTGAACCGCGTCTTGCAAGCGGGCGTAGAACTTATCCAGGTACGGGGCGGGATTATCCTGCCCACCAACCCCGCCCAGGAGGTTGCAGTTTATGGGGCGGAATGGGCTGTCCCCTTCCGCGAGGAGTTGGCCCAAGCTCAACGGCGGCACACTGGGGTTGTAATGTGCAATACCGTTGCCCAATGTGATGAATTCTGTGCCGCTTTGGCGGGAAAAGTTGAGAGTTTAGCCAGTGTTGAGGTTGATTTAGCAGGCGAACCCGAACTGGGCTTTATCCTTTTTGACAAGAAAGCGCCAATGGGCCTCTTGGCGGCAGATCGGCAATTAGTCGGGTTTGTGGCGGAGCAATTACAGGCGATCTTGCGGCGAGATCGGCTTTTGGCTACGCAAGCAGCGCAACAGGAGATTGCCTTGGCCAGCCAAATCTATCAGACCCTCGTTCTCCATAACGTCTTACCCCAACATCCCGCCTTAGATATAGACGTTATCAGTCGGCCTGCGCGGGAATTGGGCGGCGATTTCCATCTGGTTGAGCAATTAGCGGGCGGCGAAATGCTCTTTATCGTTGGGGATGTTGCGGGGAAAGGGTTGCCTGCCGCCCTGATTATGAGCCAAACCTTAGCTACCTTTAGGGCCGTAGCTTTGAGCAGTAGCAGTGGCCCCGCCCAGATTTTGACCCGCAGCCACGAATTACTCGCCCGCCTCCTCGATAACATCGAACTCTTTGTGACCGCTTTTGTGGGTTGGATTGACCCTGTGAGTGGGCGGTTGCGCTACGCCGACGCAGGCCATGGCTATACGCTCTGGCACCAAGCCGAAACTGGCGCAGTCCTTTCGCTCCCCGCCACGGGAACGCCGCTGGGGTTTCTCTCCTTTGGGGAAGTAGAGGAAAGGGAAATCACGCTGGCAAGGGGGGATCAACTCCTCATCTGTAGCGATGGCTTGCCCGAAACGCGCTCGGGCCAAGCAGAGTTTTTTGGGATCGATCGGCTTAAAGGGATTTTTGGGCTTTGCGGCTGGCTGCCCGCCAGCCAATTATTGAAAAGGCTCTTTGCCGCAATGAGCGATTTTGCGGGTTCGGGCAGCGAAGCGGGGGGCTGCCCTCAAGATGACGATGTAACCCTGTTGCTCGTCCAGCGCCTCCCCCTGAATTGGGCCACGGCGGAGCAACCTTATCTCGCCCAAACCCGCCGCGTCTTTGCCGGCCAGATTAGGGAAATCCCCGTCTTCACGCAATGGATTCAGGGAGTCACGCTCGTGCTGGAGCATTGGGGGCCCACCGAGCGCCATGCGGTAACATTAGCTTCCGTGGAGTGCTTTACCAATATCGTTCGCCATGCCTACGCCGACAATGGCCTTGTTGGCTCGATTGTCGTCTCGGCCAAAATCTCCGAACGGGGGCTAGAAGTCCAGATGGAAGATACGGGCGGCGCGCTTGATTCTCCCAATGCGGTCTTTAGCCCTTCCGAGCCACTCAATCCCTATGCCTTATTGGAACACGGCTATGGGCTGTATATTATTCGGGAACTGACGGATGAAGTGCATTATGACACCAATCCCACTGGCAATACTTGGCGACTCTGCTATTGGGGTTGAAACCAAAAGCCAGACTATGTTTGTGCAAAGTCTTTCTAGCTTAAAGAAGGCCTAATTCAGGCCTAGGAAAACAGCAGAAAGTATCTCAAAGTACTTTCAAAGATGCCTAAGGGAGCATAAAGTTATTTTATGGCTACACAATTTGAGACATTCAAACAGGACAAAGTGATAAATGTGAAGGTTTGCGGGAGTCTTGATGCCCAAAGTGCTGGGGGCTTGCGCGAGCAGCTGAAGACTCTGGCGGCCAGTTCGGCAGGCAACAAGATTGTGTTAGATTTGAGCCAAGTCCCCTTTATGGACAGCACCGGCCTGGCGGGGCTGATCTCCGGGCTAAAAGCGGTCCGCCAACATGGCGGCGAATTAGTCCTGGCGGGTGTAACCCCTGAAGTTATGCGGATTTTCCAAATCACGCTCTTGGATCGGGCTTTTACCTTCATTCTGTGAGCTTCGCTTTCGGGCCGCCCGCGCTCCGGCAGCCAAAGCCCCGCGCTGCGGCCTCAAAAGTAAAGGTGGGGGAGAATGCCCTTACACGAGGTAGGCTCCCCATCTTAAACTTTAGGGGCCCCTTTACAGGGATTGAGACAACAAAATCATGGTTGTGAAGGAACTTAATGTGTCCACCTATGTTTTAGTCGTTGATGATGAGCATATTTTTCGCCGCTTAATCAGTGTCATCTTAGGGCCAAAGTTGCGGGTTGAAACCGCCGGGGATGGGTTTGAGGCCCTTGAAATGCTTGCCCACGAAAAGCCCGACTTGATCATTTTAGATGTCATGATGCCCCACATTTCGGGCCTCGATATTGCTTGGCAGTTGGCTAAAGATGAAGACCTGCGGGCCATCCCCCTCATTATTCTGACCGCCTTAGACTCGAGTATTGATGCTTCGTTACAACAACAAATCGAAGAATTGGGGGCTTTTCACTTAACTAAACCTTTTAGTCGCCAGCAATTGCTTGATACCGTCCAGACCGCGCTGGCAAAATTGAATTAGTTGATGTCAAATGTGGCGCTCCACTCTTGCAGAGGCTTTTGGGCATGAGGAAAAGTATGCAAATAATCATCGCCGATGATGACTCGGTCCTCCGATGGTTATTAAGGGCAAGTCTCACAAGGGTGGGTCACGAAGTGATCGAGGTCGCCGATGGCAAAGCGGCGTGGGAAATTATCCAACGTGAGCGGATTCAGCTTGTCATTACTGATTGGGTTATGCCATCCCTTGATGGCGTAGAATTGATCCGCCGCATTCGGGCCGCTAACATCCCAACTTACACTTATATTATTCTTTTAACGGCCAAAAGCGAGAAAGAGGAGATTATTGAAGGCTTGGAGGCGGGAGCCGATGATTATTTAACCAAGCCCTTTGACCCAGGCGAGATGCTGGCTCGCGTGGCAATTGGCGAGCGGATCCTCAATTTGGAAACTCGGTTGCGCGAATATAAGGATCAACTGGAGATTTTGGCCACCCACGACAGCTTGACGGGGCTTTTGAATCGCCGTGCGACCTATCAACATGCCGAACAAGCGTTGCTTTTAGCCGAACAGGAAGCCACGTCGCTGAGTTTGATTTTACTGGATGTCGACCATTTTAAAGCCATCAATGACCAATATGGCCACTTGAGCGGCGATCAGGCCTTGCGGTTGGTTGCAGAGACGATTCTCCAGGCCACGCGCCCCCAAGATTTTGTTGGGCGCTGGGGCGGCGAAGAGTTTGTCTTAGTCTTACCCAAAACTTCCCTCGCGGAGGCGGAAAAGATCGCCGAAAAAATTAGGCAAAAGATGGCGACCACAACCTTAGTGCTTCCCGAAGGTGATGTGCGGCTCTTTGTGAGCTTGGGGCTAACAAGTAGCTCGCCCAAAAATCCCTGTCCGCTTGACACCTTAGTCCAACAGGCTGATCAAGCGCTCTATTGTGCCAAACGCCAAGGCCGGAACTGTGTTCGTTTATTCAATCCGCTTTCTCAACTGCCTGAACTCTAAAAATGATCTAGTTTGTGCTTCTTTATTAGCCCAAAACTTTCGCTTATGTGCAATGCTTTTAGCTTTCCCTTAGTTAGTATTGTGACTCCTTCCTTTAATCAAGGGACTTTCATTCGGGAAACAATCCAAAGTGTGCTTACGCAAAACTATCCTAACCTTGAATATTGGGTTATTGATGGTGGAAGTACCGACGAAACCATTGCAATTCTAAAAGAATATGAAACCGACTCGCGCTTCCATTGGTTAAGCGAAAAAGATCGGGGCCAAGGCGATGCGATCAATAAGGGTTGGCTCAGGTGTAAAGGCCCAATTCTGGCTTGGCTTAACAGCGATGACACTTATCGGCCTGGCGCAATATTGGCCCAAGTGCAAGCGTTGCAAGCCCAGCCCGAAGTTGGCGTAGTTTATGGCGATACGGTTTACATTGATGAACAAAGTCAAGTTGTGGGCCGCTATCACACCCGTCCTTTTGATAAAAAGCGTCTTTTACATGTCCCTTTAATTGGTCAACCAAGTGCATTTTTTCGGCGAAATTGCCTTGAAAAAAGTGGTTTCCTTGACCTTAGATTTCAGTATGCCCTAGATTATGATTTATTTCTTCGTTTGTTGCCCGTAACGCAATTTTTATATCAGCCAATTGAGATCGCAACCTATCGAATTCATCAACAAACCAAGACAACTTTAGGTTTTCGCCCCATGACCGATGAGACAGTTTGGGCGATTCAGCGCATCTGTCGCCAAAATCCTACTCTTTGTTCCCCAGCGCAACAACGAAAAGCGATAAGTGATTGGTATTGGAATGGCGCTCTGCGGAGTTTAGAGGAAGGCTCAAGGGAAAATCTGATTCGGTTTGTCCTGCTGGCCCTGCAAACCGATCCTTTACGCCCCAGAATGGGGATGTTTTTGCTGAAAATCTGTGATAAATTCATGCAAACCAACTTTGCTGAACAATTGACTTGCTTTCTTGATAAGAAAGCCACAAACCAAATTAGCTAAAAATGCGGATAGCCTTAGAAACATCAATTACGACTTTTAACAACGCTGGCTCGGCGCGATATGCGCTGGAGCTTTTACAGGCCTTTCAAACGACTGAAATCGAGCTTTTAGAAGTCAAGGTAACACGAAAATTTAGGTTTCCTGCGCCAGGAATAGCCCGTAAAATCCTGGTAGCCTACTGGGAATATATCTATTCTACTTATAGTCTCCCGCTTTGGCTCAAGAAAAACCCTGTTGACCTGCTGCATTGCACAATTCCAATGCCTCTTCAGCAGCTGAAGAGGGAGCGAAACTATAAAATTGTCGTTACTTTGCACGATCTTTTGCCTTTTTCGCACCCTCAGTGGTTTCCAACGCTTATGGGAAACCGTCTACGCAAATGGCTTAAAGCTTCGGTTCAAGTGGCAGATCATCTCATTGCAAGTTCAGAATATACCAAAAAAGAAATCTTAAACTATCTAAATCTATCTGAAAACAATGTAACGGTGGTTTACCTGGGCAAAAAGACACCTTCAAATCTCGCAAAAGATTCCCAAGCTGAAAGGCCTTTTTTGCTGACGGTTGGCACACTTGAGCCACGCAAAAATCTCCTAGCCGTCTTGGAAGCCTATAAGCTAGTCAAACAACAAATTTCTTTTGTGCCAAAATTGCTGATTGTTGGGAGAAAGGGCTGGGGGGAAACGAAACTTCAAACACTTATTACAGAATTTGGGCTTCAAGATCAAGTTGAATTACGCGGGTTTGTGCCAGATGACACGCTTTTTGCGCTTTATCAACAAGCCGAAGTCTTCATTTATCCCTCCCTTGCGGAAGGATTTGGCTTTCCTCCCCTGGAAGCAATGGCTTGTGGTTGCCCTGTCATTACTTCCAATGCAGCTTCGCTTCCCGAAGTCGTTGGGAATGCTGGCTTGATGGTTGACCCAAAAAATATCCAACAGCTTGCAATGATGATTCAGCGTGTTTTGGAAGATAAAACTTTAGCTCAGGAGCTACGTCAACGTGGCTTTGTGCAAGCTGAACGTTTTTCTTGGTCTCATTCGGCCCAAGAAACTATTGCTGTCTATCAGCAGGTACTTAAAAAGTGAAACTTCTCTACACTTTGACGAGTTATCCGCCCGCGATTGGGGGAGCGCAACTTCATTTGCATCTTTTAGCCCAGCAATTCCAAGCGCAACATAAGATTCAAGTGGTTAGCCAATGGGAAAACCAGCGCACCGATTGGCTACTGGGCACAACGCTTTTTGCCCCTACGAAATCTCATAATTATACCATTGATGAGATTCAGGTTCATCGGTTAGGGCTTTCCGTTTGGGAAAAAAGTTGCCTTGCGCCCTTTGTGCCGTTATACTATCCTTTGATGCAAGTTGCGCTGCCGCCCATCGCAACCTGCCTGGAGCGGCATTTGTACCCTTATGCAAAAGATGCTGATTTAGTGCATAATGTGCGGGCGGGGCGCGAAGGGTTGAGTTATGCCTCTTGGCAAGTGGCCCAGCAGCGCAAAATACCATTTGTTTTCACGCCTGTGCATCATCCGCGCTGGGTTGGCTGGCGTTATAAGGCTTTTCTGAAGCTTTATACCCTGGCTGATCTGGTTATCGCTTTAACAAAAGCTGAAAAAGAGGTTTTGATCGACCTTGGCGTTGCTGAAGAGCGCATTGCAGTTACGGGAATGGGGCCAGTCTTAGCTGAAAAAGCTGTTCCACGGGCTTTTTTGCAAACTTATCAGCTTGAAGAAGGGCCAGTAGTTTTGTTTGTGGGGCAGAATTATCGCTATAAAGGGTATCGGGAACTGTTGCAGGCGACGAGGCTCGTTTGGAAAAAGTTGCCTGAAGTGCATTTTGTCTTTATCGGGCCCACCGTTGGCTCTTCGCACCGAGATTTTGCAGTTTTTGCAGACCGCCGCATTCGGCACTTGGGTTGTGTATCTTTGCAGGAAAAGACCAATGCTTTAGCCGCTTGCACGCTCCTTTGTGTGCCTTCAACGCAAGAAAGTTTTGGGGGAGTCTATCCCGAAGCCTGGAGTTTTGCCAAACCTGTGATTGGCTGCAACATTCCCGCCGTAACCGAAGTCATTTCTGAAGGCGTTGATGGTTATCTCGTTGCCCAAAAAGCTGAAGCTATCGCCGAGCGCATCTGTTATCTGCTTCAAAATCCTACTTTGGCAACAAAAATGGGTTTGGCAGGGCAGCAAAAAGTAGCAGAACGTTATACCTGGCAACAAATAGCAACATTGACCGCCGAAGCATATCAGAATGTTCTAGGCTAAAGTTGCTAACTGCTTAAAGTAAAGTAATGTTGGTACATGATAAATATAGAATCTGTGGTTTACAGAGCCAAGAGTTGAATGCTTGCATGTCCATCCAGCGCGTAAATGTTCTTGGAGTTGGTGTTAGTGCCATTACTATGCCCCTGGCCGTGGAAACCATCGAAAAATGGATAATCCAGCGGCAGCGCGAGTATGTCTGCGTGACCAATGTTCATCTTATTATGGAGTGTCAACGCGATGAAAAGCTCCGGCAAATTCACAATCGCGCTGGAATGGTGACTCCTGATGGGATGCCTTTGGTCTGGCTGAGTCATCTCAATGGGTTTCGGCAGGTGGAGCGCGTCTATGGGCCAGATTTGTTGCTGGCTTTTTGCGCTCGTTCGGCGACGCAGGGCTATCGGCACTATTTTTACGGGGGCGCGGAGGGCGTGCCGCAGTTGTTGGTAAAGCGGCTAACGCAGCGGTTTCCAGGGCTTGAAATTGCGGGCATGTTTTCGCCACCCTTTACCCCGCTTTCGCCACGGGAAGATGCTCAAATTGTGGACATGATCAACCAAACACAGCCCGATGTGGTTTGGGTTGGGTTGGGGGCCCCTAAGCAAGAGCGGTGGATGGCCGCTCATTTAGGGCGGATTCAGGCTCCCGTGATGATTGGTGTGGGGGCCGCTTTCGATTTTCATTCAGGCCTCAAGCCTCAAGCACCTTATTGGATGCAACGCCATGGCTTAGAATGGGTTTTTCGCCTGGCGAATGAACCTCAAAGGCTTTGGCGACGCTATCTCATCTATAATCCCCTATTCATTTTCCTCGTGCTACAGCAATTTATGGGTTTAAGACGCTATAAAATTCACTCTGTCTAGTGTAAACCTATTAAATCTGCTAGAGCCAGAATCCGATCTGCCCGTTTGCCGTAGGTATGATCCTGCGCTAAAGCTCGTCTTGCCTCTTGCCCCAGTTTATCATCCTTATTTTCCAGAGCCGCATTCAGCGCTTGAACTAAGCCTGAAAGATCACGGCGCGGAAAATAATGGGCTAGATTCGGGGCAACAATCTCTTTTAAGGCTGGAAGCTCAGGCAAAACTAAAGCGGGCCCCATGGCTAAATACTCAAAGAGCTTGAGCGGCGAAGCCGTTAGATCAGTTACGGTATCTGGGATAACCAAAACGTCAGCCGCCGCCAGATATTGCACGATCTCAGCCTGTGGCCGCGCCCCCACTAAAATAACTTTTTCACTTACCCGCAATTTCTGAGCTTTTTCTCGCAAATCCTCTCTTTCTTGCGGTCTTCCTCCCACCAAAACAAGCAAAAGTTGAGAATACTTCGCTGGAATACGCGATATTGCTTCCAATAAACCATCTAACCAACGATGGGTAAAAGTCATTCCCGCGTAAACAATCAGTTGGGCTTCGTTTGGAAGAGAAAGTTGCTTGCGGGCGATTAGCCGATTCTGCGGTTTGAAGAGGGTTTCGTCGTAGGCATCAGGAATCACAAAAACTTCATTGGGCGAGCGCCAAGCAATTTTTTCCAGAAAACAACGAAATTCATTCGTAAGCGAAACAACCGCCGATGAGCGCGTAAGGGCAATTTTATCAAGTAAATGTGGTAAACCTTGGGCCCATTGCTCTTTAGCTCGTGAAGGATTACGGGATTCTAAATCGTGAGCCTCGTAAATGACTGGAATCCCCAAGCGCGGCCCTAAAACCCCACTCCACCACGCAGCACAATGAATTTGGCGGATATAAATTGCTGAAACTTGCTGTTTAGCAATAATTGGCGCACACATCCAGGCAAAAAGACTGTATTCAGCATAATACCAGAGCGCAGAACGGTGCAAGCGCGAAAAGCGCCCTAAAGCTGGGCGCGGCAACTGAATGGCCCCTAATTCTGCAAACCGCGATTTTTCGCTATTCCAACGCGGCACAAGCGCTAAAAGGTCAGGCTGGCGACGACGTAATTCGCGTAAAGTTGTATAGGTTTGTAGCGCATTAGCAGCTTGCAAGGTTGGGCTAGTAGGATAAGCAAGATAACAAAGCATTTTTAGTTTAACAATTCTGATTTTTGAGCAGTTTACAGCGGTGAAATAAGAGGTCAATAAGTTTATCTGCGACTTGGCGCGGAACTTCTATGAATTGATAAGCAAGCATTTCTTGCCAAATTAAGCCTTTGCGAATTTCAGGATGGACAATTGTCCATTGCGCGATAAGCCCAAAGTTCCAATAGATACAAAAAAGGGCCCCAAACAGCAGTGGCCAGCGCCCAAAAGAGTTTTGAAGGCGCTCAAACAGCATTGCCAGGCCCAGCACAAAGATTGGCGTGCATTCGATGAGTCGCCGAAACCCAAATGCACCTGTCAAATGCCAAGTTGAGCCAAAACTACCATTGATGTAAGTTTGGGACAGAAAAGCAATGAAAAGTGAAAGGGCAAAAAGCCAATCCCGACGAGCTAAAAAGATAAGCCCCAGCAGACTAATTGGTAAGATGGGACTCCAGAGAAATGCACCATGTTGGAGGTCAAATAAAGTTGCGAAAAAGTAAGGACTGAGGCCACCTGCGGTTCCCAATTTACCTGCAACGGTTGTGGAAGGCAGAGGTCGACCATTCAAAACGATATAAGTGAGCAATTGAGGAGTAAGGGCGAGGAAGAAAGCCCCAAATAAGAGCAGATAATTTGGAAATAAAGCGGTTATTCGTTTGTTTTCCCTTTTTTGATAGAAATGCACAGCAGCGCAAAACCCTTCAAAGATTGGTAGCAGGAGGAAAATGCCAAGTTGTTCGCGGGTGCTGGTCATCAAGCCACCAACTAAGCCCAGCAAAAGCCAATTCCGCAAAGAGCGCTGGGCGTGCTTGTTGGCCAATGGGCTTTTTCCCTCGGCAAGCCAGAGCGTGAGGAAGAGCGCAAAGAGGCAAAAAGCGGGTGCATGGGCCCAAGGCATCGAAATATAACTATAGAAAACGAGGGGGGTAGCTAACCAAATCGTGATTGTCGCTAAGGTTGCAGGAAAAATCGTGGTGAATCTTCGCGCTAATTGATAGGTTAGCATCAAACCTAAGAGCGCATAGAGGGCTGACATATAGCAAACGGCCCAAATATAGGGTTTGCTATAGCCATCCGCAGGGATTTGGCTGCTCCAAAGGTTTGTGAAACGAACAAAACCATCAGCCAAAAGAAAGCTTGGCAGCCAAAGAATCGCTGCGCCAATCGGGGCGACATTGCGTAATTTGCCCGTCTGCGGATTGACAACGGGATCAGCAGGTTTATTGCTGAGAAGAGCATTGCCAACTGAAGGATCATGGTTTTTTAGCCCTTCAGCAGCAAAATGTTGATATTCGTTGCGAAAATCAAGGTCGTGATCAAAGTAGAAAGAGCGCAGATAAGCATAATACTGCACTTCATCAGTGGCGTAGATGCGGGGCGTGCTAAGGGGAAGCAACAAAATAAAGATTAAAAAAAGAGCTAATCGACCACGGTCAGCGCAAAAGAAATTTAGGATCCAATTTTTTTGAATTAAAAAGACTTTCATAGTTTCTCAAAAGATATGGAGGGAAGTTTTTCAGAACTTCCCTCCATTTTAATTGATCTAGCAGTTACCAATGCTACTCAAACGCTCTTTTTATGCTAACGTTTAATGATTGGCAAGAAGACTCGGACCTTGCAATTGTCTACAAAATCGCTACTCAGCGTAACTTTGTCCGAGGCAATGGTGCGCGTCGAGGAATTTCCCGCGCCATCCAGCACCTGAGCGTAAACGTAGTAATCCCCCGCGCCAGTGGTTGCTAAACCATCAAAAAGACAATAGTCACTAACCGTAAAGTTGTAAGCGTTAGTCTTCGATGGGGTACTTTTCACCGCAAGGGCTTGCCAAGAAAGTTTGCTAAGTTTCGTGGTATCAGTTACGGCAATTGCAGTCCGACTATTGGCAAGATTCATTCCCCAAAACTGCTGTCCATTACTGCTATAGATCGTATCTGTGATGATCATATCTGTGAATTTAAGATCAACTTTGTTTGCTTTAGCTGTAATCACAGCTGGGGCTGCACTTGTGGTTGTTTTAGGGATAACATCAAGCTTTGCTGTGCCAGTAAACGCTGGTGAATAGGGATCGTAGGTGATAGAAGTCTCGTAAGCTTGTTTATTACCTACATTATCAGTTAAATTCAGACTGATTTTGTGTAAGCCAGTCTGTTGCGAAAGCAAGGGAACTGGCATTGCCGTCGCAGCTAGGTTGGCCGCCAGGTTTGTAGCCGCAGTGCCCAAAGGTTCACCCAGCTGAATCTCGTTTAAGCCACTGCATTCGCTGTCGAGGGCTTTCACCAACAAGAAGTAATAAGGGGTTTTGGTAAAAGCTGGATCACCATAGGCGGGATTGATCGCATTCACCGTGGCGGCAACTCCAGGGTCAACCCAAATTGAGGCTTGCACTACATTTGAAGGAGTGTTTTGGGCATTGAGAAGCCGCGCATAGACCTTTTTCTGGACACATTCAGAGCCCGTAGCAGAGAGGCCACTCCACGAAACTTCACTGGTTCCCGAAATAGGTTTGTAGCCTGGGAGCGGAAAAACCGTATCGGGGTCGGTAAGGGCACTCTCATTGTTGCTCAATTGATATTGGGTTGCGCCCCCCGCCGTGATAATTTTAGCTGTTATTTGGCCCCCAGACTTCACAGTTGCCCTATTCTGCTGCCCAAAAAGCTGTAACTGGCCTTCAGGCTTGGCCACCACAGGCGCTGGCGTGCTGGTCGGGGGCACAGTTGTAGCAGTTGGTTGGCCAGGGACTGCCGTTGGCTGACCAGGGACGGCGGTAGCCGTGGGAACCACAACCCCATCGCGGCCTCCAGGGTTGACATTGTAGCGCAAGGTCGAGGTTCCGTTGAGGTTCCAGATCACAGCTTGCCCACGCCCCCCAACAGAGCCATGCGGGCCCGTACTTTTCCCACTGCCGCTAATTTGTTCGGCAGGTAAATAGGCCGTGGTATTGGCATCGTAGATTTGGCTGTAGATTAGCCAACTATCAAATTTACTTCCGGTCCAGTGCTTTTCCTCAGTTATGATGTAGGCGCGATTGTTGGCCGCGCTAAACGAAGGGTTAGAAGGCCACAAACCAGCAGGGCTTATCTGCCCCAAACCTGCCCAGTTTTCGCCATCAAAGCTATAGGCAAAACCTAATTTGTAGCCATTAGTGAGGTTGCCAAAGATAAAGCCGGCGAAAAGCGTCCCATAAACTGGATCCGAGGTAATTGCTGGCGTATCACCTTCAAGCCCCCAACGCGAAGAGAAGTTTTCAAACCCAAAGGGGCCATTGATCCCGCCGCGAGCATAGCCCGTTACAAACTTACTGTCTTTCTCGCGGACTTTATACTCGTAAACCGCATGAACCTGGGCGGTGGCTCCCGCCCCCCGGACGGTCAAGGTCGGTTTTCGGACCAAATAGGATGATTCGCTCATTTGGAGGCGGGGATACCAAGACCCCGCCCCAGTGCGGTAGGTGACGACGAGCCGCGAATTACCATCGCCAAGGCCTTCGCCCCAAACCGCAACGGGCGTTCCATTGCGATCAACCGCCAGGGCTGGGTTATAAGCGTTCGTCCCTGGGTCCGCAACCACTTCTTCGACCCAAGCCCCTGGGAGACCCCGACTGGTGTTGCGGTCATAATAGATTACCCCACTGGTAGTTCCAAAAAGGATGTGAACGGTGCCATTGTCATCGGCCACAATTTTGGGCGAGCGCGTTGGGGAACAAAGGTCGCTTCCCCCGATCTGTTGTTTCGAGGTCGCTTCCCAAGCAATTGCATCCCCCGTTGCATTTAGCGCCCCTCGCATGTAAAAGACGGAACCTCGGGCAAAATCGCCACTACCCGAATACATCCACACGGCATGGGCGACCCCACTACTGTCAACACTAATATCTGGCCAAGCAAGACTTGATTGGGAAGTCGGTAGATCAAACGGCGGATTTAACCAAGCCAAGCTTTGTTTTGGAAGACTAAAAATTACCAGGCCCACCAGGACCAAACTTAGGGCCCGCAGCATAAACTTGGCCAGGCTCCGCAGGTTTGCGCCCCGCCCAAGTGGAGAGAATACTCGCATATTTGTCTGCCTAATACCTTTTGTATTTTGCGCCGAATTTAGTTTAAGGCGCTTCCTGAATTTATCTATTGTCCAATAATTCGCAGATAATCAAAGAAAGCAAAGCCTTCACTGCCTGCGTAGAGACCTAATTTAGCGTTTGCAGCTGGAGCAGCATTCAAGACAGCGGTTAGAGCTGTTTGATCATCAACCGTCGCGGTTACTTTCGGCCCTTCAAGGCTCATCCGTAACCGATACCAACGGTCTTGCTGAAGGAGCGTTTCAGGGTTTTGGGCCAGAACAGTCGGCTCACCATGCACAAATTGCACAATTTGCAACCCTTTCCACCGAGGGGCATATTGGCTGCCGAAGATAAGCGCAACGTAATTCTGGTTGTCTTGATAGCCCAACAACAGCCCGACTTTGGTAGCATTTCCCGCCATAGCACTAACTTCAATTGCGCCATTTTGGGCCAAAGTAGTCGACGGCAAAGCTAAAAGATCGTTGAAGGAATTGGTGGCGGATGAGTTATCAGGCGCAATTAGCTGCCCGTTTTTCACTTCCCAAGCTGGAGGCGAAACAGGGTCCCGATAGATTTGGTTAAATTCCCAAGCCTTCAATTCAGTTGTGTCGAAAGTCGCTTCAAAGAGCAAATTGGCGGTTGAAGCAAGCGCGTTAGGCTTGGCCACCGTAGGCAAAGGGGGGCTTGTCGGGAAGGGAGTTGTTTCAAAAGTGGGTGGATTGGGTAAGGGCGAGCCAATTTGAATCGGGAGATGGGTTGCCATTGGGGCGGGGGTTACATCCGCATAAGCTGGGATTGAGGGGTTTCTTTGCGAGAGAACTCGTTGACTAACGACAACTCC
This sequence comes from Chloroflexaceae bacterium UBA1466, assembly GCA_002325605.1. Classification (GTDB taxonomy): domain Bacteria; phylum Chloroflexota; class Chloroflexia; order Chloroflexales; family Chloroflexaceae; genus UBA1466. The sequence continues at coordinate 26,460 of DCSM01000106.1, forward strand.
TGCAGCACCCAGCACGAAAACCAACGCGATGATGAAGATAGATCGCTGTTGCATAACGAAACCTACTACCTTTCATAAATCCAAAACCTGATTTCAAAAAAATCAAGCACTGCTCAAAAATTTCTTCCATTCCAAGTATCTTTCCAGAAACAGAAGATAGATCTACTCTGTTTCTGTCACAAACTGCCTCGATAAATTCTCTAGTTTAGTTCCCAAAGCTGCATAGTTTCCTCGGTCAAGAATAATCATGTGATGGCTCCCAGGGCTAAAGCACCTGCATTTTACGGATTATTCTCATAAGCGCTATGTAAGCATTGAGCATTATTATACCATAGCCCTATTGTAAGTTGCAAGCGCATTCTTAGCAATCTTATCTAGTACCAAAGTCACAAGCTTTAGTTTGCTTGCAAAAGCTCATAAAAAGGGCCAGCAGGGAATTAAGGCATCTATTTCAGGCATTATCCGTTGGGTTTCACGCAAGGCAATGATCATTTTCTGATAGTGTTGCCACTCTTTGCTCGTTAAGGATCGCCCTTGCCGCTCTTTCAGCCACCTTTGAAGCGGCTGATAGCTTCCAATTCGCATTTCCCACACTTCGCGCTCGACACCTTCAAAGCCTTGCTGGGTATTGATCTTTATTCGCTTCTTAGAATCATCATAAAAGACCTTTTCAACCCAAAAAGATTCTTTTTCTGCGAGAAGAGTTGCTGGATCTGGAGAAAGTTTGAAATGCAAGAGGTGGAAAGTCAGAAGTTCCTGGCCTTTAGCGGCCAAAGCGCGAAAAAGTGCTGTTTTTTGTGTAAATGGTAAGCGCGGAAAATCAATTTGGAGCAATTCAGCATAGCGTTTTCGATAGGTTGGGCTATGCAAAAGAGCATAAATATAACTAAAAATAGTTTTGGGCAGTGGAAGATAGCCCAACCGTGCTTCGAGTTGGTTGAGAAAGGCGGGCGCAAAATTAGGGCGCTGATCTTCAAGGAAAAGGGGAAAAAGCGTGGCCGCTTCACGAGTTTTGAGAGAGACCGCATGGCGCTCTGCGATTATTTCGGTACAGAGAACGTGTTGAAAACCCATTTCTGCTTGTTGCCGACAACAGAGCAATGCAATGTTTGGACTTTTCAAAAGATGCCGCATAATTGAATAGCTTGGATAACCGATAAAACCACGATTCTTACCACTATACCAAGTCCAGCGAAAGTCAAAAGGCCGATAAAGTATAGCTCTGAAAAGCGGGCACTGGGCATTTTGCGCCAGATCAGCCTTAGCGGTACTAATTTTCCAATCACGCTTATCTTCACCATAGCGTGAAACCAATTCTTCTTCGGCCAAATGCTCAAATTCAGGCACATGTTGCACAATTTCGGCTTTTGTAAAGCGAATAGTTGCTGCATCACGCTGGGTTTCTACGCCAGAGCCTGAAAAAAGAAAAATCTCTTTTAGACTTAGATATGATTCATATTCCGTTTGAAAAGCTAACTTTTTAGGTAGAAAGAAGAAATAGGGTGCTTTAGGCTGTAAGCTGGCCCAATTTGTTGTTTTGAGATCATTTTCCTGAAGCCAAACAGACTTTTGTTTTCGTGAACCCCAACATTCAGCGAAGAAAACTCGTGCAGGCTCAGTTTTGCCTGGGTTTTTGACAAAAAAGCTCAGGGCTACTCCTTGCTGAATCGCAAAAAGATTCTCATCCTTTTGCCCAGTGGGGGCAACTTCTTGCCGGCGGTGGCTCCCATGCAAGTGCAGAATATAGCTCTCCGTAAAACTTTCTAGCAGTGATTCACGCATCCGCCGATGCGTTAAACCATCAAGATAAGTGCTATTCGTAACAAAAGCCAGAATTCCGCTTTCTAATTGGTCAAGTTGCCATTGGCCAAACCGAAAAAACTTTAGAAAATCATCTTCAAGATTATGTTTGCGCTCGTGCAAACCTTCTTTGTAAGTCAGCAAAAGCTTCTTTAGCCATTCGCTCTTATTCATTTTGCCATAATTAGCGTAGGGCGGATTGCCTAAAAGCACCATAATCGGGCTGCGGGCTAAAAGTTCAGGAGCCAAATGGTATTCAGCAGCAAGGGCATTTTTTAAGGAGATTTGTAAAGTTTCATGCGGTTTGGGCGTATAGCCAAATTGCGTCAGCAGGAAGCCTAAATTGAGATGAGCGAGAAGATAAGGGGGCAATAACAATTCAAAGCCCAAAAGACGGGGGAGAAGATTTTGCGAAACATATTCATCCCACGTTTCTACAGGCTTATGCGCGAGGAAAGTTGTATGAATCTGCTGAATCGCTGCATGCAGAAAGGTTCCTGTCCCTGTGGCGGGATCTAAAATGATTATTTCAGCATCGGCTAGACCCAGAGGCTTACCAAAATGCGTTTGCAACAGCAGATTTACCGAGCGCACCATATATGAAACAAGGGGTTGCGGCGTGTAATAAACTCCTCGTTTTTGGCGCATTTGGGGGTTATAGGCTTTGAGGAAAATCTCGTAGAAATAGAGAAGTGGGTCTTCACAATGAGTTACTTGCTTGAGATCCTGAAGAAAAGCGCTCAGATCGGTTTGCTCTAAGAGCGAAATACATTCATTCAGTAAAGCAAGAAGCTTTTTATTCTCGCTTTTAAGCTCTTTTAACAAGCCAGAGAGAGCTGAATTGGTTTGTAAAATCTTTTCAAGCGTCGCCTCATAAGGAAAATCAAGTTTGGTAAAGGTTGCAAAGCGGGCCATAAAGAGACTACAGACCAGCACTTGGGCATATAGATCAGCAATTTCCGCCGAATCAGATGTTAAGAGAAGATTCTCCCGCAATTGGTGGGCAATTTGGGCCAATTGCTGGGCAAGGAGCATAGAAGGTTTGATATAGTGTCTTTCTACTTTCTAAGTTGGACAAACCAATATTAGCGGCTTATCTTAACACAAATAAAGCGGGACAAACCAAAAGGCCCTTTGCAGCTTTGCAAAGCCGCAAAGGGCGGGGCAGTTGCGCCTCACTAATCGAGATAGCCCCTAAGAGAAAGCCCTACTTCAGGCTCACGAATGCGGCGCAGCGCCTCAAATTCAATCTGGCGGGTGCGCTCGCGGGTAATGCCAAAGGCTTTGCCAACCTCTTGAAGCGTCCGTTGTTGCCCATCAACCAGCCCGTAGCGCAAAACTAAGACCATCCGCTCGCGTTCGGGCAAACTATTCAGCACCTTCACCAATTCCTGTTTTAACATTCGCTGGGCCGCAAATTCTAAAGGGGTTTCGGCTTGCTCATCAGTCAACATTGACTCAACTCGCCCTTCCATGTCGTTGGTCAAAGGTTGCTCCAGCGAAATGGGTTGGGCGGTGGTTTGCAACAAGCGTGTGACTTTACGTAAACTGATACCCAAAACTAGGGCAAGTTCTTCGGGAGTCGGCTCGCGGGCCAACGCCTGCTCCAGGGCGTGAACGGCCCGCCGCAACTGCGTCAGCGAATCGCTAAAATGGACCGGCAACCGAATCAAACGCTCTTGTTCCGCAATGGCTCGCGTGACTGCTTGCCGAATCCACCAAGTCGCATAGGTCGAAAAACGATTTCCGCGCTGATAATCAAACTTTTCTACCGCCCGCATCAGCCCAATGTTGCCTTCTTGCACTAAATCCATAAAGGCCATTGCAGAATTAAGATATTTTTTTGCAATGCTTACAACTAAACGCAGATTGGCTTGAATCAATTTGCGCCGAGCCTCAGCAGCTTGAGCCACATCGCGCTCTAAAGCCAACCGTTCACTACCTGCTTGGTAAGTTTCTTGGGCTAAAAGCTTCTGGGCTTGGATTCCTTGCATAATTTCCTGGCCCAGCTTGCGCTCTTCGGCGGCGGTAAGCAAGGGAACTTGTCCAATTTCGTGGAGGTAAAGTTGAATCGAATCTTTTACCGAATCAGCAACTTGCGGAGCGTCGGGTTCTAAATCTTCGGTAAACAAATCGAGGTCTTCCCAACCATCTTCCTCTTGCGCCCATAACTCTGGCTCATTATGCACCTTAAACGGTTTGGCTGGCGGCGCATAAGTTAGGCTGTGCATTGCACGAAAGCTGTTCAAGATGATAGCTCCTCTATTTAGGCTCGGCTTAGATTCTACCTGGGAATTTGGGAACGAAGGTGGATCTTGTGCAAAACAAATGCAAACCATTCATCAATGTTTTGTCTATATTTTGCACAATTAAAGAAAAATTGTCTGTAACTTTGCTTACAATGAAAGCTAAAGTTTGGGGTTTTGGAAGTGCGGGTGGGCCCGAGAAAGAAGAAAGGGCACTTTCAAAGCTATTCGTTCTTATGAACGATTCAATAGCCCGAATTTGTGCCCTTGCGGTGGAAAGAAGGCTTTAGGTGAGAGGTTGAGGCGCAGCTTGGAAGCAGAGCCTAGTGCTTGGCCGCTTTTTCTAACAGACTAAGCGCTTTCAAAAGTTGCTCATCCTTACTTTGCTTTAGGTCTTCTGCTGAAAGTTTACTCGCTTCGGCTGGGGAAAGCGCTTGCACGCCTAACGGCAGCGCAACTTCCACATCAGGCGTAATCCCTTGCTTCCGAATCAAACGGCCTTTCGGCGTAAGCCATTGCGTTGTGCCCAACAAAAGCTGTGCGCCATCTTTGAGCGCGTAAGTTGTCAAGACCGTCCCTGTGCCAATGGTTGTTACGCCGACCACATTGGCACGGCCTTCGTCTTGCAAAGCCCCCGACAGGATTTCAGCAGCACTGGCCGTATTGAGATTGACCAGCACGACCATGGGCAGCTTCAGCGCGACTCCTTCGCGGTTTGTCTTCGAGGCTTCACGGGTTCCTTTGCGGTCTTGCTCTAAAAAGACGGTTGTGCCTTCGGGCAAAAATTGGCCGGCGACTCCCAAGGCTTCCTGGACCAACCCGCCAGGGTTATCGCGCAAATCCAAAAGCAACGCTTTTGCCCCCTGGCTTTTGGCGGTTTTCAACGCATTTTCCAGGTCTTCGGCGGCCCGCTGGCCAAAAGAATTGAGTTTCACGAAAGCCACTTGATTGGGTAACATCCGCCAAGTAACATTCGGAACTTCAACTTTGGCTCGCGTAATCCTAACCTCAAGCATCTTTTCTTCGCCAAGGTGCAAAATGGTCAAGTTGACAGTTGTCCCTTTGGGCCCGCGCACCCGTGAGGCCAGTTCGTCAACCGTCCAGCCGTCGGTACTTTTCCCATCAACTTTCAGAATAAGATCCCCCGCCCGCAAGCCTGCTTTTTCCGCCGGCGAGCCTTCCATTGGGGCCGTGATAATCGTCCGCCCATCGCGCACACTAACGTAGGCTCCGATTCCTTCAAATTCGCCGGAAAGCGATTCCTTCCATTGTTTAGCCGCCTTCGCCGAGAGAAAGCGCGTGTGGCCCTCGTCGCCCAAGCTATTCAACATCCCATTGATCGCGCCTTCGATCATCAGTTGTGGGTCTGTCGCTTCGGCATCCACAAATTCTTTGCGGGTTAAATCCCAAGCTTCCCAGAAGAGGCTAAACTGCTGACAAACAGCACTTTCTTCAGGACAATCCGCTGGGGTTGCGCCGATGATCTGGGCGCTGAGAAACCCGCCAACCGAACCGAACATGAGCGTGAGGAAGAGGAGGGGAAAGACAAACCAAAAGGGCAATTTGAAGCCCAGGAAGTCTCCCAGAAACGATTTTTGCACTACATAAGCTCCGATACTAAACCTGAAATTTCAATTCCTGTTCCAGCTTTAGTATAACATTCAGTCCAATTTTCTAACAGCCGCGGGCGGCGCGCTTTCAACCCGCGCTTCGCCTGAAAGCCAAACCTGTCTGAAAATTTGCATGTTTAGGTGGATTAGCGTATAATAACCTTTTATTGAAACTATAGTGAATTATGGATTACCCTTGACAATCTTTGGAAGCGAACGAAATGGATGCTAACTAATGCAACTGGTTGAACGCCATGTTATCAAACGAACTGACCCGCGTTGGAAGGAGATAGATCAAGCGGCATTTGCGGCCAAGAACATGTACAATGCCGCAAACTATCTGATGCGCCAAGCGTTTATCTTTCAAGGGGAACGCATCTTGGGGTTCAACGCGCTCTATCATCAAGCCAAGCACTTACCTGTGTATCAAGAATTACCACGCAAGGTGGCGCAACAAGTGCTGAAAATCTTGCAGCAGAATTGGAAAGCGTTTTACGCGGTAAAGAAAGATATGTTATTTTATGGTCGGCTTCCTAGAACAGCAGCCAAAAGTAGCTCCGGCGGCGTTCGCGCAAGGGAAGCGGGGTGGAATTCACTGCTTGCATAAACAGTTCGATAGATTTCTCTTTTCGCATTCATTGTTTCTGCTAAGATAAGGAGAGTTGTGTGCCCTTTCAATCGCTCCCCCTTCTGGCGCTTACCCTCCAACCAGGTGAGAAGCTGACTTCGCAGCCCCTGCCCGCCGATGAACAACTGGCTTTGCTTTTCCATTTAGCGGCTAAGGCAGCCCCAAGTAACCCTGAAAGCTTGCCTGGGGCTGCCCCATGTAAGATACCTATAGCTACTCCCGTAGCACCTTCGCTGGCAGAAGCGTACCAGGTTTGCAAAGCCATCACGCGCCACCATTCCAAAAGTTTCTTTCTAAGTACCCTCTTTTTGCCCCCAGCCAAACGCCAAGCAACTTGGGCCCTTTATGCTTTTTGCCGCGCCACCGACGATGCCGTCGACCTGGCCCAGAATGACCCAGCCTGCTCCTTAGCGGAATGGGTGCGCTTGGCTCGTGCGCCCACGCCGCCGCCTGATAATCCTGTTTTGTTGGCTTGGCATGACCTTTGCACCCACTATCAATTAGATTCAGCGCTTGTTGACGAAATGTTGGCGGGAATGGCCATGGATTTGACGCTCAATCGGTATGAAACCTTCGCCGACCTTTGGCTCTATTGCTATCGCGTAGCTTCTGTCGTCGGTTTGTTGACGATGGCCATTATTGGTACGGCTCCAGGAGCCGAAGCCTATGCAATCAAGCTCGGCGTCGCATTTCAACTTACCAATATTTTGCGCGATGTGGGCGAAGATACCAAGCGCAACCGCGTTTATCTTCCAGCGGAAGATTTAACACGGTTTGGTTTGACGGCGGAAGATATTATGGCTGGAACTAAGGATGCACGGTTTCAGAACCTTATGCGTTTTGAAATTGAGCGGAATCAGCGTTTTTATCAAGAAAGCTGGCCTGGGATTGCGCTTTTGCCCTCAGATAGCCGTTTAGCGGTTGGCGCAGCTTCCTTTTTCTATCGCACGATTCTTGGCAAAATAACCACCATCGACTACGATGTTTTTCAGCAGCGGGCCCATTTGACATTGAGCGAAAAACTCTGTTTGATTCCACGGATTTGGTGGGACGTAGATCGACTTAAAACTCAAGGAATAAAATAAATTTGCAAATTCTGCCCTTTGGCAAGCATTTTCCTCTCTCCCAATTGTCATAGAGATCCTCATCCACCACTGGTTAGCCCCAGTGGTTTTAGTAGGTTTTCCGCTGTGAAAAAAGAGCTTTTAGAAGCCTCTAAAAACCATGTGGTTTTTGCTGAAAGCCAAAATGTGACCAAGAAGTCAGTTTTACCAAGGAGTTATTTTGATGCAGCCCCGAATGCTTGGCGCTAATCAACGTTTTCTCGCTTTGAAGTTTCTGCCAGTTATCAATTTGTTCCTTTGCGCTCTCATGTTATTCGCTCTTCCACCCTCGCTCTTCGCCCAACCAGCCAAAGCCCCTCAGAACGCAATCACCAAAACGATAATGTCTGATGAGCGCTTCCTTTACGAACCGCAATTTACCTCGAAGGAAATTCAGACTTTTCTAAACCAACATCCAGGCGTTTTGAAACATTACGAAACGAATCTGGGCGATCTGGTTTTGCCCGCTGCCCAAATCATTGATTCAGCAGCTTTTGGGATGACTTTTAACAATAATCCCAAAATCATCCTGACTCTGCTTGAAATGCGCTATCACTTAATCAGTGATGCCCAGATCAATAGCGATTTAGTCTATCATCCTTTGGGCTTAGATATATCTGGAATCGAGGGTTTTCAAAAAGAAATTATTTGGATGGCAGCTGTTATGCGGTCAGCCTATAGTTCTTACGGAGATAGCCAAACCAAAAAGCTCAAAATCGGGAATGCAAACCAATTTTATGATGCTGTCGGCTCACCAAATGCAGGAACTTTTGCCATTCAAACCGCGCTTGGGCGCATGGCCTACTCCCCAGATGAATTTCTTAATTTTATTGGCGAAGGCGAAGCTTCGTTTGTGGCCACCTATCAACGCCTTTTTGACGACCCCCGTGCGCCTCACCCGCAACCCCTCTCTATTCTTGTCAAACCATTTCTAGCCAAGCCCTTTGCAGGTGCATACAGAGTTAGCTCATTTTTTGATCACGATTCGCGCTCAGGCTATATGCGGCGTTTCGATGGGGCAACCCGCTTTAGCTATGAAGATCATCGCAGCATAGATTTTTCAATGCCTTCTGGAACACCGATTCTTGCGGCAGCAACAGGAAAGATTCGCATCAATTATCTCAAATATACCGAAGGCAATCCAGCTTGGTGTTGGAATATGGGAATTTCCTACTCGCCCGTGATTGCAATTGGGCTTCAACATGTGATTGAAGGGGTTGAATTTCAAACTTATTATTGGCATCTCTCTCAAATCGCTAAAAACCCGCGCACGGGGAAAGATTTTGCCATCGGCGACCAAATTTCGCAAGGTGAAACCCTTGGTTATGCGGGCAACACAGGCTGTTCAACAGGCCCGCATCTGCATTTCAGCGTGAGTCGGCAAGGCTTTGCAGTTGATCCCTTTGGGTGGTGTGGCCCTGGAAATGATCCTTGGTCCGCGAAAAGCCAAGTTTTGTGGGCCCAAGAGATAAACCCCAGCCCTTGTCCCTCAATTGCAACTGATGTTTGGGTTGAAACCCCAAAAGACAGTGAGATAATCTATGGCAAAGTAAAGATTCAGGGATGGTCAATTGATCCGAAAGCAAAAGAAGGCACAGGAATCACAAAAATCTTTCTTTCGCTTGATGGCCCTCCAGGCCAAGGCGGGAAATGGATTGGCGAAGCTCACTACGGACTAGAGCGCCCTGATGTCGTTAGCACTTTCAAAGTTGCGGATCGCTTTCGCAATTCGGGCTATGAATTTGAATGGGACACAACCAGTTTTGAGCCTGGCGAATATACATTGTATGTTACGGCTTATGGCGAAAAGTCGGGCTGGTCGCCGCCCACAACGCGCAAAATCATCATTCAGCGCCAGGCTCCAATGGAAATTCACCTTGACAATCCCCAACCTGGCGCAGTGATCTCTGGGCTGACCAAATTGCAAGGTTGGGCCGCCGATCTCGCCGCCTCAAAAGGGACAGGGATCAATAGTGTCCACTTCTATTTGGATGGCCCAGCAGGCGAGGGCCAACTCATTGGCAAAGCCCGCTATGGCTTAGAGCGCCCAGACTTGGCTGAATTCTTCAAAGATAATGAGCATTTGCGCTATGCAGGCTACACTTTTGACTGGGACACAAGTAAAGTAGCTCCAGGACAGCACAAACTCTATGTTTATGTGCAAAGTGTTAGCGCAGGCTGGGTAAAAGCCGAGCCAATCGTGATCAATATCGAACATCCATAGCTCTTTACTGAAACTAGGGCATTTCCTGGGCAAGTTGTTCTACTGCGGTAGGCAGATCATTGCCCAGGAATTTCCCTGGAATCTGCGAACAGAGTTTGGGATCCAGGAGAAAAGCGCGGCCACCGTAGTAAAAACGCGGCTGCGGCGCAGGAAATTTAGCTAAAGCCGTGCCAATTGAAATCAATTCGCGGCCCGTCTCAGGCATAGAAGCCGATAAACAGACTACATTCGCCCCAAGCACCTTCACGGTTTGGATTAGATCGTTTTCTGGCACACCTGACCCCAAGAAAACTATGGAACATCCCCGCCGAGCGAGGAAAACAGCTAAAAGCAAAAGCCCTAAATCGTGTTGTTCACTTGGCGCACACCCAAGGAGCATTTTAGTTTGACCATTAAGGCTGTTTGCCCGATAATTGTTGAGTAAAGTCGCAAGCCTTTGGCGAATAAATTGCGAAGCGAAATGTTCTGTAGCAATATAGATTTTACCTTGATGCCATTGCTCACCGATTTCAATCATTGTAGGGACAATGAGATTGAGCAAAACGGTCTCTACGGAATGCAAAATAAAAGCTTCGCTCAAAAAACTATCGGCGCTTCGCTCGTCAAAAGCGATTAAAGCTGCCAAAAGTTGTTTTTGGCCTTGCACCCAATTTTGCGCCATGGGTTGCACAGGATTCAAAGTTTGGGCCTGTTTATTGTGAAGCAAAGCAATCGCCTGACTGATGGTCAAGCCTTCGGCTGTGCGATCTCGCAGCCAGCGCACAAGCGCGATGTCCCGTTCTGAATAGAGCCGATGCCCACCTGCGGTGCGTTGGGGGCACGGTAGCCCATAACGGCGTTCCCAAGCGCGAAAAGTGTCGGCGGGCACACCTGTTTCCAGCGACACGGCTCGCGTGTTGTAAAGTGGTAGATTTGCGTATTGTGCTAAAAAAGGTTCCATTTTGTTCCTTTCAGAAAGCCTAAATGAACAGGCAAGGTGCAAAAACCTTGAATGAACAGGGATAGTTCTCTAAGGGTAGTGGACTTTGAGGTCTTTTTGGGAACTGGAATCCGATGGCTTTAGCCATTGGCTCCCAAAGGCTAAAGCCTTTGGACTCCTGGGTCTAGCTTCACCACTACTGACTTTGGCCCTACCATGAACAGGCAAGCTGCCTATTCTACTGGAAGTTTAAGCAGAATGCCCCACTTTGTCAATAGAATGCACAAGTTTAGGTCAAACTAAACGAACTGCGAAAGCGTTAGTCTAAGAGAAGTTTTCTTGCCAGAACATGCTGCGAGTGCTATCCTATCCTTGCTTTGCGTTACCTTTGCTGAAGCCGCGAAAGAAAAAGAAACATTATTCCTATGCGTGCAATGATCACGGGCATCAATGGTTTTGTTGGCAGCCACCTCGCGGAATACCTCCTCAACTTAGGTGGATGGGATGTTTGGGGGATCGTTTTGGCGGAGGATACGCTTTTGCCCCTGTTGCAAGAGAGCGTAAAACCCCTCCGCGCCGACCTACGCCAGCCATCGCAAGTTGCCGAGGCGTTGAATCAAGCCCAGCCAGATGTGATTTTTCACTTGGCGGGGCAAGCTTTTGTCCCTGAGTCCTTTCGAGACCCCATTGGAACCTTCACGACCAACGTTTTACCGCAGATCAATATCTTCCAAACAATCATTGAACTGCAATTAAAGACTCGTGTTTTAGTGATTGGTTCTGGCGAAGTCTATGGAGCGATTGAACCTACTGATTTGCCCCTCAATGAAAATACACCTTTGCGCCCAGCCAGTCCTTATGCCGTGAGTAAGGTGACGCAGGATATGCTTACAATGCAATATCATCTTAGTCATCAACTTGATCTGATTGGGATGCGCCCGTTTAATCACATTGGGCCACGGCAAAATGACCGTTTTGTTGTCCCAGCCTTCGCCAAACAGATCGCCCAGATCGAAGCGGGTTTGCAACCCCCTATAATTCAGGTCGGCAACCTGACCGCTAGACGCGATTTCACCGATGTGCGGGATGTTGTGCAGGCCTATACGCGGGCCGTTGAATTTGGGCAGGCGGGGCAGCTTTACAATCTTGGCTCTGGGCGAGCGGTGGCGGTGCAAACGATTTTGGATCTTCTGCTGGCGGATAGCCCAGCGCAAATCACGGTTCAAATTGACCCTGAGCGAATGCGACCTGTGCAGATTCCCGAAATCGTTTGTGATGCAAGTCGTTTTCGCGCTTGCACAGGTTGGGAACCTCAAATTCCATTAGAAAAGACCTTGCATGATGCTTTAGCTGAATGGCGAGCTAAAGTAAACTCTTCCCAAGCATGATCTATTTGTTTACACGGTGCATTAGTTTTAGGAAAGATTATGAAAGCAGTTATTTTAGTTGGCGGATTGGGCACGCGACTGCGGCCCCTCACTTGCAATACGCCCAAACCAATGCTTCCCCTGGCCAATCGGCCTTTTATTGAGCAGATGTTGATTCGTTTGCGCGAGCAAGGCATTGATGAAGTCATTTTGGCCGTGCAATATCTGGCAGACCGTTTTCACGCGGCGCTCGGCGATGGCTCCCGCTTTGACTTGAAACTCACGATTGTGGAGGAAACTGAGCCACGCGGGACGGCAGGCGCAGTGAAAAATGTTGAACATCTGCTCGATGGCACAACATTTGTCTTCAATGGCGATGTCTTAACCGATCTTGATCTGCAAGCTATGTTGGCTTTTCACCAAGAAAAAGGGAGTAAAGCTACGATCTCATTGACTCCCGTCGACGATCCAACGCAGTTTGGCTTGGTGGAAATGCAAGCTGATCAGCGAGTTCAGCGTTTCTTGGAAAAACCTCGCGCAGAAGACATCACTTCCAATCTCATCAATGCGGGAACTTATGTCGTAGAACCAGATATTTTCAAGTATGTTCCGCCAGATCAATACTATATGTTTGAACGTGGGCTGTTTCCTGTGCTTTTGCAGATCGAAGCGCCCATTTTTGGTTTCCCTTCGCGGGCCTATTGGACAGACATCGGGAAGCCGCAAGCCTATTTAGATGTCAATCGAGATATTCTCATCGGTAGAGTACAATATCCCATGTGTGGCCAGCAGATTAAGCAGGGAATTTGGCAAGAAGGTGAGGTCGATATTCACCCCAGCGTGCAATTGGTTGGGCCTATCGTGATTGGGCCAGGCGTACAAATCGCACGAGGAGCAAGAATCATCGGGCCAACGGTGATTGGCGCAAATTGCTCTATCGGGCCAGAGGCTTATCTTGAGGGTTGTGTGTTGTGGGAAGGCAATCAGATTGCGGAAGGGGCAACTTTGCGCTTGTGCGTGCTGGGGCGAGGGAATAAGATTGGCGCACGCACAAGCATTACGGGTGGAGCTATTCTGAGCGACGATTGCGAAGTCGGGACCGAAAACCGCTTAGAACATGGGATCAAATTGTGGCCAGGAGCCGTGATTAAGGATCACGCCATTTCGTTCTAGCCTTCGGCAAGGCATCGCTTAACTTGCTTCGCTCACTTGAGCAGTATCGCTGGGTTTAGCCTC
>DCSM01000106.1:39693-42790 GCA_002325605.1 Chloroflexaceae bacterium UBA1466
GGCGCAGGCGCTTCAACTGGCGCAGGCGGGGGCGCAGCCGCCGCAGGAGCCTTTGTTTGTTCCGCTTGCGGCTTTGCGGGCGCTTTCTGGAAGACACTCGTCACAAACTTGGGCAAACCACCACTTTTTGCAGGCTTTGCCGGCGGGGGCGGAGTCGGCGCAGATGGGGGCGGAGTTTGACCTGGCATGATCTGCGTGCCTACGGGTGGCGGTTTGGCGGCTCCAGGGGCTGGATTCCCTTTTGCGCCCGCTCGCTCAGGCAATTGCGGCGCAGCCGGTGGCGCGGCGCTCCGCTGCCCTAAAAGGAAAATCAATTGCAACAGAATCCAAATACTTGCCAGGGTCACTATTGCTAAGAGATACCAGGGCAGCCAGGCATAAAGCAGGCGCGAGGGCAAAGCCGTTTGCACCGCCCGACTGAAGGCCGCATCGCGCAGCAGATCGGCGTAATGGAGCAGGTAGCCGACCAGCAACCCGCCATTGACAACCCCTAAGAACCCCCCAAGCACCTGATCCTGGAGCTTGGGCTTTGCGGGCGACTTCTGTTTGGGCAGCAAAAGTCCACTTCCGTAACCCGCGACCAACGCCAAGAAGAGAAAGACCAACGATGCGGCCACCCAGATCGGTAAAGCGGTGTTTTCGGGCCGCAGCGACTTCCGCAAGGCATCTCCCCAAGCCACATACCACAAATCTACCGTTGCAGCACTTAACAACGTCCCTACGAGAGTCAGCATCCCACGGGTTATGCCTCGGTTGTAGCCCCAAATGCCAAGCCCAACCATAACAAGCGGGACAATAATGGTTAGTGTAATTTCCATAGAGTTCCCTTTCCAATTTCAGAGCGGGCGAGAAGTTTATCTAACCGCTAGGGCTTAGGCTATTGTAGCACAGATCACGTAGGCGAGGGAAAGGAAAGCCAGCCTACCTTTTGCAGCCTCGCCACCCCAAAGAGCTACGCATCCTATCTTCCCAAAGGTTTGCGCTGCCCAAACTTGAATTTGCCTAAAGCTAACTAGACCATATTTGCATCTTTTGAGGGTTTTCTGCTACAATATCTGAAATGGCAGCCTTGCTAGAGCTATGGAAGAACTATGAATCAGCTAATTTTGGGTGATTGCCTTGAGGTTTTGAAAAGATTAGAATCCGCCAGCGTTGATCTAATCTATCTCGACCCGCCTTTCTTCTCCAAGCGCAATTACGAAGTGATTTGGGGCGACGAAGGCGAAATTCGTAGTTTTCAAGATCGGTGGGCCGGCGGAATCGACCATTATATCGCTTGGTTAAAAGATCGTGTGCAAGAAATGCACCGCGTCTTAAAGCCCACAGGTTCCCTCTTTTTGCATTGCGATTGGCATGCGAATGCTTATATTCGGGTCTTGATTTTGGATCAGATTTTTGGGGAAAGCAATTTTCGCAGAGAAATTATCTGGCAAAGAACCAATACTCACAACGACGCGAAGAAGAAAATCCCAAATGTCGCTGATACTATTTTTTACTATACGAAGTCAGAGACATACACCTATTATCCCATCAGAGGCCCACATAATGAGGTTTACTTAGCAAAAGTCTATAAATATCAAGATGCGAAAGGAAGATTTCGCTTAGATAATCTTGCGAACACAAGGCTGAGGGGTTATATGTATGAGTATAGAGGCTATAAACCACCTGTAAATGGTTGGCGCTGTCCCTTAGAAACAATGAAACGTTGGGATGAAGAAGGTTTAATCCATTTCCCAAAACACAAAACTGGCCGTTTAGCCTTCAAAAGATACTTGGAAACGGTCAAAGGAGTGGTTATGGGGAACATTTGGAATGATATTCAGAATGTGCAAGCGCAAGCCAAAGAGCGCATCGGCTATCCGACGCAAAAACCCGAAGCTTTGCTTGAGCGAATTATAAAGATGGCCAGTAACGAAGGCGACACCGTTCTTGACCCATTTGTCGGTGGCGGAACGACGGTTGTCGTCGCGGAACGGCTGAATCGGCGCTGGCTTGGGATTGATCAATCTGTCGCCGCGATAAAGGTCAGCGATTTAAGGCTTTCTCAACAGCGTAATAAACCAGGAAAGGAAAACTTACAATGAATCAGCTAATTTTGGGTGATTGCCTTGAAGTTTTGAAAAGATTAGAATCCGCCAGCGTTGATCTAATCTATCTCGACCCGCCCTTCTTCTCTAATCGCAATTACGAAGTGATTTGGGGCGACGAAGGTGAAATTCGCAGTTTTCAAGATCGGTGGGCAGGCGGAATTGACCATTATATCGCTTGGTTAAAAGATCGTGTGCAAGAAATGCACCGCGTCTTAAAGCCCACAGGCTCCATCTTTTTGCATTGTGATTGGCACGCTAATGCTTATATTCGCGTCCTTATTTTGGATAAGGTCTTTGGGGAAAAGAACTTTCGCGGGGAAGTCATCTGGCAACGGACGAATGCCCACAATGATGCACGAAAAAAGTTAGCCTCCTTGACAGATACAATTTGGTATTATTCAAAAACAGGAGTTTTTACCTACAATCTAATCTATAGTGAGCTTGAAACGAAATATCTCAAGAATGCTTATCGTTTTGAAGATGCTAGAGGGGCATACACTTTGAGCGATTTGACGGGAGCGGGAGCAACCAAAGGGGATTCAAGTGTTGCATGGCGAGGCTGTAACCCTGCGGGAAAAGGGCGACATTGGGCTATTCCTGGACAACTTGTGGGGGAAATTGTTGGAAAAGAAGAAGCTAAACAACTTTCAAGTGTAGATAAATTAGATTTGCTCTATGAAAAAGGTTTGATAATTGTCAGCAAACATGGCGTACCACGTTATAAGAAGTATTTAGAGTCTGCAAAAGGAACGTTACTTGGCAATATCTGGAGCGATATTCAGAATGTGCAGGCGCAAGCCAAAGAGCGGATTGGCTACCCCACCCAAAAACCCGAAGCGTTGCTTGAGCGAATCATAAAGATGGCCAGTAATGAAGGCGACATCGTTCTTGATCCGTTTGTCGGTGGTGGAACGACGGTTGTCGTCGCGGAACGGCTGAATCGACGCTGGCTTGGGATTGATCAATCTGTCTCGGCGATAAAGGTCAGCGATTTAAGACTTTATCAA
>DCSM01000146.1 GCA_002325605.1 Chloroflexaceae bacterium UBA1466
CGAGGGGTTGATCAGGCGGGCGTGGGGCAAGTTGTTACGCGGCTGGGCCAGGGCGTGACGGGGGCGGCGGCGCAGGCGGGAAAGCCTGTGGTTGTCTGCGATGTTTTGCAAGATAACCGTTATCAAGCCGAACCTTATCTCGCTCAAATCCCCATGCGTTCGATGTTAGCGGTCCCCATTGTGCTTTTTAGCGCCGAGCGGTTTCAGTTTACCAGCGGGAAACTGCATGGCGTAATCAACATTCAGACCAAAGAACCGCGCACTTTCACCCAAGAGGAAATCAATTTTGTCGAAGTAGCAGCAGGCGAATTAGCCTTTTTCGTCGCTAATGCTCAACTTTATCAACAAGTTGATGACCGCTTACATCAAAAAGTCCGGGAATTGACCAGCCTCCAGCAAGTTTCCAAACGCATTACGGAACAGCTTGGTTTGACCGAAGTTCTGGACTTGATTGCGGAGAAAGCGGTTGAACTTTCGGGAGCGGATCGGGCGGATATTTTCCAGATTTATGAAGAGGGAAATGTACATCTGGCGGCCAGCCACGGCGGAAGTAGTGGCAAAGGGATCATCCACTTTGTAGCCCAAGCGGTTCACGATGGCCGCCCGTTGGCTGTGATCAATGCTTTTGAAGATGCGCGGTTTCCCAAACTGGCGGAGGTTGCAAAGGCCGAGGGTTTTCTCTCTTTCTTTTGTATGCCGCTCCAGGCACGGGGCCATACCATTGGGGGGATTTGCCTCTATACTAACCAGACCCATCATTTTGATTATGACCAAGTTCGGCTGTTAAGTACCTTTGCAGATGAGGCCGCGAGCGCGATTGAAAATGCGCGCCTTTATGATGAAAGCTTGCGGGCCTTAGCGGTGAAGTCGGCGTTACTTCAGGAGATGCACCACCGTGTTCGCAACAATCTGCAAACGATTTCGGCCTTGTTGGCGATGCAATTGCGGCGGTTGGAGCCTGAAAGCGCAGGGGCCCAGGCGTTGCGTGAAAGCGTTTCCCGCATTCAATCCATTGCGGCGGTTCACAACCTGCTTTGTCGCGGAGATGTTGGGATCACAACGGTAGGGGCCCTTATGCGCCAGGTCATTGAAAGTGCCAGTACGGGGATGTTGAGTGCTGACCGGCCCATCTCTTTCACCTTTAGCGGCGATGATGTTCAAATCGGCTCCCATGATGCAACGATCTTAGCTTTGGTGATCAATGAACTGGTAAGTAATGCAATCACGCACGGTCTGGCCGCTGAAGGTGGTTGTGTTCAAATCGGGACGACGGAAGAAAATGACTGGGTAACGATTGAAGTTCGAGATGATGGCCCTACGCGGCCTAAGCCGAATGAAGCTGCTCAAGTAAGCGGTTTAGGTTTACAAATCATCGAAACGCTCGTGCATGACGATTTAAGGGGAACCTTTAAGCTCCTGCGGAGTAATTCAGATGGTTGGACGCGGGCCCAGGTAAGTTTTCCGCGCTTTGTGCCCAGCGAGGAGAGCCAACAAGAAGGGGCTTAAAACTGGGCGACCCTTTGGGCAAAGCCCAAAGGGTCGCCCTTTTCACCTTTCCCTAAAGCGACCCTCTTACTCATCAGGCCCACCACTAGCAACCTCAGGCAACCACAGCCAACCCGAACGAGCATCATACTCAAACAACTCGCTATAGCGGCCCCAATCTACCGCTGTCCCAAATTGTCGTTCAGCTTCTTCATCAGGATAGTGTTCATCCAAAATATCCAAGAAGAAATCGGCCCGCATCTCCCCATCGTTCTTTTCCTTGAGCGTTTGATAGATTAGCGTGACCAAAGGGGCGTGATCTAAGACTTGTTGGCGAAAAATCTCCTTACTTTCGAGAATCGTAGAGGTTGCAAAAGCATGACCTTCAGGCGTAACCATTACGTCGCCCTGCGCGACTTTGGCAAACCCAAGTAAGGCAGCGGCATCCACAATCGGCAAAAGGTCGTCTACTTCTAAGCGCAACCGATCTGCCAACATTGGAAGGTCATCACGGCCCCCTTGCTCGACCAGCAATTCCAACAAACCGCTAAGGCCTCCCGCACGGGCATGGGGAAGTGGCGGAAATTGCTCTGGTGGAGCTTTTTGTGGCGTGGGGGGCTTCGCTACTTCCACTACTTTAGTCACAGCTTCAGCTACTTTGGCCGCTGGGTTGGTCATTACGGTGTAGATATGGTCGACCAACGCTTTGAAACGGGGCGTAGCACGGTTGCGGGGACGGGATAGGTCAATTTGCACTTCGCCGCGCACAAAGCCAGGATTAGACCCCAAAATGATGACCCGATCCGCCAATAAGACGGCTTCCTCGATGTTATGCGTAACAATCAAAATACTTTTGGCCGGGAAGGTTCCCGCTTCCCACAAATCGCCGATCTCCCCCCGTAAGTTCTCAGCCGTCAGCACATCTAGGGCACTAAAGGGTTCGTCCATAAAGAGAACCAACGGTTGTACCACGAAAGCTCGTGCAAAACCAACCCGTTGCTTCATTCCGCCCGAAAGCTCTTTGGGATAAGCACTTTCAAAGCCATCCAAACCCACCATATCAATCGCTTTCAAAGCTCGCGCTCGCCGTTCTTCGCGCCCCATCCCTCGTGCTTTGAGACCCAATTCAACGTTTTCTTGCACCGTCAGCCAGGGAAGAAGCGCAAAGCTTTGAAAGACCATAGCCACGTCAGGGTTGGGCCCCCGTACCGCTTTGTTCCCGCTTTGTACTTCACCGCTACTTGGGGGAATCAATCCCGCCAAAATGCGAAGCAAGGTACTTTTCCCGCTCCCACTCCGCCCTAAGAGAGCGACTACTTCTCCATTCCGTACCGTGACGCTTACATCTTTCAGGGCCGTAAAAACCCCGTTCCCTTCAGGCAAGGGAAAGGTCTTGCAGAGGTCTTCTGCTCTCAATAGGATGTTGTTGTTTCCAGGTAAAGTTACCATGATCTTCCTCCAGAGCTTCTTTAGGTAAGCCGATATTTCGTTTCCGCAAGGGTATACAAGCGTCGCCAAAAAAGCCGATTAGCGCCGACAACGTACAAGCTCATCATCCCTACGCCTAACGCAATGCGGGGCCAGTCGGCGTGGGCGGTGGCAAGGGCCACGTAGGCTCCCAGACCGTTGGCCGTCAGCGTAAGGTTGCCCCACGTAACCATCTCAGAGACAATGCTGGCGTTCCAGGCTCCCCCCGAAGCGGTAATCCCCCCCGTCACCCACGCGGGAAAGATGCCAGGGATGATAAGGTCGCGCCACAGTCGCCAGCCCCGCAGCCCTAAGTTTGCGGCCATCTCCCGCAGGTCGGTAGGGACGCTCATCGCGCCCGCAATGGTGTTGAATAAGATATACCATTGCGCTCCCAAGGACATCAAGAGGATACTTCCCCAGTCTAAGCTTATCCCCGTTCGCACGAAGAAGATGGTCGCAAAGGGAAAGAGGAAGTTTGCAGGGAAGGAGGCTAAGAACTGCGCTATTGGCTGGGCAAGGCGGGCTAAACGGGGATTAAAACCAATTGCTACCCCGATGGGGGTCCAAAAGAGCGTTCCTAAGCCTAAGAGCAAAGCTACGCGCCCAAAGGTCGCCAGGCCCAGCAGCGCAGCATAAGCAACTTCCCCCACCCCCACCTCGTTGACCACAAACCTGATTCCCCCAGCGAGAAGGCCTACGGTAAGGAAGACCAAAAGCGCATTGAAGAACCGATCAAACCAAGGACTTGAGACCCAAGTATTGGAAGGGGTTTTTAAGGGTAACGCCAGGCGCGAAAGGAATTTATCCAAAGCTTCCCCAGCAGGAGCCAAAAATTCCCCAATCAACTGGGGCAACTGCGCGGCCCGAAACATATTCAACAACCACGATTCAGGAGCTTCACTGGCCGAACTTTGCTCTATTTTGAACTTGTCGGCCCAAGCTACCAACGGTTTCCAGAAAAGCTGGTCGATAAGTACAATCACCGCGCCAATGGTCAACAAAGCTAACCCTAAAGCTCGCAAGTCCCGCGCTGCGATGGCCGCTGCAACGTAAGAACCTAAGCCTGGCAAGGTATAATGCTGATTCAGCACGCTGATACTTTCGCTGGCTGCGATAAAGAACCACCCGCCCCCAAAGCTCATCATGGCGTTCCAAATTAGCCCAACCATCGCGGTAGGAACTTCCAGACGGGTAAAGCGTTGCCAGAGCGGGAGCCGATAAAGGGTCGCTGCTTCGTCTAATTCGCGGGGCAAAGTTTTGAGGGAGTGATAGAACGAAAAGGTCATATTCCAGGCTTGGCCCGTGAAGATCGCAAAGATACAAGCAAACTCTAACCCTAGCAAGCTACCAGGGAAAAGGGCAATAAAACCATTCACGGTCACGGAAAGGAAGCCTAAAACGGGGATGGATTGCAGGATGTCGAGAAGCGGGACAAGAATGACCTCCGCATGCCGACTATGGGCCGCAAGGTAGCCGTAGGTCAGAGTAAAGGTGAGTGACCAGAGAAGGGCGACGAACATCCGCAGCGTAGAACGGGCCGCGTAGTAAGGTAGGTTAGCGGGGTCAAGGCTGATTCCAGGAATAATATCGGGCGGGCGAAAACTCACCAACATATCCGTCCCGATGCGGGCAAAGGTGTAGAGTAAGGCCAAAGTTCCAAGCAGAACCGCAATGTCCGCTAGGCTAAAGGCCGGGCGTTGGAGTTCATCCCGTGGGGGAAAGGTCGGTTGCAACATAGACTTACTTCTTTTCTGTTCCCTACCGTTCCCAAAGAGACCAAAAACCCCCGCAGCAGCAACTGAAACGGGGGAAGGGGAAGACAAAGTTGAGCCAGGAGCCAAACCTTACCCAGGTGGCGCACGTCCGGGAGTCTTCCAGAAGAGCCAGGGCTGGAACACGGTAGGTGGCTGCGGCCTAAGATCATAAATATCCATAAGAGTTTGGCTTCTAATGGTGCAAAGCCTTACTTTGCTTGAGCCTGTTTGTACCAAGCAATGGTACGCTGTAAACCTTCTTCGAAGGGAATCTGGGATTCAAAGCCGAACAACTCTTTAGCGCGACTAACATCCAGTTTGCGGCGCGGTTGCCCATTCGGTTTCGTGGCATCCCAAACCACTTGGCCCTTAAACCCAATCAGCCGCGCTATCGTTTCCATCAAATCCTTGATGCTGATCTCGTAGCTACTGCCCAGATTGATGGGCAAATCCCCATTGTAACGCTCGGCAGCCAGCAAGATCCCTTCAGCCGCATCTTCAACGTAGAGAAACTCACGGGTTGGCGAGCCATCGCCCCAAGCTTCGACGGTTGTGGCCCCTTGTGCTTGCGCTTCCAGCAATTTTCGGATTAGGGCTGGAATCACATGCGAAGCTTCCAAATCGAAGTTATCATTAGGGCCATAGAGGTTTACGGGCAAGAGAAAGATTGCATTATAGCCATACTGTTGCCGATAAGCTTGGCTTTGCACGAGCAACATCTTTTTGGCCAAGCCATAAGGGGCATTAGTCTCTTCGGGATAACCATTCCAAAGCTCATCTTCTCTGAACGGGACGGGCGTAAACTTAGGATAAGCGCAGACCGTCCCAAGGGCGACAAACTTCTCCACGCCGTGTTGCCATGCTTCATGCAAAAGCGGTACGCCCATCATCAGGTTGTCGTAGAAGAAATCGGCGGGATGCTCCCGATTTGCCCCGATGCCGCCGACCCGTGCCGCCATGTGAATGATGATGACGTTGGAAGGTTGGGACGGTGAAGCCCCAACCACGTCCTTTAAGAGCCGCCGAATCACGGTGATGTCGCGCAGGTCATAATCCTTACTGCGCGGGACAATCACCGTAGCAGCCCCGCGTTGGCGGAGCTTCTCGACCACAAACGAACCGAGAAACCCCGCGCCCCCCGTAACGATGACCCGCTTTGTGCGCCAAAAGGCTTGGCTATCTGGCCAGTTGGTCATAGAAGTTCTCTCCGCATACTATGCTTGAGATTCAGATTCCTCGCCGTAGATTTCCTTGAGAAGGCTCTTCTTCTTGGGTTCCTTCTGCACCGTACTTTCTTTGCGACGGGCCGCATCGGCTTGCCGCGTTTGGCTGACCGCTAACCGCTTCATGAAGCGGTCTACTTGACCTTCAGTATCAATGATCTTCCGTTGCTCACCCGTGTAGAAGGGATGACAATTCGCGCAGATACTAACCCGGAGGTTTGCCCGTGTCGAGGCCGTCTTCCATACGCTCTGACACGTTCCGCAAACCACATCGGTTTGATAATACTTAGGATGGATTTCCTTTTTCACGTTAAGGCTCGTTTCTTTGCAAGGTTGCGGTTTTCAGCAAACCATTTTAGGCCGCTACTTCTTCGGCCAAAGCTTGAGGAACTTCAAAGGGGAGAACGCTAACCATCTTTTGGGTGCGGGAATAGGGTTGAAAGAAGACTTTGCCCTCAATTAAGGCATAGATCGTGTAATCTCGCCCCAGCCCAACATTGCGCCCAGGTCTAATTTTCGTGCCACATTGGCGCACGATAATGTTGCCAGGGATCACGTGTTCCCCACCGTAGCGTTTTACGCCTCGCATTTTGGGCTTGCTATCGCGCCCATTGCGCGAGCTACCCATTCCTTTTTTATGGGCCATTTAGTTTAAATCCTATCGTATCAATGCGTTTAGTCCGCAGCTTCTAGTCTGAAACCTAATTTATTTTCCAGAGGAATCAACAGCTTTAGCTGTTGAGCCACGGCTAAAGCCGTGGA
>DCSM01000150.1 GCA_002325605.1 Chloroflexaceae bacterium UBA1466
CTGAGCTTGCCGAAGGGAACAAAGTGATTATACCACAAGTTTGCGAGACTTTTGCGGTTGGTAGACCTTTGCGGTTGCAAAAACCGCAAAGGTCATGGTCGCTCTAAGGGCTTTCTTTTTCCCTCGCCCGATGAATGAGGAGTCAACGGCTTTAGCCGTTGCCCGCTGGCTAAAGCCGGGTGACCTTTGCGGTTGCGAAAACCGTGAAGGTCGGGGACAGGCAAGATGCCTATCCTACGCTGCCTGCGGTTTTAGAGAGAGAGACCTCCCAGGTCTTCGAGACCTGGGAGGTCTGGAGCTAGATCAGCCTTTGAAGGGCCAGGCAGGCCAGGCAAGATGCCTATCCTACCTGATCTGCAAAGGTCTGGCGTGACAGATTGTAAAAAGGTGTTTATTTGTGGAGGGTAGACCTTTGCGATTGCGAAAACCGTGAAGGTTTGGGGTGGAGGACAGGTAAGATGCCCATGCTACTTTGATCTCTGCGCTAGATTGTTTTAGCTTTAATAAGGTGGTAGAATAGGCCTGACATGTTTGGTCGGCAAACATAGCTCAAGTCAAATCATTAGTTCTTAATTGGAAAGGATCAACCACAAGCGTTATGGCCAGAAGTTACGAAAAGTCAAAAAAGTTGTTTGCGGCGGCGCAGCAAGTTTTGCCAGGCGGGGTAAACTCGCCCGTGCGGGCGTTTCGGGGCGTTGGGGGCACGCCGTTGTTCATTGAGAAGGGGCAAGGAGCCTCTTTTTGGGATGCCGACGGCAATCAATACCTAGATTATGTATTGTCGTGGGGGCCGCTAATTTTGGGGCACGCGCCTGCGGTGGTAATCGAGGCACTGGGCAAGCAAGCCGCCTTGGGCACAAGTTTTGGCGCACCGACGACTTTGGAAACCGAGTTAGCCCAACTTGTGATTAGCCTGATGCCCAGCTTAGAGCAAGTGCGCTTGGTGAATAGCGGCACGGAAGCGACGATGAGTGCGCTGCGGCTGGCGCGAGCCTACACCAAGCGGGCTAAAATTGTGAAATTCAGCGGCTGCTACCACGGGCATGCGGATATGCTGCTCGTACAAGCGGGAAGCGGTGTTGCGACGCTGGGCCTGCCCGATAGCCCAGGCGTTTTGGCGACGACAGCCGCCGACACCCTGACCGTCGAGTACAACGACTTGCCTGCCGTGGAAGCTCTTTTCGCGGCGCAAGGTTCAGAGATCGCGGCTCTGATTGTGGAAGCTGTGGTCGGGAATATGGGGTTTGTGGCCCCAGAGCCAGGCTACCTTCAGGGGTTGCGGGATATTACCAAGAAATACGGCACAGTGCTGATCTTTGATGAAGTAATGACAGGGTTTCGGGTCGCGCTGGGTGGAGCGCAAGCGGTTTGGAAGATTGACCCCGACCTGACTTGCTTTGGCAAAGTAATTGGGGGTGGCCTTCCCGTTGGGGCTTACGGCGGGAAGCGCGAGCTTATGCAGAACGTCGCTCCCGCAGGCGCGATGTATCAAGCGGGAACGCTCTCTGGGAACCCCTTGGCGATGGCGGCGGGCCTGGCGACCTTGCAAGAATTGAAGAAAGAAGGGGTCTTCCCTAAGCTGGCCGAGCGCACGGCTAATTTAGCAGAAGGTCTGAAAGCTGTCGCGGTTGAACTAGGTATCCCGCTCCAGGTAGGGTATCAAGGGAGCATGTTTGGGGCCTACTTCCTCAAGGAGGAAGGCCAACGGATCATCAATTACAAGACGGCCCGCGAATATGCTGACCCGGCCCGTTACGGGCGCTTCTTCTGGGCGATGTTGGAACGGGGAGTCTACTTAGCACCTTCCCAATTTGAAGCCGCCTTTGTCAGCACGGCCCACGGCGAGACCGAAATCGCGGCGACCTTAAAGGCCGCTCGTGAAGCCATGATTGAAGCTAAGGCCTAATAAACTCTTTTGAAAGGAAAATAATCCAGATGCCTACCGTTACCATCTCTAACGAGATGCTAGACCGTTATAATCGGGCTGGGCCCCGTTATACAAGCTACCCTACTGTCCCCTATTGGACAAAGACCTTTGGCGAAGCCGATTATAAGGAAGCTTTGGCTGAAGTAGCCGCTAAACCAGAGGAAGTTCTTTCAGTTTACGCGCACCTTCCCTTCTGCGCCTCGCGTTGCCATTATTGCGGTTGCAACGCGACCTCTACGAATCGCCCAGAAGTCGTTGATGCTTACCTTGACCGCTTAGAGCGGGAAGTAACGATGATCATGGAGCCGATGGGTACAAAGCGTAAAGTAACGCAATTGCATTGGGGAGGGGGCACACCTAACTTCCTCAATGAAGCCCAAATGACCCGTGTTTATCGCTTGTTGGAACGCTACTTTGAGATTCTCCCTACCGCCGAAGTTTCGCTGGAGCTTGACCCTCGCATTGCGACGCGCCAGCAACTTGAGACCATTAAGAGCCTCGGCTTTAATCGGGTCAGCCTGGGCGTGCAGGATTTCAACCCCAAGGTGCAAGAAGCGATTGGGCGGATCCAGCCCGCCGATATGACTAAGAACTTCTATTGGATTTGCCGCGAGATAGGCTTCCAGAGCGTCAATGTAGACATCGTCTACGGCCTTCCCTACCAGACCGCCATTAGCTTCCAGAAGACGCTTGATGAGATCGTGAGCTTGAAGCCAGATCGGATCGCTTCCTTCAGCTATGCCCACCTTCCCTCGTCGCGCACGAATCAGAAGCAAGTAGATGCGACGGGAATGCCCAATCACTATGAGAAGTTCGCGCTCCTTCAGATGGAATTGGAGACCTTAGCTGCGGCGGGCTACGATTGGATTGGAATGGATCACTTTGCTCACAGCACCGATGAGTTAGCAATTGCGGCGCGGGAGCGCCGGCTTTTCCGCAACTTTATGGGCTATACCACGATGCCTGCACCGCATCAGTTAGCCTTCGGGATGAGCAGCATTAGCGATTTGGCGGGTCGCTTTGTGCAAAACGATGCTCATCTGGGCCGTTATCAGAAGGGTATTGATGCAGGTCATTTGCCCATTGACCGTGGGATGAAGCTCAGTGCTGATGATAAGTTTCGTCGCCGTGTCATTATGCACATGATGTGCAACGCGGAACTTCCCTACAACCTGACCAAAGCGCAATTTGGCGTTGACGTGCGCGAGGTGTTGGGGAATGAAATTGAACGGTTGCGGCTCTATGTGGAGGAAGGTCTGGTAAGCTTTGAACCAGACCGCATTGAAGTAACCGAAGTAGGCCGCTACTTCCTTCGCAACCTTTGCATGGAACTTGACCCCTATCTCGCGCAGAAGCAGGACCGCCCCCTCTTCTCCCGCACGATTTAGGCGACTTGGTGGGGGGCGCGACCCG
>DCSM01000034.1 GCA_002325605.1 Chloroflexaceae bacterium UBA1466
GTCGCTGTTGGGACAGCTGTGTCGGTTGGTGTCACCGTGGCCGGTTGTGGGTATGGTGTAACAATAACCTCTGGTCCGTCAACTAGACATGGATTCGAGGCAACTGCGCCAACGAATAACACTGAGTCCCCAGCTGCTGGGTTATTGAATTGAGAGATGGCAGTTACTGGTGACTGTACCTCAACCTCAACGCTCTGTGTTTCTGCTGGGACACCCTTCAGAGTCAAGGGCACAATGTTGGTCTGCAAGTTTAGGGGATTAGGGTTGGAGATAACCTTACTTACAGAAACACCACCCGCTCGTGCAGTAACTGTGACTGTCCGATAGTCTTTCAAACCATCCATTCGGATGCCTTGAGGGTCTTTTTCTAACAAGACGGCCTTAACCGTAATGTCAGCAGGAGCTAAGAGGGCTTCCGCCAAAGTCAAGTTCAGCTTGGCGCTGCCAATAGCATAGCGCCCCACGTCCCCACCCCAGACATACTGGAAGTTAGTGCCTAGCGCGTTGTTGAAAGGCACCGAAGATGGTTCATGGTAGTAGCCAACAAGACCTTCAGCCGTAATGTCGGTAGCATTACCTTCAGTAACTTTAGCCTTATTCGACCCAGCCTTCCCCGTAGTTTCGATGAGGTAAGCCATCATGTCAGGCGGCGAAATCTTACTAAAGTCAGTGTTGGTAGCTTTGAGTACAGTTTGGGGCGCTTGCGTGGCTTGGCTGTTATCAGCGAAGGTGAAGGTTGCGGATTTAGCCACCGCTTTGCGGAAACCAGCACCCCCAACCTGAAGCAATACGTCTGTAGACCCAGCAGGGATGTCTATGGTTGCACCGTCAGCTGTCGCAATAAGGTCATTGCTCTTGGTAGCACCAGGGCGCACGACTTTCAAACCTGCGGCCTTGACCTCAACCTTGCTTAAAGTTCCTTCGCAAACTTTGACCTGAGTCTTGCATTCATGCGAAGCAGTTGCGCCAAGCAGAACAATTGAGTCGCCGGCATCTTTGTTGCCCCATTGAGATTTGCCCTTGGGAGTAAGAGGTGAAATGGCTTTCACCTTAACACTCGTCGTGCCAGCGGGAACACCCTTTAAGGTCAACTCAACGATGTTGACCAAGTACTTGCTTGGATCAGGGTTGATTATTGTTTTAGTGGCTGTTATCCCATTCGCTTCAGCTTCCACGACGTTGATGCGATAGTCATTTGAATAGAGTACCTGCTGCTGGTCCTTCTCCATGATAGCGACTTTAACTGTAATATCTGTCGCTACTTTGAGAGCTTCGGGAAGCTTCAGTTCCTGAACCGCGGGGCCAAATGCGTAGTTGCCATCGTCCCCACCCCAAACATACTTGAGGGTGGTTGTGCCCACACTGCTGTAGCGTGCTTGGGTCGGTTGGGCATAGTAAGCCACAATCGCTTCGGGCTTGGTATTGGCTGCCACTGGGGGATTGATGCTCAACGCGCCTGGTTTGCCCGCAAACTCAAAGGCGTAGAACATTTTACCAAGGGGCGTGATTTCTGCGGGACTCTTGTTGATTACCTTGGGGCTAGTAGCCGTAGTTGAGGAACCATCGGCAAAGTTGAGCGTCGCGGAAGCTGGTGGAGTTGGGGGCTTCCCACTAACCCACCCTTCTCCGCCGACTTGCACTGTGGACCAGAGGGCATCACTGGGGATGGTCAAATTTTGTTGGGCGAGCGGCACATAGCTCTTTTTGCCAGTGCTGTCAGTAACGAGATTCAACAATCCTTCTGCCGTAACATCCACCACCGAAGTTGTACACTTCTGCGCCCAACTTGTGGTTGGTGCAGAGCCACTGGGGGTCTCTGGATTTTGCGCCAAAGCTTTGGGCGCAATGTTCGTAGCCACGATAGCTAGAGCCAGGACCGCCACCATCATTACGTTTAATCTGTGTAACCGTTGCATAGGACTTCATTCCTCCATGAACTGTGAACGAACGAACACAATTATTATAACTATACTGATGTTCTTCGTTCCCTTGCTTACCAATAAACCGACTAATTGCGCGTACCTTTCCTACCATCCAATGAGAAGCATATGCGCTTCCCCAAACTGCCGTTTTGCCTTGTTTAAGGCTAACTTTCCAATTAAACCCCCTAACTTTCTGCTAGTCTCTAATGTTCACAAAAATACTCTCTTGACCATTTTGCCTAAGGCAGGATCAGCATCCCTTTTTAGTGCCTTCTTGCTGGTTTTAGCAAATCACCCCGCCGAGAGGGCCTTTAGCCACCTTGGCTCTCGTTCTGCTTTGACCATCGCAGTGCCATTTACTTATCAGTTACCAAAAAAAGAAAGGAACACCCGCATTCCTTTCTACCCATAGCTAAAGCTAGGGGTTTCCTGAGGTAGCTAAATGATACTATAATTTATGCTCTTTGTCAATAGGTTTTCATCGTTTTTTCACAGAAAATCCTTTAATTGAAGTAAAAAGAAAAGACGAATTGAAATAAGATTAACAAATATTTTACCTTTATTAGGTAGGCTAGTAGTTGTTAGGTAGGTTAGTATAGGGAATAACAAGTTCGGCGCTCTTAAAGCCAAAGGAGAGATCTCTAAGGCTAATGGAGGATATATTTCTTCAATTAAGACAATTTTCAACATTGAATTTATTTTTAGTTCCAAGATCATAAGTATTTACAACGATATAGCTTGAAAGCTGTGGAATAAAATTTGTTTTTCGGTAAGATTACCAAAATTATGGTTTTTGCAGATTTAGGATGAGGATTTATTAACCTTTCCTTCTCTGCCGAAGGAAAATAGGACTATTGAGCAATTTAGCCTGGGCCCGCTTTGGCAAAGTGCTGAAGAATTGCGCCCTATCACCCTAGGGCCTAAGCCAAGAAACCGCTAGAGATCCGGTTTTACCTTGTGGTAGCTTTTTATACAAAAAACCTTAAAATACAGACCCTACATAAAATAATTAGTTCTTATCTTGGCCTATTATTTGGGCCCCTCGCGCAAAGGTTTCTAGCCTCACCGCCCAAGCCCAACTTTCCGCTTTTTCGCAGCCCCTTGACAACCCTGCGGCTGGTGGTTATAGTTTCCTTTGTTCTTTGTCCGGAAAGCAAGTTTGGAGCATCGGCTACCCAATCCACGCTTCCTATTTTAAGGGGTACATTGGATGAGTGACTGTTTAGTAATTGTTGAATCCCCCGCTAAAGCCAAAACGATTGAGAAGTATTTAGGCAAAGGCTTCCGCGTTATGGCCAGCATGGGACATGTACGGGATTTACCTAAGAAAGATTTGGCGATAGACCTGGAACACGACTTTGCGCCGGTCTACGAAGTGACCAAACAAAAGGTTGTGACCGAATTGCGGAATGCGATCAAGCTGGCGACCAAAATCTACTTGGCGACTGACCCAGACCGCGAAGGCGAAGCCATTGCCTGGCATATCACGCAAGCGGCGGCCATTCCCAGCAGCAAGCCGGTCTATCGGGTTGTTTTTCAGGAAATCACCAAAAACGCGGTGCAAGCGGCGCTGGCCCAACCGCGCCAGCTTGACCTAAACCTCGTCGATGCCCAGCAAGCGCGGCGCGTCTTAGATCGGCTGGTAGGCTATCAACTTAGCCCGCTGCTCTGGGAAAAGGTCAAACGGGGGCTTTCGGCGGGGCGGGTGCAATCGGTAGCGGTGCGGCTCATCAAAGAGCGCGAGCAAGAGATTGCAGCCTTCAAAACCACAGAATATTGGTCTATCGAGGCTGACTTATTGCAAATGAAGGTTGCCCCGCCTTCAACTGCTTTTCGGGCCTTTCTGTCTGAACGGGCGGGCGAGAAACTGGACAAATTTGCCCTTGGTAATCAAGCACAAGCCGAACAGCTTGTGGCTGATTTAGCCGATGCCCTGTATCAAGTCCACAAAATCACGCGCCGCGATAAACGTCGTAACCCTGCGCCCCCCTTCACGACCAGCACTTTGCAACAGGAAGCCGGGCGAAAACTTGGTTTTAGTGCCAAAAAGACGATGCTGCTGGCGCAAAAGCTCTATGAAGGGCTAGATATTGGGGGCGAAGAGGGTAATGTTGGTTTGATTACTTATATGCGGACTGACAGCACAAACGTTGCCCAGGAAGCCCAACAGGAAGCCCGTGAATTCATTAAGCAGCGTTATGGCGAAACCTATCTTCCCAAGCAACCGCCGGTCTACAAAACGAAAGCCAAAAGTGCCCAGGAAGCGCATGAGGCGATTCGTCCGACCAGCAGTTTGCGTTCTCCAGACCAACTCGAAAAGCAACTGGAGCGCGATATGTTGCGGCTCTATGAACTGATTTGGAAGAGGTTTGTGGCCAGCCAGATGGCTCCCGCCATCTTTGATAGCACTACGGTGGACATTGCAGCGGGGCCCGCTGCCGCTTTGCAGCCCAAACCGCCTTATCTCTTTCGGACAACGGGCAGTATCCTCAAATTTCCAGGCTTTTTGGCCGTCTATACCGAGGATAAAGATGAAGGCGAAGAGGATGAAGACCGTGAAAAACGTTTACCAGCGCTGAAAGAACAAGAATTCCTCAACTTGTTAGCCTTATTGCCGCTCCAACACTTCACTGAACCGCCCCCGCGTTATACTGAAGCGAGTTTGGTCAAAGATTTAGAGCGTTTAGGGATTGGTCGCCCCTCTACTTATGCCCCGATTATCTCGACCATTCAAGATCGAGGCTATGTTGAACTTAGCGAAAAGAAACTTATCCCCACAGCATTGGGCCAAATTGTAACTGATTTATTAGTTGCCCATTTTCCCAAGATCATTGATTACGCTTTTACTTCGGCCATGGAACAGAATCTTGATGATATTGCCACGGGCGAGCGGCAATGGATTCCTGTTTTGCACGATTTTTACGGCCCCTTTGCCCAAACGCTGGCCCAAGCCCGGAAAGAGATGCGAAACGTCAAGCGCGAGGAGATTTCAACGGAGCTAATTTGCCCCAAATGTCAGCAGGGTAAACTCTTAATTAAGTTTGGGCGCAATGGCGAATTTCTGGCTTGCTCGCGCTATAGCAAGACTGGCGATGCTGAATCGTGTGATTTCACCAGTGATTTTCAGCGCAATAGCATGGGGGAAATCGTCTTAAATACCCCAAGCGCGCCTGAAATTACTGATGTCATCTGCAATCTCTGCGGCAAACCGATGGTTAGCAAGAAGGGGCGGTATGGGCCTTTCTTAGGTTGTTCAGGCTACCCAGAATGTGTTAATATTCGCAAAATTGGCAAGGATGGCAAACCTGTGCCGCCTCCTGAGCCAACAGGTGTAAATTGCCCCAAATGCCAAACGGGCGAACTCCTGAAGCGCCGTGGGCGGTTTGGGCGACCATTTTATAGCTGTAATCGTTATCCGCAATGTGATTACGCCCTCAACGACCTCGCTTTGGTAAGCGAATATGTACCTGACCCAGCGGCGGAGAAGGCTGCGCCCGCCACCGAAAAGCCCAAGCCGCCAATCAAAAAGCGGGTTCCTAGCTCAAAA
Organism: Chloroflexaceae bacterium UBA1466; assembly: GCA_002325605.1. Classification (GTDB taxonomy): domain Bacteria; phylum Chloroflexota; class Chloroflexia; order Chloroflexales; family Chloroflexaceae; genus UBA1466. The sequence goes on from DCSM01000034.1 coordinate 5,470, forward strand.
AGCGCTTCCAAGAAGATAAAAGAGAAGACCCAGGTAGGGTAGGTCTCTTTTTCCCGCCCGCCACAGGCTCGAATGCCTCTGGTTTCGGCAAGCTCAACCCCCGCAAACGGTCCCTGAGCTTGCCGAAGGGCTGCCAAATCGAAGCGGAGGTTTCGCCCTCGGAATCCCCGGCTTTAGCCGTGGCCCAACAGCTAAAGCGGTTGCCTCCGAGGGAAAAGAGCTGGGTTTCAGACTAGCATTCTTAGCACAGAGGACTTTCCATGAACCAACATGCTCCCTTTTGTATCTTTCTCGAAGCAGAGACTTCGGCTTTGACCAATGCAATCACTACTGAATTGCTGGAAAAGATCGGGTTTTATCGCACGCAGAAACAAGATACCCTTTTGGTGCGGGTGAAGCACACGCTTGAAAGCTTGGCTCAAACCCTGCGGGATGAGGATCGGGCCAGTTTTCAAACTTGGGTCAACGTTGGGCTAGAGAGCCTCTTGGCGGAGGGAGTTCCGTTTGAAGAGGTTACCCAGCTAATGATCCTTCAGCGCCAACAGCTAACGCGGGTTGGGCTGAAGGCGGTGGCCCAGCGGGTTGCGAATGCGGATGAAAGCTTGTTGGCGCTGCTCGCGCTCTTTGATGAATTCTTCTTCACAATCAGTCAATTCTATGCGAGTCAAACCGCAAAAGCGCTGGCCCAAACCCAGCTTTTGAATAGCGAATTAGCCCACCAAGCGACGGAATTGCGGCTTTTTCGGGCCCTGGCCGAAATCGCTCCCGACGGCGTGGCCGTGTCTGATCTGACGGGCAAATTCATCTATTGCAACCCGGCCCAGCGCGCTTTGATGGGCTATGACCCTGTTGCTAAACAGACCAACCTCAGCGATGCTTTCGTGCTTGACCACCCTGGGCAACTTGAAGGAATGGTAGCCACTGCGTTGAGTGAAGGCTTTTGGCAAGGCATTATTCCCTATCGGCGCGCCGACGGCACAACTTTTGCGGGCAATCTCTCCGGCTTTGTCATTCGTACCCCCGACGGCCAACCTTGTAATTTAGCAGGCATTGTGCGCGATGAGTCCGCCGCCCTCCAACTTGACGAGGAATTGCGGCAACATCGAGAGCATTTAGAGGACTTGGTCGCTGCCCGCACTGCCGAAATGGCCGCCACCAACCACCGTCTTCAGCAGGAGGTCGCCGAACGCGAAAGGGTTGAACATTCCCTTCGCAAGAGCGAAGAGCAAATCCGAACGGTCTTAGAATTTACCTATGATTGGGAATATTGGATGGATGCGGAGGGCATGTATCTTTATGTTTCCCCCGCTTGCGAGCGGATTACGGGCCATCCGCCCGCGGAGTTTCTAGCAAATCCCAACCTTTTCGGCCAGCTTATTCACCCCGATGATCAAGAAATAGTTCAAAAACATCTGGAGGACGAGGCCAAGCAAAGAATTCCGGCTTCAATCGACTTTCGACTTATCTCGCAGCAGGGGGAAGAACGGTGGATTAGCCATGTCTGCCAGCCCGTCTTTAATGATAATGGGCGCTGGATTGGAACCCATGCCAGCAACCTGGATGTTTCAGAACATAAACAGGTTGAAAAGGAGATTATTGATTGGAAACGCCGCTATGAACTGATTGTATCGGCTTCAGGACAGATTGTCTATGACTATAACATTCCAACCGGGGTCATTCTGTGGAGCGGGGGTGTTGAGCAAGTTTTGGGCTACAGCCTGGCCGAGATGCAAAACGGGTTTCAGCAATGGGTCGACCTAATCCACCCTGAAGACCGCATTGAAACCATTCGAGCTTTAGAGCTTGCCGAGCAGACAGGGGAATTTTTTGACGTTATTTATCGTTATCGGCATAAAGCTGGGCACTATCTTTGGGTTTATGATCGAGGGTTTTTTGGCTTAGATGCGAAGGGGCAAGCGATCTCGATGCTTGGGATGATGCAAGACATCTCCGAGCGCAAGCGGCTCGAAACCCAAGTCCAGGAACTGTTGTTGCGGCGCATGCGCCAAGTGCAAACCTCAACTGATATTGCCCAACAAATCTCAACGGCCTCTTCTTTGACCGAACTCTTTAAGCGTGTGATTGCCCTGGCCCAAGAGCGGTTTGATTATTCCCATATCCAAGTTTTTCGGGCCGATGCGGGGCATCACAGCCTGACCCTTGTGGCCGCCACGGGCGAAGTCGGGCAGCGAATGCAGGACGCAGGCTGCACGGTTGAATTTGGCAAAGGCTTGATTGGCCAGACCGTGCTCACGAAGCAGCCGATCCTTGTCTCTGAGGTGCAACAATCTGCCATCTATCTACCGAGTCCCTATCTGCCACAGACTAAAGGCGAATTGGCGATCCCAATCATCTTTCGCGGGGAAGTTCTGGGAGTCTTGGATGTTCAAACGAACCAAGCCAATCTCCTTTCGCAGGAAGACGAGGTTTTGCTCTTGGGCTTATGTGGACAAATCGCCAGCGCGATCAACAGTACCAAACTCCTTGAAGATGCGAATATCTTTCGCCTTTTCTCCGATGCGGCGGGGCAAGGCTTAGGCATCGCGGGCCTGGAGGGGAATGTGGTTTATATGAATCCTTCCCTTTATCGGCTTTTGGGCGCAGAAAGCCTGAGCGATGTCTTGGGCAAATCGGTGGCCTCCTTCTACCCCCCCGAATTACAGGAACTCTTGGCTAACGAAGTCATCCCCACGGTCATCCAAAAGGATCAATGGGTCGGCGAAATGGATCTCATCAATGAGGCTGGAACCACCACTACAACGATTCAAAATGTCTTCTTGATTCGGGATGACCTCCACCAACCCCGTTATATTGCCAATGTCGTGACTGATATATCTGGGCAGAAGCAGATTGAGGCTGAAATCCGACAACAAGTAGCCGAACAGACTGCTAAACTCACGATCTTTCGAGCTTTAGTCGAGCATGCCCCCGATGGGATTGCAGTCAGGGATCTGAAAGGCGAATTTATCTATACCAATCCTGCTTTCCATACGATGATTGGCTATGATTCCGCAACCCATCCAACCAACATGCGGGAGGTTATTGTGCTTGATAGCCCCAGCCAAATTGATGAAATGATGGACAGCTTAGTGCAAAAAGGAATTTGGAAAGGAATTCTGACCTATCAGCGGGCCGATGGCACAACTTTTGATGGTAATCTCTCTTCCTTTGCCATTCGGGGGCCTGATGGGCAGCCCTGCAACATCGGGGGAATTGTCCGCGATATTACGGAGGAGAAACGGGCGGCAGCGGAACGGGCCCAGCTCCAGGAGACCATCATCCAAATGCAAGAGGCTACGTTGCGCGAACTCTCAAGCCCCTTGATGCCGATAGCCGACGCGGTGGTGGTGATGCCGCTTATTGGCACGATCAACTCGCGCCGTGCCAACCAGGTCATGGAGACCTTGTTGGAGGGAATTGTGGAACACCAAGCGGAGCTTGCGATCTTAGACATCACGGGTGTGCCAGCGGTTGACGCGCAAGTGGCGCAGGTCTTAGTGCAAATGGCGAAAGCTACGCGCCTGTTGGGGGCACAAGTCATTATCACGGGTATCCAGCCCACAATGGCTCTGTTACTTCTGGACTTAGAGGTCAATCTGGAAGAAATTGTTACCCTTAGCAGTCTGCAAAAGGGAATTGCGTATGCCCTCAAAGCACAGCATTTGCTTCCCGTAAGCCATAGTGGAAGGTAAAATCTTCTGGTGCTGCAACCGACCTGGAAGAGTCGGGCCAAGAGAAGTACTTGAGTCGGGCCAAGAAATGTAGGCCAGGCAGCCTTGCCTGGCCCTGAGTTACAAGGCTTTAGGGAATGGAAACTAGCCAGAAGTAATTATAACCACCTGAAAGTGAGCTATATCTATGAATGCAGACCAGGAAAACTTAACAGCACATGACTTTAAGGCAGCCCAAAGAGCGTTATTAGTTGAGAACATTGCCAAAGAGATTCTCAAAGAGCTTGGTAAGCAGGTTGAAGAGGGGGAAGATATAGCTAGAAAGAAGATTGGGAAAGTCTTAGAAGCTCACCTCAGCGAATTGGCTATCTTTAACCAGGCTCAAACGCCGCGAGGGGTTGAGGCTTCGTCGCCCGCAAGCGCGAGGAGTCAAGTTATAAACCTCCAGCTTTTTGAGACCCTGATTGAGAAGGCCGCTTATGGGGTACTTGTTACAGGAATAGATGGGGTTGTGCAATATGCGAACCCTGCGGCGCTGCGGTTACACGGCCTCACTGAGCCTGCGGAGATCTTAGGAAAGCAGACCCCTGGGATGGCCCAAGAAGAGATGCTAACCATTGGGCAAGATCTGCTCCCCGCGCTGGCGAAGCAGGGGCAATGGAATGGGCGGATCTGGTATCAAAGGGCCGATGGGCAACGGTGGCTGGGGCAACATTCCTGCTTCCTCATCCGAGGGCGGGAAGGGGAGGCTGAGGCTATCGCAGCCTTTAGCCAAGATATTACTGGCGAACACCAAGTTCAACAAGAATTCGTGCAACTTAATGTGCAATTGCATGCTCAAGCGGAGGCTTTGCAGGAAAGCCAGAAGATGTTGAGCATCATCTTGGACAATACGCCCGGCATTCTGCTCTTTGCGAAGAATATGCAAGGGCAGATCATTCTGTGTAATCAGGGGTTTGAGACCTTCCTTCAGCAAAGTCGGGAATCGCTCTATGGCAAGACGGTCTATGATATATTGCCCAAGGAAGCAGCCGACTTTATTGCAGCCAACGAGCGGGAAATGTTAGAGCAAGGGAAACCCCTTGAAGTAGAGGAGGAAGTGCGAAAAGAGGATGGAACCTTTACCTATGTCTCCCGCAAGTTCCCCCTCTATGATAAGGAAGGGGTGATGCATGGTCTCTTTAGTCTCTCAACTGACATTACGGAGCGAAAAAGGGTCGAGGAGGAGCGGGCAGTCTTCCAGAACCAGGTGATTGCCATGCAGCGCGAGGCGATGCTGCTAATCTCTACGCCACTGATCCCGCTGGCGGATGGGGTCGTGGTGATGCCGCTTATTGGCAGCATTGACCATCTCCGTGTCCAGCAGGTCATGGAGACCTTGTTGGAAGGGATTGTAACGCATCAAGCGGAGGTTGCAATCCTTGATATTACAGGCGTGCCGACGATTGACAACCTCGT
>DCSM01000182.1 GCA_002325605.1 Chloroflexaceae bacterium UBA1466
TTGCAGCCTGGGGAATACCTTATCCAGGTGGTTCCACCAAAGGGCTATCTGTTTGTTGCCAAGGGTACTACTGTAGCATCAGCATCACCTCTCCCCAAAACAGGGGCAGCTGCAACTGGTGAGAGTTTCATCAATGACACTGGCGCAAATAAGGGCCGCACTGATACTCTTGACATTGACAAAGCAGATGCTGCTGGTGGTACTGCCCTCTCTGCTGCAACGGTTTCCTATGCCGACATCAATGTGGGTTTGAAGGAAACCAATATCGGCGACTTTATCTGGCTCGACTCAAATGGGAATGGCATCCAAGATACGGGGGAATCAGGGATCGGGGGCGTGAAAGTCATATTAAAGACTGCCTGTACAGGAACTCTTACAGGCCCTTCAGGAACTGGTTGTACAGCTGTAACTGGTTTTGCCGATCAAACGACAAGCTCTGATGGTTCTTATGGTTTCAGTGGTTTAACAGATGGCACAACCTACTTTGTCTTCTTCCAAATGCCCTCAACCGACTTTGTCTTTAGTTCAAAGAGCGCTTCTGGCAGCACAGCCACCACTGACAGCAACGCAACTCTGATCACGGACAGTAGCGACACGGGTTACATCGAGGTTGCTTACAAAACTGCTGATCCTGTTGATACCAAAACGGGTTGGGATGTTGGGGCCTATCGCAAGAACACGATCATGGGCTACATGTGGAATGATGCCGATAGCAATGGCTTGCAAGGTGACCTGCTAACGGAAGTTCGGGTGAAGGATGCGGTGGTTAAGTTATGGAAATGCGCTACTAGCTCCTGTACAATCTCCACGAATACCTTAGCCAGAACTACAACCACAGACAACAACGGGCTGTATGAGTTTGCAAGCTTGGAAGCGGGCGATTACATCGTTGATTTCACCCCGCCCGACAGATATGGCTTTACGATAGCAGATATTGGTGACACTAGCCTAGTTACTGATACCACAGATCTCGACAGTGATGCGATCAGCACTTTCCCTTCAACAGATTATGGGAAAACTAAGAAAATAACGCTGGTCAGCGATGGTACTCAGCGCCGTGATGCAGGAATCTATCGCTTATCGAGCATTGGGAACTTGGTCTGGGAAGATAAGAATGGTAATAACGTTCAGGAAGCCGCTGAAGTGCCTGGTATTTCAGGTGTTACCGTAACGCTTCAGTTAAAAAACACCTCCTGGTATACTTCTACCAAGACCGATGCCTATGGAAATTATCGGATTTCCAACCTGGTCAGTGGAACTTACAAGATTACTTTCACCCTGAAGAGCGGCTATTCTTTTGCGCGCTGGCATGTTGGGGATTACCAATATGATAGCGACGCTAACCCGACCAACGGGGTGAGCGAAACGGTGAAAATTGGAGCCAATCGGCATACCGATGACGTTGACGCGGGGATGTATGTCGGCGCAACGCTCGGTGGCCGAGTTTGGGAAGACCTCAACGCCGATGGGATTCAGGATTTGAACGAGTTGGGCGTGGGGGGTTCGAAGGTCGAATTACTCGGCTGCGATAGTTCTGGCACTTGCACCTCGATTACGAATACGACCAGTCTGGCAACCGGCATTTATAGTTTCACAGGGTTGTTACCTACAGGAACTACTGCTCCCCTGTCCGCAACCTACAGAATCAAAGTTACCCCCAAGGTTGGCTATGATGCCTTTAGCCCGCAAGATGCCGGCAATCCCAATAAGGACACCACCGATAGCGATCCTGATTCAACTGGTTTAATAACGGTTACTTCGTTGTTATATGGCACGACCCAAACCAACTGGGACGCAGGGACCTACAAGAAGGTCAAGATCGAAACGCGAGTTTGGGAAGATGCGAATGCGGATGGCTTCCAAGGCCCCGATGAGCTAGGGTTCGCGGGAAGCACCGTTCAGTTGCTTTTCTGGGATGCCACGACCAAAACTTGGAGCTACACTGGCACGCTGACGACAGGAGTAGGCAACGCCACGGGGCTCTATACCTTCACCAATTTGAACCCTGGGGGTTACAAGCTTCAGTATACCTTGCCAGCTAAGTATAATTTTAGCCCTAAGGATGCGGGGCTTGCGTCAGGGACCAACAACGACACCGTTGACAGCGATGTCTTTACCACAACGCGCGAAACCGCTGTCTTTACGACTACTTCTGGTGAGACCGAATCGGATATGGATGCAGGTTTGTACCAGAACGTAACGCTTGGGGACCGCATTTGGGAAGACGTGAATGCCAATGGAATCCAGGATCCAAACGAGACCAAAGGTGTGACCGCAACAGTGAAGTTGTACCTCAAGGGGACCAGCACTGTTATCACCATGACTTCCACTAGCTCAATAACGGGCCTCTACCGCCTCCAAAATGTCCGGCCAGGTGATTATAGCCTTTGCATAGAGAATCTACCGACAGGCTACAAGTTTTCGCCAGCAGATGTTGGGACAGACTGGGCGAAAGATAGTGATGTTGACAGCAAGGGCTGTGCCACTATCGCGCTCCTTTCTGGCGACCCGACAGATGCTTTTGAATGGGATGCGGGGGTCTACAAACCTGGAGTTATCGGCGACTTCGTTTGGGAAGACCTGAACGCCGATGGGATTCAGGATGCAGGCGAGAAAGGGATCCGAGAAGTAAATGTCAAGCTCTATCGCCGCGATGCTACGGGTAAGGATCAAGTCGTCAATGCAACTTCAACCAATAGCACCGGAGCCTATAGCTTCACGGTTGATCCAGCCACCTACACGGTAGAGTTTGGGCTGCCCACGGGCTTTAGCTTTAGCCCAGTAGGGGTTGGAGCCTCAGACAAAAACAGCGCTGCTTCGCTCACCACAGGCCGGACAAACCCCATCCTCATCAAGTCTGGGGTCATCACCAATACTTTCTGGGATGCGGGCCTCTATCGCTCTGGCACAGTCGGCAACTTCATCTGGGAAGACCTGAATTACAATGGAATCCAAGACCCAGGTGAAGCGGGCATCGCAGGAGTGAATGTCAGCTTGCTTAGTGGTAGCACCGTTGTGACGAAGACGGTTTCAAGCTCTAAGGGCCTTTACAGCCTCAGTGCCAAGCCAGGCAGCTACACCGTCGTTGTGAGCGCTCCTTTAGGCTACACCTTTAGCCCAGCTTTCAAAGGAAGCATAGATAACGACAGCAGTTTTGTGGCCTCCGCTACCAGCCCCTTTAGTGCTACCGCCGCCGTCATCCTAAAGTCTGGCATCGTTACGGATACGGTGGATGCGGGGTTGGTCTTTGCTGAAGTTCTCATCAATGGCAGCAGCGACGTTACCCCGACGCTCAGTGTGGTTGAAGGTGGGAAGACCGATTCCTACAAGGTGCGGCTCAGTGCCCCGCCAAGTGGCAGCGTCGCAGTCAACACGAATGATGGGAGCAAGCAGCTTACCTTAACGCCCGCGACCTTGACCTTTGATGCGACGAACTGGAATCAAGATCAGACGGTGAGCGTGGTGGCCGTTGATGACAAGAAGCCCGAAAGCCTCTTGACAGCTTTGATTACCCACACCGTCACCAGCAGCGATCTCAACTACAACAACCTTGTGCCAGCCAATGTCAAGGTGGAAGTTACCGACAATGACAAACCCGTGGCCTATCTCCTTCAAAGTGCCGCAAGCACCATCGTTGGGGAAGGAATCCTGGACAAAGATGGGTTTAACGATACTTATGCCATCCACTTGCAGTTTGCGCCCACAGCGGATGTCCTCATCACGCTGACTCCCCTTGACAGCCAAATTACCGTCACGCCAACGCAATTGACCTTCACCCCCAGTAACTGGGCGAAGCAACAGGTAGTCATGGTGAGCGCGGTTGACGATAGCGTGATTGAAGGGTTGCATAATAGCGCAATTCTCCATACGCTGACCAGTAGCGATGCGATCTTCAATGGGGGCTATATCCAAGAACCAAGCTTCAACACTTATGCGGATGGGAATCCGCTCCCGGTCTTCATTGAAGATAATGATTCGAAGGTGAATATTTCACCACTCAAACTCCATTTAACCGAAGGTGGGGCCTCCGCAACCTATCAAGTCTCGCTGCGTGGCTCCCCCACCGCCGACGTGACCATCTTCCCATTTCCCTTTGATCAACTAGGGATTGTTCAGTCTACGGGGCAGATTACTTTCACCCCTTCAAGCCTGACCTTTAGCCCTGGAAATGCAAGTATCTCCCAGACCGTAACCGTTTCGGCGCTCGATAACAGCATCCTGGAAGGAACGCACGCCGCCGCTATCTTCCACAAGGTGGTCTCGACCAGCGCGGCGGATCAGGACTTTATGGGGACGACGGGGCTTGCGAATGGGGTCTATCTCCTCATTGATGATAATGATAGCTTAGTAGAAAGCTCCCCAACCAGCCTGGAGTTGGCTGAAGGAGGCCCAGCTAAGACCTATCAGGTGCAACTAAAGTCTAACGACATTTATGGCCCGCCCACGAAGAATGTTGTGGTGTCCATCTTGACCGATGGGCAGGTTACGCTAAACCCAACTAAGCTCACCTTCACACCTGAAAACTATGGAACCCCGCAAACCGTTACGATTGCAGCGGTGGACGATACCCTTTTGGAAGGTTGGCACGAGGGCACGGCTTTCAGCTGGCTGAGTAGTGAAGATTCCAATTACGTGCAAAGCAGGGCCAGCCTCGTTGTTGCAACGATCAAGGATAACGATAATAGCCCCGATCTGCAATTGGCGAAGAGCGACGGTGGTCTGAAGGCCCAACCAGGCCGCCCGATCACCTACACGTTGACCTATACTAATGCAGGTCACATGGATGCCAGTGGCACAGTGATCACCGAGAAGGTTCCCGCTTACACCAGCTTTAGTTCTAGCGGAAGCTCAACGGGCTGGAGTTGCGAAAACGCTGGGGTTGCAGGGTCAGCCTGCTCTTATCGGTTAGGTATCCTGCCTGTGAAAGGGCAAGGTAAACTTACCTTCACAGTGTTGGTCACGAGTACGCTCCCCGATTCGGCTTTGTACATTACAAACACTGCCAACATCACTTCTGATGCAGAGATTGATGGCAATCTTGTGGATAACACCGCAAGCTTGACCTCAACCATCTCCCAGTTGCGGATCCTTGTTACCGATGAAGGCCAGGCTGTCAAGCCCGGTGGAGTCTTGCGTTACACCATCCACTACACCAATACGGGTTCGGGCATCGCCCAGGATGTCAAGATTAAGATCTTCGTTCCGGCTAACGCAACCTTCAATTCCAGCCAGAGCGGGCCCGGTTTAGCAGCTTTGCCAGGGGTTTGGGAACATGCCGATGGAACACCTTGCGCGAATGGTGACCCCGCAGGGACAACTTGCATCTATCTTGTACCCCCGAAAGGTTCCCTGGGCCCAGGGCAGAGCGGGATTGTCTACTTTGCGGTAACGGTCAATAGTACCTTGCCCACAGGTGTCAATAAGATTACAATCGAAGCTGAGATCAGCGATGACACCACAAGCAACAAGGGTTCGTCCGAAGACGAGACTACCGTTCAGGCTGCAACAAACGTCTACCTACCCTTTATTGCGAAAAACATCCCTTATACCCCACCCGCAACGCCAACGCCGGCCCCAGTACTGACCCCGACCCCAGTCACGGTAGTTGAAAATCCCGACTTGGTCGTCTCTAGTGTCAGCCTCAATCCAGCCAAGCAGACCTTTAGCGCAGGTGAGGCCGTTGAGATTAGTGTGGTCGTAACCAATCAGGGTAAGGGAGTAGCGGCTCCGTTCTGGGTTGATCTCTATCTCAATCCAAATACGCCGCCAACCGCAGCTAATGTCCGTTGGAATCAGACCTGTGGGACCTCAAACGTTTCCTACTGCTTTGGGTTGGCTTGGCAAATTTCGCAAACCCTCCAAGCTGGCCAAAGTGTCACGTTGAAGTCCTTAGCAACGGGCAATGGGCACTTTGATATAGATTCTAGTCGCTGGCAAGGTTGGTTTGCAAATGGCACAACTGATCTCTATGTCTATGCGGATAGCTGGAACCCCACGGTTGTCTATGGCGCGAATCAAGAAACTGATGAGACCAACAACCGCGCTGAAATTCGCAACTTGGTCGTAACGGGCACGAATCCCCCCGCAGGGGGCGGCAGCGCGATTTCTACTACCGCGCCAAGGTAGTTCTGTTTCTGGAAAAGTTGAGCGGGACATAGCAACCTATGTCCCGCTCTTGAACAAATAAGCAAAGGAAATGCTGATGAAAAAATTTGGCTTCCGTTTAGTTCTGACCGTCGGAGGGCTGGTTACGCTGCTGTTTCTTCAAGCCTTTAACTTGAGCCTAGTCTATGGCCATGAACCAGTTAATCCAGCCCAAGTTCCCGTGCCCCCTCGTGACCCACTTCCTGCGCCGCCCCGCGACCCTGTTTCACCAGGCACAAGCCCAACCGCCAGCCCAGGGAGCAGCGTTAGCGGGCCGGATCGGCGGAGTGGCGACCCGGCCCTAGCCATCAAAAAAGTGATGCCTGCAAAACCCCGCGTCGGCGACATAATTGACCTTACCCTCAGCGTGACCAACACCGGTGGGCGAGCCGATGCTGTCGAGGTTTTCAGCTTTTTGCCGAGCTTCCTTGAGTTGCTCAACGTCACCAGTAGCTGGGGAAGTTCCGAAAAAGCCGGGAATATCGCTATTGTGGATATTGGGCCTCTTTTTGATAAAGATGTGGTCGAAATTCACGTTTTGGCCCGGGTCAGCCGCACGGCCCAACCGGCTGAAAATCTCTATAAAGCTTCGTTATTCTCCAAAAGCAGCGGTGACCACCTGGGAAATAATAATTCCTCTCTTTGGCTTGAGGTATTACCTGAGATCTTACCCACTCCAGAATAAGATTAAAGTCCCCAAAGCTTAAAATGATAGAAGAGGGCCGGTGAAGATCGGCTTTCTCCTCTATCATTTATTGTTTAGCCAAACGAAAAGCCCCCATTTCTAAATCGAAACGGAGGCTTTTAGCTATCTATTTAAGAAAGACTCACCTGGCGAAAGGAGCTAGTTAGTAACCCCCACGGCTGCCACCGCCGCGAGGCCCGCCACGGCTGCTGCCGCCACGTGAACCACCACTGCTCCGGCCACCACCAAAGGAGCGATTGGACTCTTTTTCTTCGGCTTCATTGACTCGCATGGGCCGGCCTTCAATTTCTTGGCCGTTGGTCGCATCAATAATGGTTTTTGGGTCACCATCAATCTCTACAAACCCAAATCCTCGTGAACGACCTGTGTCGCGGTCCACAATCACGCGGGCACTCTCAACTTGACCATGTTTCCCGAACAACTGCTCTAGGTCCGGATCACCAACACTCCACGGCAAATTTCCAACAAATAACTTAACTCGCATGCAATAGATCTCCCTGCCCGCAAGTTTGCGGGACAGTCACTGGGGCCTCTAATTAGAAGCCTATCTTCCAAACTACCAAACTCCGGCGCAACTGGGGTAATCAGAACTAAAGAGCCTGCCCCTCGCTCTGGCGCTAACAACGTACACTCTTCGGAGCGAATGAAGTTCTGACGAGCGCATAGAGAAGGAAGAAAAGATCACTGATGCAAGTCTCGCAGTACCATACGTTGTCCAATGCAGCTAGTATAGCACAATCTTTGCTGCTTTGCAAGGGCCAGAATAAAAGCCTAATTTTGCTTGGGAAAAGGAAGAAAAGCATGCTTTTCTTGAGCCTAAAGCTGCTTTTTTTTGCTTTTAAGGCTCAATTGGTTTATATTATAATAGTAACCGCTAGGTAGAATTTAGCAAGGAGCTTAGAAGATGAGCAATGAGCCAGTTTCTATTCCGCTGGAGCTTATTGAAGCCTTGCGCCACGCGCAAGATGTAGTAGTTTCGACAGGCGCAGGGATTTCGGCTGAAAGTGGGATTCCAACATATCGGGATGCCCAGACGGGGATTTGGGCAAAGTATGACTTCCAAGAGCTTGCAACCCCCCAAGCTTTTAAGCGCAACCCCAAACTGGTTTGGGAATGGTACACTTGGCGGCGGAAGTTAGTTTCTGAAGCTGAACCGAATGCGGGGCATTTAGCCCTAGTCGAAATGGAGCAAAAACTTCCCAAATTCACCTTAATCACCCAAAACGTGGATGGCCTTCATAAACGAGCAGGTAGCAAAAATGTTATCGAATTGCACGGTAATATTATGCGAACGAAGCGGTTTGATGATGGGGTTATCGTTGAAAGTTGGCCAGAAACAGACGAGGTTCCACCGCGTTGTCCTCAAACTGGGAGTTTATTGCGGCCTGATGTTGTTTGGTTTCACGAGAATCTCTCAGAAGAAGTCTTAGCGAAGGCAAGGGAAGCTACAAAAACCTGCGATCTCTTCTTTACGATTGGCACTTCGGGCTTGGTTCAACCTGCTGCTTCCCTTCCAATGCTGATTAAAGCAACTGCAAAGCTCGTAGTGATCAATCCCGATGTTACACCTCACTTTTCAGAAAAATCCTACTTTTTGCAAGGCCCTGCGGGCAAAATCTTACCCGAACTGGTTAAAGCCACATGGCCTTATGCTAAAAAGGATTAGGCTCTTACTTTTAGGCTTTTTTCCTTCGCACTTGCCATTGCTGGCGCAGATAAGTTAAGCCAGCTCGCTGATAAACTAACCATTCAAGGATTAAAACTGCAAAAGCAGCCATTGCCAACCAACGCCAAAACTCTTGTTTGCCAACGCGCTCGTTAGGAACTGCTAATCTAAGCCCACTTGTTTGGGCAACTGAAAGTTGTTTTTGGGGCTTGAGCGCCGACTCGGCTGGCGCAAAAAGATTAACGGCATAACGGTGCTGGGCTATAATTTCTTGGTTTTTCACTAATTCAACCGTATAGATTCCCAACGAATCAGTCTCAGCATAAACAAATTGTCCGTTTTGAATCTGAAGAGTTGGCTTTGGTTGCAAAAGACTTGCTTGAGAGCTAAGTTTCTGCCCATCTGGGCGTGTCAAGCGCACCTCAGTGATCGCGGGGTCAACCTGAAGGGCCAGCGGCTGGCTGGGCAAAAGCTGGGCAGCTTCTGCACCACTCCCTGGAGCCAGGAAACTGACAAGGTTTGAAAGCAGTAAGGGAAAAGCTACATTAAGCGGCAAATCAGATTCTTGTAAAGCGAAAGCTAACACTGCAATTCGTCGCCCCTCGCGCTCGCCCGCCACCAAAAGTGGCGCTCCGTCGCTCTCTACAAGCACCCGCGCCCACGTTCCTGGCACAAACCGAACCGCTTGAAGAATGTTTATCTCGTTGAGGCTCAAGTTGTGCAAAAGCGGTTCATCGCTTGACGCAGGCTTAATGGTGGGAAAATCCAGCGTGCCCGTAACGGAAAAAAAAGCCGTACTTTGGGGTGGCGCAATAAAGAGTAAATTGCCATTTGGCAGGTTTGCGGGCATAACGCTATCAAGAATAGTCAAAGCGAATTGAGAGTTTGTTTGGTCAAGTGTCGTCGTATTAGTCGTGACTTTTACGCCAGGCAAAAGAGCTAAAGCCGTCTCTAAGAAATGATTTCCAGGGCCAGCAAGCTGAATTTTTGTTTCTTCGCCTAATGTACTCGTTGCCCAAGCACGATCATCAGTAGGAAGCACATCTTTAGCACTTAAACGCGCTTCTGCAATCTTAGCGGTTGGAGGAACTTCGACAACAACGCTTTGTTCTTGTCCAGGCTCAATTGTCAAATTATAAGCACTAAAAAGAGTCCCATCCAAATAAATATCCATTCTGCACGTCGTAACCGCAGTGTCATAGTTTGTGGCTTGCACAAAAAGCGTCTGGCCCGTAGCATTTGCCCGCAATGCCGAAGCACTAATTGCTACATTTTTACCACTCTTGCCAATCGGGAAATAGCGAATCGTCGCGGGCATTTTGAGGTCAGTAGGGAGTTTTACATTGCCGTCGGAGATAATCGCAACTTCGCTTTGGTCTTCGCGGGCCGCCAGCGCCGCCGCTAAAGCCAGCGGTTGTGTGAGGTCGCTGCCCCCACCATTGTGCAAAGCAACATTCTGAATGGCTTTACGCAATTCTAAACGGTCTTTAGTCGCTGAGGCTGGCATTTCAAGCGGGTCACCAGCTACAATCAATGTCGCCCGCCCCTCGTCAGGAAGTTGATCAATCAGCTTAATCGCTAATTCTTTGGCAACTTCCAGGCGGTTAGGCGTTTCATCAGTTGCGCCCATACTCGCTGAACGGTCAAGAATAAGGATTAAATTGCTTCCTGTAGTCCCTTGTGTTGGAAAAAAGGGGCGTGCTAAACCTAAAACCAAGAAAAGCAGAATAATTAACTGGAGTAAAAGGAGCAGATTACGGCGTAATTTTTGCCAAGGAGCATTGGCTTCAACATCGCGCACGACTTGTTGCCAAAGAAAGGTCGAAGAAACCACTTTATCTTCGCGGCGCAGCTTCAAAAGATAGATTGCTACAATGATCGGCCCCAGAATCGCTGCACTGAAAAGTGCTAAAGGCGCAAGAAATGACATTTTCAAACCTTACACAGTTGCCTAACCCACTTTTCGGCTGTGGGCAAATTGCCCTGCATTGCTCTTTCCTGCAACTCGGCAAGTGTCGCTAAAGCGGTCTGATAAGCTCCAGGATCACTGCTTTCTAAGCCACGCGCCGCAAATTCGTCCTCATCCAACACAAAAATCTTTTGATAATCTGCTGAAACAAAGAGGTCTAATTCTAAATCTTCTGATTCAATTCGATTTTCTGTAAAGATCGCGGGCCGAGTAACATTACAATACCAACCTTTTAGTTGCCATTTGGCACTATAAATGATATAGATGCTATACCAACGGTCAGAATAGAAGTATTCAAAGAAATTATCACCTGGTTCAAAAACAACATAATCTAAATCTAAACGGGCTTGTTGCCAGCGAGCATGGATTAAAAGAGAAGTTTCTGTGCGCTTGAGCAATTCGCTTTCGTAAGTAATAATTTTGTTTTTGAGCGGTTTGATCAGCCGCACCCGAATGATCATCGCAAAATTCCTCGTTTTCTTACTTGATTAAGGACAAAATCTTCCAATGGGAGCGCCGAATTAACGAAAAGATAGTTTATCTTGCGCCCATGGCAGAAAGTTTCAATTTCGCTGCGCCAAGCTGCCAAATTTTGCTGATAGCGATTCAAGAGGTCTAAATCTGCTGTAACCTCGACCAGCGTGTTGGTTTCGCTATCTAAGAGTCGAAAATCACCATCTATCTGTGGTTCAAGCTCTTCAGGCGCGAGAACATGCAGCAAGGTGATTTCAAACGAGCGCGAAGAGAGAATTCTAAGTGCTTCTTTCCAGGTAGGATCAAGCAAATCAGAACAAAGCAGGAGAGGCCCCCCGTTTTTGGCGGTTTGGCTGTAGCGTTTAGTCAT
>DCSM01000177.1 GCA_002325605.1 Chloroflexaceae bacterium UBA1466
GAGCGGTCTCACCTAAAGGCTGGGTGATAGTGAACAAAGAGCTTTACTAAATGGAACTTTTTTGCCTTTTATAGCTTGAAAGATCAGCTTTCAGAGCCTAAACCATCCCACGGCGCAAAGAAAATTTCTAGTTGAGTTTGAGCTTCGGCGAGGCTCTTAGCATGTTGGACTGCCGCTCGCAGATTCGTACTGTTTGGTAAGCCCAGCGCCAATTGCCCAATCAACTGCTTGAGTTTATTCAACGTTCCGCGCTCATTCATCTCTTCCAAACAGAAGGCCAGATAGCTTTGCAGAAACTGATACTTATCCCAGGGCGAAGGGCTAAAAAGCGGCTCGCCGTGCCGCAGTTGGGCGATCTGACGGAAGATCCAAGGGTTAGCAAGGGCTGCTCGCCCGATCATTACGCCATCGACTGCGCTTGTGGCTAGGTGTTGAAGCGCAGCTTGAGCATCCTTCAGATCACCGTTCCCAAGCACTGGAATGCCTACAGCTTGCTTGACTTCCGCCACCCAATGCCAATTAGCTTCGCCCGTGTAGCGCTGTTCACGAGTACGGGGATGGAGAGCCAAGGCGGCAATGCCTGCGGCCTCAGCCCGCTTTGCGGTCTCCAGGTAGTTAAGGCTCTTCGCATCCCAGCCAGCACGAAACTTGAGGGTCACTGGAATGTTGACCGCCCCCACCGCCGCCGCTAAAACCTGACTCAACTTAGGGAGGTCGCGCAGAAGCGAAGCTCCGTGCCCACCCCCAGTGACTTTGGGCGAGGGGCAGCCACAGTTCAGGTCAAGAATATCCGCCCCTAACTGCTCGACGACCTGGGCTGCCTGGGCAATGAGCGTCGGATCGCTGCCGCTAATCTGCATAGCCAAAGGATGTTCGCAAGGTTGAAAGTCAAGGAGGCGATGGCGTTTCAAGGCTTTAGGGCTAACGCTAGAAGCATT
Source organism: Chloroflexaceae bacterium UBA1466 (assembly GCA_002325605.1). Lineage (GTDB taxonomy): Bacteria > Chloroflexota > Chloroflexia > Chloroflexales > Chloroflexaceae > UBA1466. Next base: position 939 of record DCSM01000177.1, read on the forward strand.
AGTCATCTCTGTTGTAACCAGGCCACACCCCCCAAAGCTGCGAATCAGTCGCCTAAAACTGCTATCTGTCACACTAGCCATGGGGGCAAGGACGATATTGGGCGCAAGCGTAAGGTTGCCAACAACATAAGTCGTAGGCAAATGGGCAAAATCAGTTGAGGAAGCCATTAAACAGTTGTTTCTAGGATAGGTGTAGGGTTTTTGAGGGCGCAAAGGAGATGCAAAAGGTGGCCGTGAGAAGATTTCCGCAGCAGCATTTCAAAGGCTTTCGCGGGGAGCGGCATCCCAAAGAGATAGCCTTGAAGCCCATTGCAGCCGATGCTTCGTAGGAATTGGAGTTGCTTCATCGTTTCAACCCCTTCGGCCACCACATTCATGCCTAAAGTGTGGCCTAAAGTCGTAATCGCTCGGACAATTGCGGCATCATTGGGGGCGGCGAAGCTACCAACACCGATATTATGCACAAAAGAGTGGTCGATCTTGAGCGTGTCAATGGGGAGGCGCTGGAGGTAACGAAGCGATGAGTAGCCTGTGCCAAAGTCATCAATCGCAATCGCAACCCCTAGAGCGCGGAGCTTGCTTAATTGCAGGATCACGAACTGGTAATCCCGCATTAGCATACTCTCAGTCAACTCTAGCTCCAGCCAGCAAGGTTCCAGCTGCGTCTGCTTTAGGATCCGGGTCACCACCTCGACGAAGTTAGGTTGGACAAATTGCACGGCGGAGACATTCACCGCAACCCGAAAGGCAGGATGCCCAGCGCGTCGCCACAACTCATTCTGGCGACAAGCTTCTTCCAGCACCCAGTTGCCAATGGGAACAATCAGCCCACTCTCCTCGGCCAAAGGAATAAACTTATCGGGCCCGACCATGCCAAAAATGGGGTTGTTCCAGCGCAGAAGAGCCTCGGCTCCCAGGAGCTTCCCACTCAAATCAACTTGGGGTTGATAGTGCAACAGGAACTCATTGCGTTCAAGGGCCCAGCGCAACTGAGTTTCCATCCGTAAAGAGTCAATCGAAGCCAGGGCCATTTCAGGGGTAAAGCATTGAAACCCATGCCGCCCCTTACTCTTTGCGCGATACATTGCACTATCAGCATTGCTCTCTAACGTAATTGTATCTTGGCCGTCATCGGGATAGAGACTAATCCCAATGCTGGCGGTTATAAAGAGGTCATGCCCTTCGATAGCGAAAGGCCGATTGAGGACATCTAAGATCTTTTGGGCCACGCGCTTGGCACTATTGAGGTTTTCAAGGTTGTTCAACACGATGGTAAACTCATCGCCACCCATGCGGGCCAAGGTATCATTGGGCTGGATACAGCTTTTAAGGCGTTGGCTGACCTTCTGAAGCAGAATGTCGCCTACTTTGTGGCCCAATGTATCATTGATCCGCTTGAAACAATCTAAATCAATAAACAAGACCGCAAACTTCTCCTCATACTTATGGGCCTGAATGAGGGTTTTGCGAAGCTGATCTTCAAACAACATCCGATTGGGCAACCCCGTGAGGGTATCGTGATTAGCTTGATGCGCTAACTGGCTAATCAGCCGGTTCTGCTCAATCGCAATCGCTGCCAAGTTGCAAGCTCCTTCGAGAAGCTCAAGGTCAACGGTTTTCGGCCCCGCCGCTTCCCGATAATAGCCCGTCAGCCAACCTAATGGTTCCCCAGTCCCCGAAAAGATCGGTTTGCCCCAACACGAATTAAAGCCTTGCGCTTGGGCTAGGTTGCGGCAACTGGCACAGCGCGAGTCGCTCCGCAGATCGCGGACAAGCACCGACCCGTCGGCATAGGTTGGCCGCCCCCAACACCGCGTAGGGCTTTTGAGCATTTGGTTCCAAGTAACACCTTCTGGGAAGCTCGGATCAGCCTCAAAGTTCAGTTGCTCCGGGGTGAGCAACGAAACTGCACACAACATCCCTTGAATTTGATGCTCAATTAACCGCGTGATTTGGGCCAAGACTTCAGTTAAAGGATAATTTTTTGCTACCATCTCAAGCACTCGATTTCGGTCTCGGCTCAGTTCTTCAGTTTGTTTGCGGGCCGTAATATCGGTGCAAATCGTGACATATTTATAGGGATTGCCCGCTGCATCGGGAAAAGGCACGATTGTTGCATGGACGGTATAGAAACTCCCATCTTTGCGTTGGCCTGTCTCTTCGCTATGCCAAACTTCGCCCTGCGCCAATGTGTGCCACATTTCAGCAAAAAAGGCTGCTGAATGATGCTCCGAACTAAGGAACGAGTGATTTTGCCCAATCAATTCTTGGGCGCTATACTGGCTAATCTGACAGAAACGCGCATTTACGTAGGTAATAATCCCATTACTATCAGTCACACTTACAATACAATGTTCATCTAAAGCTAATTTTTGATATTCTAGTTCGTTTTGGTAGATTTTGAGTTGTTCTTCAGTCTGTTTCCGTTGCGTAATATCGCGTAAAGAAGCCAGATAGACCGGGCGACTTTCCCACTCTGTTTCGGCGACGCGCATTTCGGCCACCGCGACTTTCAGGCCCGCAACCAGAATCTCAATCTCTGTTGATTCGCCATTCACGAGGGGAAACCCAAAATCATGCCCTAAAAGCGCAACCTTTTCCGCCCGCAAAAGCGTTTCAGCTGCTGGATTAACAAAGATGATCTTGCCCTCTTTATTTACAATCACAATCGCATCCGCGTTTTTGTTGATCACGGCCCGAAACCGCGCTTCGCTGGCCTGCGATTTCTGGCGCAACGCTTTCTTATGTTGCTTCTCAACAGCCCAAAGAACGGTACACGCCAACGATTTTGCCGCCTGATCTTTGAACAGATAATCCTGGACTCCAGTTTGAAGGGCTTTTTTAGCCAGGGCTTCCTCTAATGGTAAAACGAGGATCAGGAGCGGAAGCCCCGGAGCCTCATGCCGCAGTTGGGCTAAAGCCACTAGATTCTGGGGAACCTTTAGCGAAAGAGCGAAAAGAATAAGTTGAACTTTATTCTTCTGAAGATAAGCCAGCCCTGCCGCGAAGTCTTTGCCCACTTTCAAACAAAAAGTTTGCGGGATTGGTTGCTTGCCCCAAGTAACTTTTAAGGCTTTCTGCACCAACTGGATCGCCCAGGGATCGTCTTCAATGAGCAGAACGGTGATAACTTGCTTTTTCATCGCTGTCCATAACGCCCCTCGCATGGCGGGGGGCGTTCATTGCT
>DCSM01000091.1:0-501 GCA_002325605.1 Chloroflexaceae bacterium UBA1466
TGAAAGGACTAACGCGCTGCCTACCGCAATTATTGCCTGTGTTGGTGGCGGATCAAATGCTTTAGGCATCTTTTCAGCTTTCTTGAATGACGATGTTGCGCTCTACGGGGTGGAGGCAGGCGGGCGAGGCTCCCAATTAGGCGAACATGCTGCCCGTTTTCTGGATGCTCAAACAGGTGTGTTGCATGGGTCTTATTCCTACGTGCTTCAGGATGCCAATGGCCAGATTGCTTTGACGCATAGTGTTTCAGCAGGTTTGGATTACGCCAGCATCGGCCCCCAACATGCCTATTTGCATGACATAGGCCGCGCCAAATATACCCATGTTAATGATACTGAAGCCTTAGCCGCCTTTCAACAGTTGGCGCGCCTGGAAGGGATTTTGCCTGCCCTGGAGACGGCTCACGCGATTGCCGAAACCATCAAATTGGCCCCGACCATGCGCTCTGATCAGATTATTCTGGTCAATCTCTCTGGAAGAGGCGATAAAGATATTTTCAC
>DCSM01000091.1:661-2754 GCA_002325605.1 Chloroflexaceae bacterium UBA1466
GCGACCATCGCCGAGCAAGGTTTGCTCCAACCATTGGGAGTCGTGCGAACTGGCTCAGGCAACTATCGGGTGCTTTATGGCAATCGGCGGCTGGCAGCGGTCATTCAATTGGGCTGGGACAAAGTGCCCTGCATCTTACAGGATACGGAAGCGCCCAATCTCCTGATTCAACAGCTAACCGAAAACGTCCAGCGCAAAGAACTAAATGGGATTGAGCAGGCCCAAGCTTATGCTCAACTGCGAACCCAGTTGCTTGAAACTAAAGGCAGTCTTTCTGAAAGCGAATTAGATGAAATGGTTGGGAAGACTGTTGCTCATTCGGGGAGAACGGTAAGACGGTATCTTGGCTTGTTGGAACTGCCATCTGAAATTCAGCAGCTAATTCGCCAGGAGCAGTTAAATGTTACGCAGGCCCAACATCTGCGCCGCGTTACGCCGTTGGCCAAACAACTTGAGTTAGCTCGGCTCGCTGCCCAACGCGGAATGTCGGCTGCGGATGTTAGTCGGTTGGCGAGCTACCTCGCTGCCAGCCCCAATTTGACGGTTGAAGAGGCTTTGACTTTAGAACAAACAATGCCCACGCCCCAACGGCCTCCGTCGCCCGAAGGTCAAATCACTTACGAACGGTTGGGCAAGACCAGTCGGGCAGCGGTAGCCAAGGAGCCAGGGGAAAGTGACGCAGATTTTTGGCCTGAGGATAAACTAGCGCCAGAAGATTGCCCTTTCCAGCCTGGAGAAACGCTTGAAAATCAGCCGCGCAACAAAGCCCGGACTTTTCGGCTGCGCTCGCTTCAACAGATGGTCGAGGAAGTGAGCCGTCTGGAACGCGCTCAGTCCGAAGGCGATGTGGCGGCGTGGGTGCAACAGGATGCCGAAGCCGCGCTGAAGCTGCGCCTGATGGTGCGCCAGTTGGAAAGCCTCGCGCAGGGGTTGCGCCAGGTGATCCGCGACCAGGGCTGGGAAGCGCCCAAAAGCTAAATTTGGGCCCGCGACTTAATGGCTCGATCAATATCGCGCTGCGCTTCCCGTTTGGACAAATCCTCGCGTTTATCGTAGGTTTTCTTCCCCCGACAAACGCCGAGTTCGAGCTTGGCGCGATTTCCTGTAAAATAAACTCGCAAAGGCACAAGCGTCAATCCCTTTTGGCGCACGAGACCTGTCAAACGCCCAATTTCCCGCCGATGCAAAAGGAGCTTTCGCAAGCGGGTTGCCTCATGATTAAAGTGAGTTCCCGCTTGTTCATAGAGCGAAATATGGCAATCATAGAGGAAAACCTCTTGATTGATGATCTTAGCATAGCTGCCCCGTAGGTTTATGCGCCCCGCCCGCACTGACTTCACTTCGCTGCCCACAAGCACCAGCCCCGCTTCAATGGTCTCTTCAACCGTATAATCGTGCCGCGCTTTGCGATTTACCGCCACCGTGCCTGGGTTAGGATTTGCTTTGTTTGTCATTTTTGTGCTTCTTGTAAAACGGCTAAAAACTGGGTTTGCCCCACAATTTGGGCTAAAGCGGCTAAAGGCTGTGGCTCATCATGCCAAAGCCAAGCGATTTTGAGCCAAAAGTTGGGTAAAACTGTCGAAAAATAGATTCCTTCTGCGGTTGAAACAGCTTGATAGTGCCCTGTGCTATCCAAAAGATAAAAACTTGCACCTTGTCGCTCTGGACGCGGGTCAATAATCCAGTATTCCCTTATGCCTGCGGCCTGATATTCATGGAATTTAATCTCGTAATCGCGGGAAACACTCTCTTCTGAAACTATTTCAATCACCAAATCCGCAGGCCCATCTAAGAATTTAGCAGTTAAGCGGCTCCTATGTTCTTTTGCTACAAAGAAAAGATCAGGTTCGCGGCCATTGCCCCCCTTTTTGGCCCGCATCGCGTAGGGTGCTGTGCGAATAAAACCTAAATCGAACCATTGAACAAACAAATGAAGCAAAGTGCTAAGGAAAAGAATGATTTTTTGATGGGTTTCCGTTGCTGACATATAGATTATAACCTCGCCTTCAATCCATTCCGCCAAACCACCCTCATAATCCTCCGCCAGATACTCTTCAAAAGAGATCTGCAACGGGGCTTTTTCAACTTTAAGC
>DCSM01000089.1:0-2003 GCA_002325605.1 Chloroflexaceae bacterium UBA1466
TTGGAATTCTTGGCTTCTTAGGGCTGACCTTCTTTTCCCTCCTTCTGGGCGCAGGCGGGATGCCCGATAGCCTTACCCTTCACAACTATGCCAAGTTTATCCTGGGCGTACTTTTCTACTTCAGTGTCGTGAATTGCATGCGTACTCCGCAACAAGTTCGGTTGGCCCTTCAGACCTTGCTTATCTTAGGGGGGCTAACGGCTTTGCTGGGCCTGATCTTCTATGCGCTCAATGCTGAGACCGCGCTGCGGCTGCTGACCAGCTTAGGGCGAATCGGCTACCCTACAAGTGGCCGGGTCCTGCGCTACGTCGAGGATGATCCCAGTGGGTTGGAACGCGCTATCGGGACCTCGGTTGACCCTAACAGCTTTGGGGGAATGCTTGCTCTGTTAAGCTCCCTTGCCATCGCGCAGTTTTTTACCAACCGGCCCTTACTTTCGCGCTGGCTCCTTACGGGAATCGTGGGCCTGATGGTCATTACCCTTCTGCTGACCTTCTCACGAGCGGCTCTGATTGGGTTTGGGGCAGCAATGGTCTACTTGGCCCTTCTGCGCTACCGTCGGCTGTGGTGGGGCATCTTACTTGTAGGAATGTTGGCGGGGGTGGTGCTAAGTAGCTTAGGAATGGCCGAAGGGTTTGCCCAGCGGTTTGCGGAAGGGGTACAATTTCAAGATCAAGCGCAGCAGATGCGGCTGGCCGAGTATCAAAATGCGCTCAATATCATCGCCCGTTATCCCCTTTTTGGGATAGGGTTTGGGCAAGCTCCTGAAATCGACCTGGTCGCAGGGGTAAGTAGTATCTACCTTGCACTTGCAGAACGCTTAGGCCTTCTGGGTTTAACAGCTTTTCTGAGCCTCGTAAGCGCTTGGTTTGGGCAAACCTTCACGACTTTAAGGCAACCAAAGAGCGAAGAAAGCGGCTGGATGTTAGGCCTTCAAGCCGGAATAGTCGCCGCTTTAACCGTCGGCATCGCTGATCATTACTTCTTTAACATCGAATTTAGTCACATGGTAACGCTCTTTTGGGGTTGTTTGGGTTTGGGGTCAGCTATAAGGGGCTTAGAGCCAGAAGTTGTGATATAATAAGCTGAAAAGGAGGTAGCTATGACTCTTGATTTGCAGACTGCGCTGGCCGAATTGATTTATCCTGTAAGTGATGGCGAGCCGATGGCGGATAACACTGAGCAGTTTCAGTGGATTGTTACCTTACAAGGGAATTTGGATGCGCTCTTCAGCAACCAGTCAGATGTTTTCGTGGCAGGGGATTTACTTTGGTATCCCGTTGAAGCTCTACCTACGTTGCGGCGGGCCCCCGATACGATGGTGGTTTTTGGGCGGCCAAAGGGGTATCGCGGAGCATACTTACAATGGAAAGAGGGTGGGATAGCACCCCAAGTTGTCTTTGAGGTTCTTTCGCCAGGGAACACAAAGCAAGAGATGCTGACGAAGTTTCTCTTTTATGAGATGTATGGAGTAGAAGAGTTTTACTTATACGACCCTGGTCGCAAGGTGCTGCGGGGGTGGTTGCGCGAGGGAACAAATTTGCGAGAGCTACGGGACTTGGGGGGTTGGGTGAGTCCCCGCTTGGGAATCCGTTTTGTACCTACGCCCGATGGTTTGGAACTTTATTACCCCGATGGTGAACCGTTCCGCACCTTTGGCGAAATTGTTTTGGAATGGGAGCGGGAACAAGTAGCACGGAAACGGGCCGAAGAACGGGCCAAGCGGGAGCAGTTAGCACGGGAACAGGCCGAAGAACGGGCCAAGGAGGCAGAACTTCTGGCCGAACGGTTTGCGGCCAAGCTGCGGGAGTTAGGAATCGATCCTGGGGATCTTGAGAGAAGCTAAGGAAGAGATTTTCGGTAGTGCTAAAGTCAGGATTGGTGAAGATTATGGCCCAGGAGTCCAAAGGCTTTAGCCTTTGGGGACAATGGCTAAAGCCAGCGGATTCCTGTGACCATTCGGCAAGCTCAGGGGCCGTTTGCGGTGGTTGAGCTTGCCGAA
>DCSM01000089.1:2065-4210 GCA_002325605.1 Chloroflexaceae bacterium UBA1466
GTTGAGCTTGCCGAAACCAGATTCTCTTTAGGCTTGACCTGGCTTGCGCCAAGGAATATCCACCACACCGGCCCGTTTGTTGGCTACCCGTGCAAGGGTAAAGAACCAATCTGAAAGGCGATTAAGGTAGGCCAAAGCCAAGTTGTTAATCGGCTCTTGCAGCGTGATATTCGTAGCTTCCCGCTCGGCCCGGCGGCAGACCGTGCGGGCAATGTGCAAATGGGCCGCGGCCACCGTGCCCCCTGGCAGAATAAACTGGCGGAGGGGTTCAAGCTCACCTTCAAAGCGATCTATCTCTTGCTCCAGCCGCGTAATGTAACCTTCATCAACCCGCTCAATCCGCTCCTTCGTACTTTCAGGCGTAGCCAAATCGGCCCCCAAGACAAACAACTCATCTTGCACACGGGACAAGATTCCATCAAGTTCAGCATCAACCCCGTTGGCCCGGATGACCCCTAAGACCGAATTGAGTTCGTCTACCGTTCCATAAGCATGGACTCGGGGCGAATCTTTCCTTACCCTTTGCCCACCCCACAGCCCCGTCTCGCCCTGATCACCAGTCTTGGTGTAAACTTTCATGGTCGTTCCTCATTCATCATTTGCACAAATTGCCCAAAAAGATAGGTTGCATCGTGGGGGCCTGGCCCCGCTTCGGGATGATATTGCACACAAAATGCAGGCAGCGTGCGATGCCGTAAACCTTCAATGGTCTGGTCATTCAAGTTGAGATGCGTTACTTCAACATCGGCAGGCAAGCTATCGGGGTCAACCGCAAAGCCATGGTTTTGGGAAGTAATCTCGACATGCCCCGTTGGGATATACCGTACAGGGTGATTGACCCCGTGATGCCCAAAGGGAAGTTTGAAGGTCTTGCCCCCAAAGGCCAACCCCATCAACTGATGCCCCAAGCAAATCCCAAAGATGGGAACTTTCCCTAACAAGCCTCCCAATTTCGCGGCGGCATAAGTCGCAGCGGCTGGGTCGCCAGGGCCATTGGAATAGAAAATCCCGTCGGGCTGAAGGTCTAACGCCTCTTGCGCTGAAGTATTCGCAGGAACAACCGTTACCCGACAACCGTGATCAACCAAGCGGCGCAAGATTGTCCGCTTTAGCCCAAAGTCGTATGCTACAACGTGGTAAGGGTATTCATTTTGCTTCCCTTCCGGCGTTACGGGTCGCCAAGGGTTGCTTCCTTCCCCCCACGGATACGCTTGGTTGCACGTTACGGCCTTTGTCAAATCTTGCCCTTCCATCATGGGAGCCGTAAGGGTCTTCTGCACCAACCGCTCTATTGAATCTTCCTCCGTCGAGATAATCCCCCGCATCGCGCCCCCCGCTCGAATATGGCGAGTGAGGGAGCGCGTATCTACCTCACTTATCGCCACAATCCCATGCTCGCGCAACAACTGGCTCAGACTACTTTTGGCCCGCCACGAGCTATAATTTTCGCTATGGGCCCGCACAATAAAGCCCGCGACTTGCGGTTTAGGCGACTCTAAATCAAACTCATTGACCCCCGTATTGCCGATATGCGGGGCCGTCATCACCACCAACTGCCCGCAGTAGGAAGGGTCAGACAGAACTTCCTGATAGCCCGTCATCCCCGTATTAAAAACTACTTCCCCCAACCGTTCGCCGAGGGCCCCGAAGGAACGCCCGCGAAAGCTCCGCCCATCCTCTAAGACAAGGATTGCATCCACATACCCTCCATTGGAATCCTGCTGCGCTTGGGCAACAGACAAAAGCTACTCGACTCTTATTGTAGCACATATTTGACAGGCCTAAGCGGCGCTGGTATAGTGTCGTTAAGAGAATTGGGTGAGGTTTGAATCCCTTAGTTTCGGGTAAATGGAGGGCAGTGATGTTGTCACCTAAAGAGCTTGAGAAAGTCAAGCAATACGTTCTGCGGGAATTGCCCAAGATCCTAATGCAAGACCCGCAGTTTGTGGTCATTATCGAAGATGTGATTAAAGAGAAATTTCCATGGCGCGATGATTTTAATCGGCTCTTGGAAGAGCTAAAGTTGCTGCGCGAGGATACTAATCGGCAATTTGAGCAAGTAAATCAGCGTTTAGAGCATAATGAACAACAAATAGCGCTGCGGCAGGAGGATACTAATCGGCAATTTGAGCAAGTAAATCAGCG
>DCSM01000089.1:4336-4561 GCA_002325605.1 Chloroflexaceae bacterium UBA1466
TTAGAACAGAATGAGCAGCAAATAGTACTGTTACGCGAGGAGATGAATCAACGGTTTGAGCAAGTTGACCGCCGCTTAGAACAAATAGATCAGCGCTTTGAGCAGGTTGAAAGGCGCTTAGAGCAGAATGAGCAGCAAATAGTGCTGTTACGCGAGGAGATGAATCAACGGTTTGAGCAAGTTGATCGCCGCTTTGAGCAGATTGATCGCCGCTTTGAGCAAATA
>DCSM01000190.1:0-5347 GCA_002325605.1 Chloroflexaceae bacterium UBA1466
GGCTTGCTATCGGTTCGGGCTGGCGGCTTACTTTGGGAACCTTCCCGCTCTGGTCGGGCATAAGAGCCACTTCCGCCCTCACCTTCCCGCTCTGGTCGAGCATAAGAGCTACTTCCGCCCTCACCTTCCCGCTCTGGTCGAGCGGAAGAGCCACTTCCGCCCTCACCTTCCCGCCCCGAAAGCATCAACATGTCCCGTGCAATAAGCTCTGTGGTATAGCGATCTTGGTCGTTTCGATCTGTCCATTTGCGCGTTTTGAGCCGCCCTTCCAAATAGACGCGACTCCCCTTCTTGAGGTAAGATTTGCAGATATCGGCTAGGCGATCCCAGGCTACGATTTTAAACCACTCGGTGTCATCAATCTCGCGGCCACTGCGATCTTGCCATTTGCCCCCCGTAGCCACGCTAAAGTTGACGACAAGCTTGCCCTGGGCCGTATTGCGAGCCTCAGGATCCCGCCCCAAGCGCCCAATGATTTGGATTCGGTTCAAATCCTTCTCTAAGCCTGAGCCTTTAGCCCGTTTGTCACCCAATAAAATAACATCTTGGGCAATGATTCGACTAGTTTGGCTACCTGCGCCATGACCTGCATCTTCAGGGCGACTCGTCTGGCGACCTTCAACATAGACCCGCACATCCTTGGTAAGGTGTTGATTACAAAGCTCACCCTTTTTTCCCCAGACCGTAATGTGAAAAACCTCTGTCTCTTCGTGTTCCTCATCTTCGTTCTCACCCGACCAAGTGTAACCGCTGGCTACACTAAAGTTAGTGATTGCATCACCCTTGTCGTTATAACGCATTTCGGGTTCCGCAACGAGATGACCAATCAATTGCACTTTATTTAAGTTACGTTCAGCCATGATTTTCTCCTAATGCTGTAAACTCATGCTAAAGGTGTATTCACGCTCTCTGTGAATTGCCAGAAGCTGTGCAGAGTAAAGTTTAGGTGTTAATAATTTGATCAATCAACCAGCCAGAACCGGTACAGGCTGAGATAGCTAACAAACAGAGGAATAAATTTAGCCAGGCCGAGTTCGTCTCCTTGACAACAACCGTTGTCAAGATAATCCCAAGGATACAGCCCATAAAACGGCCTAAATCGGGGCCCATGTGAGCTAAACCAATAATGCCCCCAACAAGTGCCCCTTTGGTAACGCCAAAGAATAAACTTTCGAAGAAGAACAGAAGAGGGGAGGCTAAATGACTAATGCCAAGGGTCACCATGCAAATGGCGGTTCCAAAAGTAGACCCTAAGATCGCCCCAAGCAGCGTGTTTTCGGCCCATGTTAGAAGGACACTTTTGTTAGGGCCCCTGTAAGCTAATTCAACCAGGTCCCCAATCAGCGCTCCGCTAATACCGCCAAAAACAAACCCGATGAAGGTAAAAAAGAGACTGAAAATATTGGCCGGGGTGGTAAAATTACTAAATGCTGCCACACCAATAACTGCTCCACAGAAGGCCCCGATCACCAAGCCAAGAAAGGTCTCTTTTGCAGGTTTCATTTCTCCACCACCATTGCAAACTCTCAAGAAAATTACTTATTCACGTTGAAGCTCTGGGGCTTGCGGTGGCATTCATTGAGTCATTCGCCCGATTGCCCAACCCGAACCTGTACAAGTTGAGAGAGCCACCAAGCTAAGGAATAAAATTAGCCAGCCAGATTTCACCTCACTGGCAATGGTCACTACCAAGCTAAGGCCAAGAGCAAAGCCTAGAAGCATGCCTATTCTGGCTCCAGGGCGAAATAACGCTATGAAACCTCCAATGATTGCCCAGTTTGTGATGACAAAGAACACGTTACAGGAGGTGAAGGAAAAAATAAATAAAAGTAAGCAAATAGTCGCCCCGCTATTGGCCCCTGCAACTATACCAATAAGAGTGTTCTTTACCTTCTCCATGCCTTCACTTCCTTGAGAACTCTCAAGTAGCCTTCGGCGGCCCAACCATAATCGAGCGAATAGACTCCTCTAGGCCTTGCACGGTTTGGGATTCAACGGTTTCCTTTGCATTCCGGATGGCATTGCAGATGGCTAAAGCATCTGACTTGCCATGGGCAATGATCACAGCACCCTTCACCCCAAAGAGCGGCACACCACCATAGGAACGATAATCGGTCTCACGGCGGACTTCAAGTAAGGGAATCAGGGCCCAGCTTAACAAACCTAAGCTCCCTAAGACCGCCCCCGCCAGAGTTCGCCAACGACTTTTGCCCGGCCACAGCGTGAGCGCAATGGTAGGGGAAAGGCTTAGGATGAGGCGGGGGATAAAATGCCGCCGCATCCCTGCTATGATCTTCTTTGAGGCGGTGGATACTATCGCTTCGCTCATCTTCAACACAAGGTTGCCGACAAACCCTCCCGTAATCACTACATCGCAGGTATGATTTAGCAAGACATCCTTTGGCTCGGCGTTCCCGACAAAGTTTAGGTTGCTCTCTCTGAGGAGTAAATGCGTTTCTTGGACTAGCTTGTCGCCCTTATTCTGCTCCTCCCCATTGGCTAAGAGAGCAATACGAGGATGCGAAACCCCTAGCATATGCTCCGCATAGCTACTCCCCATCTGCGCGAACTGGAGAAGGTTTTCTGCGCGACAGTCGGTGGTCGCACCCACATCCATCAATAGTACTGGCGTGGAGAGCGTCGGAAAGGTAACGCCCAAGGCTGGCCGCTCTATCCCTGGCAGCCGACCTAAGACCAACAATGCGCCGGCCATTGAGGCTCCACTATGCCCCGCCGAGACAAAGGCCTCCGCCTTTTTATCCCTTACCAGCCGCAGGCCGATCATGTGGGAGGAGTTTGGTTTGCGGCGGACGGCTTGCGAAGGGCTTTCGGCCATCTCAATGATCTCCGGTGCGTCGACTATCGGCAGATCGAGGCCCTGAGTATTATGACGGGCAAGTTCAGCCTCAAGCTTCGCTTTGGGCCCGACTAAAATCACCGTACACTTATATTTTCGTGCGGCCAGCACAGCCCCTTTAACAGGCTCGCGGGGAGCGTAGTCCCCCCCCGCCGCATCTAGCACTATACGCATAGATTATCCTAGTTTAAGGAATCTAAAACTGTAAGCTCAAGCCCCTGCTTTCTAGTAGCCGAAAACGGGCCCGCGCTTTTGGGCTGTCAAGCCCTGGGAATGAATAGCTCATCTTACCAAATATAGCTGTTTCATGCAAGATAAGCCTGGCTCGCCGTTAGGCCCGCCCTTCGCGCCGCAAACCGCTAAGTCCTTAGAATGGCTCTGGCGGACGAATGCGCCAAGCCAGCGGCCCCAACCAAATCAGCGCTGTATTCCAGGCTACAAAGCCTAACAGCGTTAAGCTGACGATCTGACTAACGCGCCCCCGCCGCCAGAGACTTTGAACGGCTATCGCTGTGCCAAGCGTGATTGCCCAAGCAGAGAACATCAACCAGCGGGTGCTTTGGGTCGAAAGCGTTAGGAAAGGCAGCCCCGCAAAGGCAAGGCTGACGAGCAAACTGCCCCAGCTTAGAGCGATAAGCGGCCTGGCGTTTGCGCCCCAGGTTCGCATAAGCCAACAGCCCAGCGGTGCTAGGATCAAAGGAAAGAACCCAAAGTGCCTTAGCAACCCCGCTTCCCAAAGGGTTTGCCAGAGGTAGCCCCGCCTCACTGGCGCTCGTTGGGCTAAGGTTGTCAACCCTCCAGCCGCAGCGATCCGAGCCTGTTCCAGGAGCATCGGCGTGAAAGCACTATAGAAGAGCAGGAATGCAAGGCCTAAGGCCCCACTAAAACCAATTCCCAACGACCAAAAGGAACTTTTATTGCCATTCCCGCTCAGGATGAGGAAGCCTAACAGCATACTGACCAAGAAAGCTGTATTGATGAAAAAGCCAAAGTGCCCTAAGAAGATGCCTAAGAGCAAGACCCCAAGGATCAACGTGGTTTGGTTCTTGCTTGGGCCGTTTAGATGAACTAGCGCCAGTCCGTTCAACGTGGTCAAAAGCAGGAGCGTCGCGGCTTGAGCATAGATATGCGTCGCAAATGCCCACCAATTAGTCATTAGACCTGCTGCCGTTAGCAGATAGAGGGCTGGAGCCCCAAGCGCAATCCTGCGTTGCGCTCGCCCCCAGCACTTGCAAGCCTGGCAAGTTTGGGCAACCATCGCATAGAGCAACGTTCCACTTAACGGCTCCACAAGCGATGCCGTAAGCTGAATGACCGCCGCAGGCTTGGGGTAAAGCAGGTTAAACGGTAAGAGCGTGAGATAAGGGCCCGAAGGATAAGGGAAATTGATGCCTCGATTACGGGACAAAATAAAGAGATGGCCCCGTGCAACCTCATTCAAGCGATTAGTGTGAAAGCCTATATCTCCCCACATTGAAAGAGGATACAACCTCCCTCCATAGCGCAGACTAAAACCAACGATTACGATGAGGATGAGCCATTCGAGCGTTTCTTCATCGAGCGGGACTTCGTAACGCTGGGCAATGGGGGGCAGGCTCAGGCGCAGCAGCCAGCTTAGACCACAAACCATTATGGCTACAATTAGGGCTGGCTCGGCTCCGTAACCCCAACGCGGGCGGTCTAGGCTGGCGGCTAAAACTAACAGAAGCGCAAGCCCAATCACGCTTGACCAGGCTACGATCTGGCTTAGATGCCTTTTCTTTAGCGTTAAGCCTCGCAGGATGCTTAGGCTAACCCCCCCAAGGGCTAAGACCCACATCCCTAAAACCCTCCAAGCAGGGTTGATCAAGGTCATTGGGGTAAGCGTTGAACTAACATTTACGCCGTAGAGTGGGATTCCTAAGCGGCGGGAGTCATTAGGCAGGGTGAACGTAGCACTGCGAAAGGTAAGATTAAGTTCTCCTCCTCTGATTAGCTGGGGTTTCAAGAGCATTTTCAAGACCCTTCCGCGCTCCTGAACCTTAACCTTTAGATATGCCTGCCCCCCGACTTCCAGAGTCACTTGCTTTGGGCCAACTGCCAGCACATGGCTGCTCACGGGCCCGAAAACTAGCTCTACAAGTAATGGTCTTTCCCCAATTCCTGGTAGTCTGAGCCATGAGCCATCTTTTGTCCAGCGATATGTCCCATGCTCATCGTCTTCAGCAGCATTGAACCCCCAAAGTAGGGGTAGATCACTCTTATAGCCCTCTGCTATTCCCACATCTATCGCATAAGTGAAAGGCAATTGCGCGACTAAGGCTAAGAGGAGACCAACTCCCGCCAGAAAAAGCCCAAATCTAGCTTGGCAAAAGACTTGCCACCAGCATTGCAACTCAGTAGAAAGCGTTGACTTTGGCATAGCGCTACAACTTCCAATTCCATTTTGCTCATGATAGCCCGATTAAGCCATTTCTGCAAATGATGCAGGGTGCGGGCCGCTGCCTGAGC
>DCSM01000190.1:5437-8216 GCA_002325605.1 Chloroflexaceae bacterium UBA1466
CTGCCTGAGCAGGCCGAAGGCAGACCCTGGACATAACTGTCGCCGTGTCAACCAAGGGCCCAAGATGTGCTATGATAGGCTTTCTGAGTTGGCTGCGGCCAGCTACGAGGTTTGGCTCAAGGCTGCTGAAAGGGTTTAGTGTGATGACTACGGTTGAGGCGGTCAGGGGAATGCGGGACCTTATGCCCCCGGAACAGGAACGCAAGCTGGTTATCCAAGCTAAGTGTTTGGCGCTGCTGGCGCAAAATGGCTATGCTCCGTTAGACTTACCCCTGCTCGAATATCGGGATTTGTACCTCCGGAAGCTAGGGGAGGAGCTTGTGGGGAAGGTCTACGAATTCACGTTTGAAGGTCGGAATTTAGCCCTGCGCCCCGAATGGACGGCCTCTGTCTTACGGGCTTATGTAGCCCAGTTGCAAGATCAACCTTTGCCCCTACGGTTGAGTTATTGTGGGCCTGTCTTTCGCTATGAACGCCCCCAAAGGTCGACCTATCGTCAGTTTACCCAGTTGGGAGTCGAGTTGATTGGGGGGCCTGCACCGCGAGCAGATGCAGAAGTAATCAGCTTGGCCTGTGCGGGGCTGGAAGCGATGGGCGTGAAGGATTACTCGCTTACGGTAGGGCATCTTGGTTTGATGCGGCAGATCATTGCCCAAGCGGGCCTTACGGAAAGGACACGGGGGCTATTGGTCAGGAGCTTAGAGCGGATGCGGACGCAGAAGGTCAGGATGGGCGATCTCCTGCAAGCCCAAATGCAGATGGATCCAAGTGAGTTGCCCTTTGAACCTGATCTGCTAAGGGGCTTAGATGATGCTCAGGCGACGACGATGCTTCTAAGGCTGGCGCAGGAGATCGGGGTAAATCTAAGCTACGGGACGCGCTCCCCCGAAGCGATAGTAGATCGTTTACTTAGGAAGCTGCGGGCGACGGATCAGACGGTAGCCTTAACGAAGGCGGCGGAATTGCTGACTGAACTAAGTCAAATCCAAGGTTTGCCCCGCGAAGCCTTACCGCAAGTCACGACGTTGCTCCAGGACTTAGGGGTCGAGACTCCCGCTCTAAGGGAGTTCGAAGCGTTGCTAGACCTTTTAACGGCCCATGGAGTATCGGAGGAACGAATCGTCGTAGATTTCGGGTTGGCAAGGGGGCTTCACTACTATACGGGCATGATCTTCGAGATCTATGATAGCCACGCCATGCAACTCTGCGGAGGGGGGCGCTATGATGATCTAATCACTGCGCTAGGGGGGCGCAAAGCAACGCCTGCGGTAGGTTTCGCGTATGGGCTGGAGCGAGTCTTAGCAGCAGGGGCTGGGGAAGAGGAAACGGCAGGGAGATCGAAGGAGGTAGCAGTAGCGGCGGTGACCGAAGCTGATTACCCTTATGCGGTGGAGGTCGCTAAGTGGCTGCGGGGGGAAGGCTTTAGGGTAACTTGTGATGTCCGGGGGCGCAACGTCGCAGGGAACATCAGGGATGCGGTGAAGCGCGACATCCCCTATCTTGTTGTGATCGGGGAAGCGGAGGTAGCCAATCGCACCTTGGTCTGGCGCAACCTAGCCACGCGGGAAGAGCAAAGCTTAGGTTTCCATGACGTGGTTGCGCTGGCTACGGTCTCGAAGTTGCAATCAGAAACCGCTTTGAAAGATAACCATTAGGATAAACCATGCTTCGCTTCGCAATCCCCTCGAAAGGGACGGGCTATGAAGGGACGTTAGGCCTCCTAGAGAGTTGTGGGCTGCGGCTCCTCCGCCCGAATCCACGGCAGTATACGGCCAGCCTGCGCCAAATGGCCGAGACGGAAGTCTTACTTCACCGTCCGGAGGATATAGTTCAGAAGGTCGCTCTGGGGGGGATCGACATAGGGGTTACAGGGATCGATCTAGTCCGAGAGCTATGCGATGACAATGAGAATCTCTTAGTGATCTATGAGGACTTAGGTTTTTGGCATGTAGACTTAGTCTTTGCGGTTCCCCAGGCTTGGATAGATGTCAGTTCCTGGCCCGACCTAGCAGACTTGGCCGTTGAACTCCAGCAGCAAGGGCGGCCCTTACGCATCGCCACAAAGTATCCCAACTTGATACGGCGCTTCTGTGCTGGGCAGGGGATTCACCCCTTCCACCTGATCCCGTCGCAAGGGGCGACGGAAGCAGCCCCTGGCTTAGGTTATGCAGACATTATCGCGGATATAACG
This sequence comes from Chloroflexaceae bacterium UBA1466, assembly GCA_002325605.1. Classification (GTDB taxonomy): domain Bacteria; phylum Chloroflexota; class Chloroflexia; order Chloroflexales; family Chloroflexaceae; genus UBA1466. The sequence continues at coordinate 7,629 of DCSM01000190.1, forward strand.
GAGACGGGGACAGCCCTGCGCGATAATCAATTGAAGGTAGTTGGGGGAACTATTCTGCACTCACAAGCGTGTTTAGTTGGGAGTAAGCGGGCGTTACGGAAGGATAAAGGTCGGCTGGCCCAAGTGCGGAAGCTCTTAGATTTGCTAGAAGCACGACACCGAGGGCGGAGGCTCTTCTCTTTGGTTGCCAATGTGTTAGGGAGTTCGGTGGAGGAAGTAGGGAGCTTAGTAACACAACAACCGACCTTAGCGGGGTTGCAAGGACCGACGATTGCGCCTGTGTGGGACAAGTTCTCGGTAGCGCAGGAAAAGCCTGCTCAGAACTGGTATGCGGTAAATGTAATCGTGCCGCAAGATGAACTCTTAGCAGCGGTTGAACACTTGCGAGAGCTAGGGGCCAGTACGGTGACAGTGACTCCTGTCCACGCGGCCTTTGAGGCCCAAAGCAAGACTTATACCAAGCTCGAAGAGATGTTGCAATAAAACCCAAGCTCTTTTCCTTCACCTGGAATCAACGGCTTTAGCCGTTGCCTAGAATAACCTTTGGATTCCGCAGACTAGAAGTCTACAACCTTTGTAGGCCAGGCA
>DCSM01000190.1:8368-9481 GCA_002325605.1 Chloroflexaceae bacterium UBA1466
TCCTGCCTGGCCCGCAGGCTAGAAGCCCGCGCTACACTAAGGAAGGAATACCCAAATGACGCTTTCGTTAGCCGAGCTACTCCCCACGATTACCCTTTTGCCCCAGAGCGAAAAACGGCGGTTAATCCAATGGTTAATCGCTGAACTTGCCCAGAAAGAAGGGGTCGCCATTAGGGAAGAGGCACAAAGGTATCCGCTTTGGACACCGTATGATGCTTTTGAGGCTGCCCAGACGCTTTTGACCGCTTTGGAAAGCAACCATTTGTAGGCCAGGCATCCTGCCTGTCGCCTGCGCTGGGGGGGTTGAAAGTTACGACCTTTGTGGTCTGCGAGACCGCAAAGGTCGTCGTGTAAGTTCAACTAGCTTTAGACCTTGCGAAAGCTAGGGGCGAGTTCAAGCGCTTGGGTGCAATCCTGCATATCTTACCTACATCCGCTTCTCTCAAAAGTGCTATAATTCTCTTTAACGTGCAAAATTCCTTAGAAATGGAAGGAGCCGATCATGGCCGTCAGCCTGACTGACATTCGCCGGAATCGCCAGGAGCAAGCCAGTTTTACGGGGCGCGAAGCTGAATTGGAAGGCTTCCGCCACAACTTTGAACTCTCGTTTGAAAACGAGGAACGCAAGTTTATCTTTGCGATTTCGGGGCAAGGAGGCATCGGCAAAACTTCCCTCCTCCGCCGCTTTCGGGAAATCGCTAAAAACAATGACGCGCTTATCGCTTTGACCGATGAGTCGTTCAACGACCTGCCTACAGTCTTGCAACGCTTTGCTGAAGACCTTGAAAAGCAAGGTTTTCCCCTCAAAAACTTCACCGAACGCTATCGCCTCTATCGCCAAAAGCAACAAGACCTGGATAACGACCCCGATTTATTGCGGTTACGCTTGACAGGTCGCGCTCTGGAGCATAAGAAAGGGAGTATCATCACTAACCCGCTCAAGAGCGCAAAGGACGTAGCAGCTAACCTTCTTCCCTTTCCCTACAACGTGCCCTTGGCGCTGCTCAATGAAGAGAACCTTATCGAACATGCCAGCGAATGGACGGCTCAGGTCGCCCGCAAGTTGGGCAATAAAGATGAAGTAGGGTTGCTTCAAAAGCCCCTTGAGTTCCT
>DCSM01000072.1:0-1058 GCA_002325605.1 Chloroflexaceae bacterium UBA1466
GCCGTCGCCGTGCTTCCCGTACTGGTGCTGTCGCCAATACTGGCTTCGGCATTCAAGATCAAGCCTACGGGCGCATCGGCTTGCACCGTAGTTGCGAAAGTCACTTCGCCACTCTGGCTGGCATTTAGATCACCTGGCTCAAAGACGTATGTCTCCCCCGCTGTAAGCTGTCCTGCTTGGGTATTGGCGGTCTGGAGCAGCACCCAGCCTGGAGTGCTATTCGCCAGATCAAAGATGGTGTAGAGCGGGAGAACCATGATGATGCGGGGCTGAAAGAAGGTTGCATTCCCCGCATTAAGGAAAGTCAAAAAGAAGACTGCTCCCTTCCCTGGCACAACCTGCTTTGGCCCCCGAATGCTAATGTTGAGCTTAGGTGTACCATTGACTTTGGGCGTAGCCGTTGGAGTCTTAGAAGGTGTAGCCGTGCGGGTTGGGGTCTTCGTCGCCGTGGCGGTGGGCGTGGCGGTGGGCGTGGCGGTGGCGGTAGCCGTAGCCGTGGCGGTAGCCGTGGCGGTAGCCGTACCCGTCGCAGTGGCGGTAGCCGTTGCGGTAGCCGTTGGGGTAACGAGAGCCGTAGCCGTGGGCAAAGGTTGCCAAAAGCCCGCTTGCAAAGTATAATTGCCTCCACTAAGGACTACGGCCTCCGCCTGGCCGCTCGTCCCGCGCAGCGCATAACCTTGGCTCAAGCTGCCGAGCGATCCACTAGCTCCTTGCCAAGTCCCTTGATTGAGGTTGTAACCTTGCTGCCCCAGCGCGATAGTTAGCCCCACTACCACGAGGCACAAGGCACTCCCACTAAGCAGAAGTAGGCGTTTCATAGGTGTTGCTCCTTCTCCTGCCTAGGGACAGCTTTTTGTCGCAAAGCTGGCATCGTAGTTCCCGATGCAGGAGAACAGACTCGGACCATTAATCGTGCCATCCAACATCGTGTTGGCTATCTTAGCTGTGCTGCTGGCACTATTGCATACGCTGTTTGTTCCTCCCGATATCCGTGAGGAGTAGATGGTAGGCGACGAGGAATAGTTGTTGGACACACCGTAGTTGGCACCCGTTCCCCC
>DCSM01000072.1:1228-14713 GCA_002325605.1 Chloroflexaceae bacterium UBA1466
CCCCGACGCGGTGATGGTGAGGTGGGAGAGAGTGGGTGAAGCATCATTATTATAGATGGCGGTAGCATAAATATTGGTACTATTACCTTCGCTTTGCACGGTCAGGGAGCGCAACTCGGCATTGCTGGCTCCAATCACCATTGCGGTCTGCTTATGCTCCAAGATGAGGGGTTTCTAGGAGAAACTACTTCCAGTTACAATTCATGCTCCAAGATGAGTGGTTTTTAGGAGAAACTACTTGCAGTCCATTGATGTAAAAACCACCTTCCGAAAATCCCGTATAAAAGTGGTGAGCATCATCCTTTCCTGCACCACTCAAAACAATAATGCTATCACCTGGTGCAACGATGGTCTTAGCTGGGATGTGGTAGAAATCTTTGCCAACTTCATAACCGACCTTCCAACCACCGAGATCGACAGGAAAGTCTTTCTTGTTCTTAATCACAACAGATAAAGTCATACAGGGCCTGTCACCACCACCAACAAAAGATACTACATCATTATCAAAAGGTAATAAATCAACTTTTGAGGTTTCTTGCATTGGACTCAGATAAACATCGAAAACCAATAAGAAACAAAGAACTAGAACTATCGCCAGAACTACCCCTAAACCGATTAGCCACTTTCTCATGGTGTTTTCTCCTTTGCTAAGAATTTGGTGAAAAGTGTATGATTACTAGTACTCAAGATCAGCGACGCGGCAGCGCAGGCGGGAGGTTTGCCTGGCCTGACGACCTGTGCTATACTTGCCTAGCTTGCAACCTAACCTACATAAATGTCACAGACTGCTTGCCCTAATGCGTAGTTTGGGAAGAGCAAGCCAATTTTGGCTAGATTCAGCCCTTAAACTCTCATTTCAACAAAATAATCAACTTTCATATAGAACATTCTAATTATTTTTGAGAGCTTTAGGAGGCTGTGATGAAAAAGTTATTCGACCTGGCAACCTGGAAACGCCGTGAACATTTCGAGTATTTTAAGGATTTTGATGAACCTTTGTTTGGAATGACTGTTCGCGTAGAATGTTCCGCAGCGTATAGAAAAGCTAAAAATTTAGGCTCCTCATTTTCATTATATTACTTATATTTGTCGCTAAAAGTTGCAAATGAAATGGAAGAGTTTAGGTATAGGATTGAAGAAGATCAGATATTCTGCTATGATAGCATCGGTGCTGGTCTAACCATTTTGCGGGAAGATGAAACTTACGGCTGTGGTTTTATGGAATACAGCCCAGATCTTCAAACCTTTATGCTTCAAGCCAGTAGCGAAGTTAAACGAGTGCAAGCCGAACGCGGTTTGAAATATCCGCATTCTGGCGAGGATACGATTCATTATTCTATTCTTCCCTTAGCCGCTTTCACTTCAGTTAATCATGCTCGCCGCTTAGATAGTGGGTGCAGCATTCCAAAAATTACTTTTGGCAAATTCTCGCGGGATAACAACGATCAAATGTGGCTGCCCGTGGATATTCATGTCAATCATGCCCTAATGGATGGTTTTCATGTGGGTAAATACATCGAGAGGTTTCAGGAATTGCTTGCCCCTAAATTTCCCAAAGGGGGATTTGGCTAGTTAAGTACCATTTTCTTTGCCGCATCCTCTCCTGGCAAAGAAAACATCGGAGACCAAAGATGCTTTCTAACTATGCGTTTGTCGGAATTTTCTTTCTTATCTCTCTTAGCTTTCCCGTTATCCCGCTCCTGCTGGCCTCCCTGCTGCGCCCCAAACGCCCAACTCCAGTTAAACTCTCAACTTACGAATGTGGGCTGGAGGCCATTGGCGAAATTTGGGTTCAATTCAAAGTTCAATACTATGCTTATGCCCTAGCCTTTGTGATCTTTGATGTTGAAGTGGCTTTTCTCTATCCCTGGGCCGTGGCTTTCAAGCAATTAGGTTTGTTTGCCCTCGTCGAAATGGCTATCTTCCTGCTCATCCTGACCTTTGGCCTAGCTTACGCTTGGCGCAAAGGCGCATTAGAGTGGGTCTAAACCTGGATGAAATCTATGCCAGCTACGAATGAACTTCAGCTTGAGCTTGAGAAACAAGGCATTTTCGTCTCAACGGTCAATCGCTTTTACAATTGGGGGCGACGCTCCTCGATTTGGCCGATGTCCTTTGGGCTTGCGTGCTGTGCCATTGAAATGATGGCGTGGGGCCTGAGCCGTTATGACGTTTCACGGTTTGGGGCCGAACTCTTCCGTGCCAGCCCGCGCCAAGCCGATTTGATGCTCGTGGCGGGGACGGTGACGAAGAAGATGGCTCCCCAAGTGGTGCGGCTCTATAACCAAATGGCTGAACCGCGCTACGTGATTGCAATGGGAGCTTGCGCTACTTCGGGCGGGCCCTTCCGCGACGGGTACAATGTGTTGCGCGGCGTTGACCTGTTGTTGCCCGTTGATGTCTATATTCCTGGCTGTCCCCCGCGCCCCGAAGCGCTGCTTCACGCTTTAATGGAATTGCAAGCCCAAATTGATGGCCAGCGGCTTGACCAGGTCCGCTGGTATGGCAAGGGCAACCGTCCGCAGACCACGGACTTCCCCGTCCCGACCTTTGGGGCCCACGGGTTGGAAGTTGAAGGGCGCACGATAGATCAAGTTGGGGGGCTACCTTTGGTAAGCCCTTATACTTCACCTTTGTATGGGGAAGTGAAGAGCGGGTTGCTGGAGCATCCTGAAGTAACGCGCCTGTTGCCCATTGCGGATTCAACCATCGCTCTGGAGAGCGTCTTGAAGGCCAAAGTTCTAGCACCAGAGGCAAAGGAAGAGAACCATGCCCAATCTTAGTGCTGCGGAGTTGCGCGAGCGTTTGCAGAGCGACATGCCAGGAGTAGTCGTCGCTGTGCCTGCGCCTGAACCGAGTGCCCCGGCGGGGGAAGGCAAGCCCGCAAAGGCCAAACCTAATCTGCTGGCCACGAATGATGTTATCGTTGTAGCTGAAAAGCTCCCGCAAGTAGTCTGTTATCTAACCGATGTCTTAGGCTATACTTATCTTTCGGATCTGGCTGTCGTAGATTATCTGGCAGATGGGCTTTTCGAAGTCGTTTATCGCTTTTATCATTTGAATGGGGGAAGCGAGAGTTTAGTCTTAAAAGTGCGGGTCCCCCGTGATAAACCCACTATTCCTTCCCTCACGCCGCAACTTCCTGGGGCCGACCTCAATGAACGCGAGGCTTTTGACCTCTTTGGGATTAACTTTGTGGGCCATCCTTATCTCAAACGCATTTATATGTGGGATGAGTTTGTGGGCCACCCGATGCGGAAAGATTTTCCCCGCCAGGGCGATAAGTACCTTGGGGGCAGCGAAGAGTAATTTTTTAGCGGCACAAATTGTTTGCTAACCTCTTATATTGATGAAACAGGGGTGACTGTGCTAAAAACGCAAGAACTGCAAATCAACATCGGGCCGCAACATCCCTCGACTCACGGGGTATTTCGGGTTCTCGTGACCGTAGATGGCGAAACCGTTGTTGATCTCAAGCCTGTTTTTGGCTATTTGCATCGCAATCACGAGCAAATTGCTGAGTCCAATACCTATCTTCAGAACATGCCCTATACAGATCGCCTGGATTATTTCAATTCAATGACGAATAATCACGCTTATGCGCTGGCGGTTGAAAAGTTAGCGGGCATTGAAGTTCCTGAACGCGCCGAGTATCTTCGCGTGATCATGGCCGAATTGACGCGCATCTTTAATCATGGTTGTGCTTTAGGCTTTTTGGTCAATGATATGGGCGCGTGGCAAACGGCTTTAGCCTTTGGGATTCGGGAGCGCGAGAAGATTCTCGACCTTTTTGAGATGGTCAGTGGCGCACGGATGATGTGCAATTATTTTCGCTTTGGGGGGGTTGCCCGCGATCTACCTGAAGAATTCATCCCTCGGCTCAAAGAGTTAATGATTGCGCTTCCTTCCTACACTGATGAAGTCGAGAAGATGTTGCGTGAAAACGAGATTCTCCTCATCCGTTCTGAAGGAATTGGGATTTTACCACCTGAATTAGCCATTTCGTATAGCGTTACGGGGCCAGTCTTGCGGGCCAGTGGGATTCCCTACGACATCCGCAAAGCTGATTCGTATAGTGTCTATGGGCGGTTTGATTTTGATGTCCCTGTAGGCACGGTTGGTGATGTTTATGATCGCTTTATCATTAGAATTGAAGAGATGCGGCAAAGTCTGCGAATCTTAACGCAGGCTTTAGAGCAATTGCCCGATGCCGAAGGGGGCCATATCAATCCCAAAGCTCGGCAAGCAGTCAGACCTCCTGTTGGCGATGCTTATGGGCGTGTCGAAACCCCGAAAGGCGAGTTAGGTTTCTATCTAGTCAGCGATGGAAGTACCAAACCTTATCGCTATAAAGTGCGTGCGCCATCTTTTATCAACTTAACACCCTTGGCTGATATGTGTCGGGGCTACAAAGTTGCAGATATTATCGTGATTCTGGGCAGCATTGACATCGTTATGGGGGAGGTAGACCGATGACCGTTAAAATCGAGATTCAGCGCGGAAGTGCTGTACCCCTTAGTCGGCGACATCCCAAATTTTTGGGGCAGGGCATGCTCAAAGGGATGGAAGTTGTCTTAGATCATTGGTTTAAGTCGTTTGGCCCCAAACTAGAGAATTTCAGTCAGACGGCGGGGATTTTCACCACGGAATATCCCGAAGAACGCTTAAAACTAGCCGAAGCCTATCGCAATTTGCCTATTTTGCTCTATGATGATGAGACAGGGCAAGAGTTGTGTACCTCTTGTTTGCAATGTGAAAAGATTTGTCCACCGCAAGTCATTCATATAACCCAGACTAAAGATCCTTCTACTGGTAAGCTCGTATTGGCAGCAGCCGAATTCATTATTGAATATGATGCTTGTATGGGATGTGGGCTTTGTGCTGAGGTTTGTCCCTTTGATTCCATCAAAATGGATCATCATTATGAGCTTTCGACGGCTGATCACGCTTCGCTAACGATGCACAAAGCAGACCTCCTCCGCCCAGTCTCCTATTATCAATCTTTGGCTCCGACCTTTTGGGAACAAACCAAAGAAAACGCTTACAAAAAACTCCAAAACACGGTTAAACGGCGTTCTGGGCTGCTTGGCATTGCCCCCTCAATGGTCGGGAAAGTTCAACCGCCTGAAACGAAGCCTGCTGAATAGCTCAATTAGCAATTAGCGTCTAAAGCTAACGCTTTTGCGCTGGAGCCAAAATATGGAAGCTCTAATCAATTATCTCCTCAATACGGCGCTGAATCTTCATGCCCCCGAATGGGTCATCTTACTCATTCGACATCTTTTGGTTGCGACAATCTTGTTTCTGGTGGTTCCCTTTCAGATGCTTTTGCTCACTTACTTTGAACGGCGCGTGATTGCCCGAATGCAAGACCGCGTTGGGCCTAATCGAGTAGGGTGGGAAGGGGTTTTGCAACCAATTGCGGATGCGGTAAAGATGTTTACCAAAGAGGACATTGTCCCTGCCGCTGCCGATAAAGGGGTGCATCTGTTAGCCACGGGCGTGGTTGTTGTGCCCACGATGTTTATGCTTTCGGTGCTACCCTGGGGGCCAGGCATGACTCCTGTTGATTTTGAGACTAGCCTCCTCTTCTTTTTTGCGATTTCTTCAGTCAGTGCCATTGGTTTAGTGATGGGTGGCTGGAGCGGAAACAATAAGTTTTCGCTTTTAGGCGCAATGCGGGCCGTGGCTCAAATGATTTCGTATGAAATGCCTGCGATTCTGAGCATTTTGGCCCTCGTTTTGATGACTGGCAGTATGTCTATCTCGAAAATCGTTGAGGCTCAAGGTGGTTTAATCGCCAATCTCACCGATCTGCCCAAAGTGCCCGACCTGGGGTTAGGCTGGCTGCTCTTCACGCCTGTAGGGTTTTTAGCTTTTGTCTGCTTTTTCATTTCGGCGCTGGCCGAAGGGGAACGAACACCTTTTGACATCCCTGAAGCTGATTCAGAAATTGTCGCAGGCTATATGACTGAATATAGCGGAATGAAGTTTGGGATGTTCTATTTAGCTCAATATGTTTTGAACTTTGCGCTTTGTGCGATTACGGCTACACTCTTTTTCGGTGGTTGGCAAGGCCCTGGAGTGAGTCAATTAAGCGCAATGGGTGCTAATAATCAACTTTTTAGCATTTTAGCTGGAGCGCTTGGCGTAGTTTATCTGCTCCTCAAGACATATTTCTTCTTCTTTACTATGGTTTGGATTCGCGGAGCCTTCCCCCGTCTGCGGATTGACCAATTGATGGGCTTAGGTTGGAAATTCCTCCTTCCCCTCACTTTAGTAAATATCTTTAGCGCCGCAATCTGGGCGGCTTGCATTCATTGGGGCCCAGAGCAGGGTTTGGCTTTCCTAAGCGCCTTTGGCCCCTGGAAGCGCTGGGCGATAGCTTTCCTCTCGACGCTCGTTATCAATCTGCTGGCTGCAACCCTGCTCGTGCGAATCAACAGTTCAGCCGAGAGCAGCATGCCTAAATTGGTGGAAGATCAAAAGTTTGGGGCAGTCACATTGCCGTAAGTTGTGGAGTTTGTCTATGGAGATCGTTGTTCAAATTCTGTTTATGCTGATCTCAGCCTTGATCATCATCGCGGCGCTAATGGTCGTAAGCGTTAAAAACATTATTCACGCTGCATTGTGGCTGTTTACCTCCTTTTTCGCAGTTGGCGCACTCTATCTGCTGCTGGAAGCGGAATTTGTCGCCGTGATTCAGGTCTTGGTCTACGTTGGGGCGGTCTCGATTCTGGTGCTTTTTGCGATTATGCTTACGCGCCACGTCACAGGCGAGGGGCAAAATCAACTCTATTCCCGCTGGTGGCTGGGGCTAATTCTCGCGCTAACGCTTTTTGGCGCGATTATTGTGCCCACAGTTTTCAAGCAAAAATGGAATATCCCTGCGCCCACGGTGGTAACTGAACCGCAGAATGCAGAACCTGTGGTCGCGGGGGTGGCAGATATTGGCAAGGCGTTTATGCGCGAATATCTTTTGCCCTTCGAAGTTGCATCTCTGGTTTTACTAGTTGCGTTGATTGGCGCGATTGTAGTGGTCTTTGAAGAGCGAACTGAGCGCCGTGTCATTCTTACGCTTGCTGAATCTTGGGCTTTGCGCCAGAAAGAAAGCGCAAAAGTAGATCAATAGCTGTTTGAGTAATTTACTACAAGGGGATGAGCTATGTTTAGCCAAATTTCTTTTCAGCTTTGCCATTAGCTCATCCCTCTTTTTTCCTAATTAAGCAAATAAAAAAGTGATTCTATGTTTTTACTAAGAGTACTAAAGTTGCGAAAGTTACTAAAATTGCGAAAACCCAAGCAAACCCTGATCAATCCCAAAGCTGATGGGAAACCCCGCACAGCCCTGATTACGGGTGCATCGAGTGGCATTGGGGAGGCTTTTGCCCGCCAGCTTGCACTTGAGGGCTATGCACTGATTCTTGTTGCCCGTCGCCAAGACCGCTTGACCAAACTAGCGGATGAGCTTCACCAACTTTATGGTGTGCAAATTCAAGTGCTGGCTGCTGATTTGGCACAGGCGACAGAGATTGAAAAAGTTGCTCAAAAGATAAAGCAAACTGAAAATTTAAGTATTTTGATCAATAATGCTGGCTTTGGCTTCATGGGCGAGTTTGCCGAAACTGATTTGGCCAAGCATTTAGCTATGATTTCAGTCCATATCACAGCTAGTGTAAGTCTTTGCCATGCTGCTTTACCTGGGATGCTTGCACGTAAAGAGGGTTTTCTTATCAATGTTTCTTCAATTGCAGCTTTCTTTCCTTCGCATCCTACTTATTCTGCAACAAAAATGTTTCTCAACAGCTTTTCAGAAGCCTTGCAAACTGAATTGACAGATTCTAAAATACGGGTGCAAGCCCTTTGTCCTGGCTTCACGCGCACCGAATTTCACGATGGCCCAGATTTCAAGGACTGGAATCGCTCCCTAATTCCGTCGAAAATGTGGATGACCCCAACTGAAGTAGTTAGAGAATCCTTGAAAGCTCTTGAAACTTCGCAAGTAATTTGTATTCCTGGCACGAAGAATCGCCAGTTTGTAGCCTTAACTCGTCTTCCTTTTGCAGCAACCTTCCAAAAGATTGTGCGTAAAGGACGAAAAGTGCTGAATCAACGCTAAGATTAGCAATATCTGCTGAAGCAAATTTGAAAGGAGCGTTTGCAAATGATTGAAGCCGTCCCCTTAGAGTGGATCTTGACTGTTGCCGCAGCACTCTTCTGCATTGGGCTATTTGGGGCCCTTTCGCGGCGCAATGCGGTGGGGATTTTAATGGGAATCGAGTTAATGTTGAATGCGATCAACCTCAATTTGGTCGCATTTTGGCGTTATTTGAGTCCTCTCTCTAGCACAGGGCCCGTTTTCTCGCTCCTGATTATCACGATTGCGGCTGCGGAAGCTGCGGTTGGCTTGGCCATGGTCATTGCGGTCTATCGGGCCTGGCAGACGGTGAACCTTGATACGGTTGACGCGCTGAAGGGGTAATTTTCAGCCACTATTTGAAACGCAAAATTACTAAGGAGTTCTAAGAATGTTTTTTCTGCACTACGCCTGGCTGATCCCGATCTTACCCTTGCTCAGTTTCATTCTCATCTCGCTGACCCCGATTCGGCACAGCAAACAGATGAGCGGGTGGCTTGCGATTGGGCTAATGGGGGTGGCAACCATTTTCGCGCTCGGCTTGATGGGGGGTGTCACCCAGGGGCTGCGCTTGGGCGAAGGTTCGGCGGTAACTTCGGCTCATACTCCTGAGCAACATGCCCCAGAAACTAGCGAAAACGCTGAAGGGAAGCATGGTAAAGAGGCTTTTGTCTTCCCCGAAGCCAATGTGGTGCAAAATTTCGTGTGGGCCCCTACGGGAAATACTAGTTTTACGATGGGGGTTTACATTGATCCCATTGCCGCAATCGTGTTGGTGATGGTGACAATTACTTCAACCTGTATCCACCTCTTTTCAATGGGCTATATGGCTGCTAATTCGCGCCAATCCCGCTTTTTCTCCTTTATCTCCCTCTTTACCGCTGCAATGTTGGCGATGGTTTTAGCCGATAATCTACTTCTTTTCTTCATTGCCTGGGAGATTATGGGGTTATGCTCCTATCTTTTGATTGGTTTTCTCTACGAGCGCCCGCAAGCCTACCGCGCTGGCATCAAAGCGTTCATTACCACACGCATTGGTGATGTTCTGATGATGCTTGGAATGGTTTACCTTTACACTCAAGCGGGAAGCCTTGCGTTTGGAATGAAAGATGGCCAGATTTTCAATGAGGCTTTCCTTAAACAACTTGCGCTTGGCAAAAATGCACTAGGCTTGACACATGCAACTACCATCGCGCTATTGATCTTTGGGGGCACGGTGGGCAAATCAGCGCAATTTCCTTTGCATGTTTGGCTTCCTGATGCGATGGAAGGCCCGACTCCCGTTTCAGCCTTGATTCACGCCGCGACGATGGTTTCGGCTGGGGTCTTTCTGGTTGGGCGGACTTACCCGATCTTTACTGCTGATGACGGGACAGCCTTACTGGTTGTCTCCGCAATTGGCGCTTTTACCGCGCTTTTTGCAGCCAGCATTGCAGTTGCTCAGTTTGACATCAAACGTATTCTGGCTTACTCAACCCTTTCACAACTTGGCTTTATGGTTGCCGCTTTGGGTATCGGAGGGTGGGTTGCGGGAATGTTTCATCTCTTGACCCACGCTTTTTTCAAGGCTCTCTTGTTTTTGGGCAGTGGCTCTGTCATTCATGCGATGGAAGCTACAAAATCCATTGAGAAAATCCATCATGACGACGAGTATGCCGCCCAACAAACGGCGCAAGACATTCGCAATATGGGCAATTTGAAAGCCTATATGCCCTGGACATTTTGGGTTTACACCGCAGGCTACCTTGCGCTGGCTGGAATCTTTCCTTTTGCGGGCTTTTGGAGCAAAGATGAGATTCTGGCGGATGCTCAAAATGGTCATTTGGCAATCTATATTGTCTTGACAATTGCCGCTTTTCTCACGGCTTTCTATATGACGCGCCAGTGGCGGGCTGTCTTTTTTGGCGAATATCGAGGGAAAAATCCTCTGATCTATGTGAATCCAGAGCATGTTGCAAGTGATCATCACGCTGCTAAAGATCATGGTCATGTTGCTCACACTGATCAGCATAGTTCCCACAGCGATGAACCGCATGAAAGTCCCTGGACAATCGTTGCTCCCTTAGTGGTTTTAGCGTTTTTCGCAGTGGTCGGTGGCTTTTTCAATCTGCCGTTTGCCGTGCCTGGCGGCCACTGGTTAAGCCATCTTTTGGGACAAGAGAGTGCTGAATTCAACTTTATGGTCGCTGGCATTTCCCTGCTGATCGCCTTAGTGGGCATTGGGGCTGGCTGGTCGTATGCCGAAGTCTTCAAAACCGCGCAGGATAAAGACCCATTTGAAGTTAGTCAGCCAGGCTTATTCTGTTTGCTCAATAATAAATACTACATTGACGAGTTTTATGGGTTGACAGTTGGGCGGATTTCAGATGGGCTTGCGCTTGCTTGGAGTTGGATTGATAGCAAAGTCTTCGATAAACTCCTCAATGGCACAGGGTTTTTTACGCTTTTCATCTCCCGCATAAATTTCATCATTGATGATACTTTGCTCAATGATGGGCCTGATGGGATTGGGAACAATACCCTGACTACTGGGCAAGCAATGCGGCAGACTCAAACGGGCAAAGTGCAAGATTATCTTGCGCTAATCTTTGCTGGCGTGGTGATCTTGGCTTTGATCTATTTATATCGAATGTGAGGTTTTCGCTTATGCCACTTCCTCCCTATCTTTTAGCCTCGCCCGATGGCAATCCCTGGCTGACCCTGCTGCTGCTTTCGCCCTTAGCGGGGATGGTGCTGGTTGGTTTGGCGGGCTGGCTTCGCTTCGATGACCGCCTGGTACGGTTTGGCGTAACTGCTTGGATGTTCATTCCAATTGGGCTGGCGATCAGAATCTGGGCTAGTTTTAATCCAACCTTAACGCAAAATGGCCAGGGAATTATTCAATTTGTTGAAAAAATCCCCTGGATCAATGCGATTAAAGTTGATTACTTCATCGGCTTAGATGGAATCAGTCTACCATTGGTCTTATTGACCGTCGTAATGGCTCCTGTCGCAGCTTTAGCGTCATTTGAAATCACTGAAAAAGTGAAGCTTCACTATGCAATGCTTTTACTTCTCGAAACAGCATTGCTGGGCTACTTTGTATCTCTCAATTTCTTCTTCTTCTTTATCTTCTGGGAATTTAGCCTTGTCCCCGCCTTCTTCCTGATTCAGCTTTGGGGTGGCGAAAATCGTCGTTACGCCGCCTTCAAATTCTTCATTTACACGATGGCTGGTTCAGCAGGAATGTTATTGGTCTTTGAAATCCTCTATTTGGCCACCAGATCGGCAGGTTTCGCAACCTTCGATTTAATCACATTAGGGCGGTTGGGCCAGGGTTTGCCCGTGGAAAATGTAGCTTTGACCTTACGGCAAATCATCTATCAATATGTTGATCTGCTTGGAATCACAAAAGTTCTGGGGACAAACCCGCTTTTGTACACATCCATTGCGCTTGCAGCGATTTTCCTCGCCTTTGCCGTGAAATTAGCTGTTTGGCCATTCCATACATGGCTGCCTGACGCTTACGGTGAAGCACCTGTTTCTGGTTCAATCTTGCTTTCAGCGGTGATGAGCAAAATGGGCGCGTATGGCATGTTGCGGATTATGCTGCCGCTTGTCCCCGACGCAGCGCAATTTCTCGCGCCCGTAATGGGGGCCTTAGCGTTGGTTGGGATTGTGGCTGGGGCATTTGGGGCCCTTTCCTATAATAAAGGCAATATCAAGCGGCTAATTGCCTATACCTCGATCAATCACATGGGTTATGTGATGTTGGCAATTGCTGCTGCCGCTGCAATGCCAGGTTTAGCCAGCCAAGATAGCCGTGCAATCGCTCTAAATGGCGCTTTGGTGCAAATGGTCGCGCATGGTCTTTCGACGGGAGCGCTCTTCTTACTGGCAGGCGCACTTTACAATCGCACCAAAACCTATAATCTGAGCGAATTTGGGGGTTTGCGAACCTTGATGCCGAGCTTTGCTGGGCTTATGGGTTTGGCGATGTTTGCCAATTTGGGGCTTCCAGGGTTTGCAGGCTTTGTCGGCGAATTCTTCATTTTCCGTGGAGCTTGGGCAACATTACCTTTCTTTACCGCATTGGCAACCATTGGTTTGATCTTTACAGCCTTAGCTTTGCTCTTGATGTATCAACGCATCTTCTTGGGGCCAGTTAATCCGCACTGGAAACATCTCAAAGAGCAAGACTTAGGCTTACCAACACTTGAGTTTTGGGCAACTGTCCCTTTAATAGTCATTTTGCTAGTGCTTGGAATCTATCCTGCACCGCTTATGAACCTAACAAATGCTGCGACAACTCAAATGGTTGGCATATTTATGCGAGCATTTTCTGGATAACGCTTGGGCAAAAGGAAAATTATGCACCTCTTTGACATCTCGCCTAACATACCTTGGTTAAGCCTCATTTGGCTCAGTATGGTCGTGCCCTGCCTGATTATTGCCGTCATTCCAAAAGCACAGGTTGAGCTGATGCGCTGGACCGGTGCAGGCTTTTCCTTCATTTCACTGATTCTCTCCCTGCTAGTCTTTTTCGCTTATGACCAGACCCGTGGGGGCTTCCAGTTTACAGAAAACTTACCCTGGATGCCGCAACTTGGCATGAGCTACTTGCTTGGCGTTGATGGCATAAGCCTTCCAATGCTCATTTTGAACGGTTTTATCATTTTTACTGGCTCTTTAATGAGTTGGAACATCCAAAATCGTGCAAAAGAATATTGGATTCTGTTGCTTTTGCTCTCAACAGGGGTTTATGGGGTTTTCATTTCGCTTGATCTCTTCCTTTTGTTCATTTTCTATGAGCTTGCTGTTCTCCCAATGTATCTTCTCATTGGGGTTTGGGGCAGTACGCGCAAAGAATATGGCGCAATGAAGTTGACTATCTTCCTAATGACGGGAAGCGCATTTGCGATCATTGGAATGCTTGCAGTCTACTTTGGGAGTGGCTTGCGAACTTTCAATATGATCCTCTTAGCGAATAATACGGTTTTCTCAAGAGCCTTCCAAGACACTTTCTTTATGCCGATTTTCGTCGGGTTTGCGATTTTAGCAGGTATGTTTCCGTTCCATACCTGGTCGCCAACTGGCCATGTCGCTGCGCCGACGGCGGTTTCGATGCTCCATGCTGGGGTATTGATGAAATTAGGATCGTATGGTTGTTTGCGGGCCGCAATGTGGTTAATGCCGCTCGGAGCTAAAGATTGGTTGCCAATCATCGCAGTTTTGACCCTTTTCAACGTCGTTTATGGCGCAACCATTGCCATGGCCCAGCGCGATTTCAAGTTTATCATTGGTTATTCCTCGGTTAGCCACATGGGTTTAGTCGTTATGGCTCTGGCGACGGGAACCCAAATTGGCTT
>DCSM01000072.1:14817-29910 GCA_002325605.1 Chloroflexaceae bacterium UBA1466
GCGGTGGTTGGGCGCATGATTTATGAGCGAACCCATACGCGCCAATTACCTGAATTAGGTGGAATGGCCAAAATAATGCCTTTTGCGGCAGTAATGTTTGCTTTAGGTGGCTTTTCCTCAATGGGGATGCCAGGTTTCGCAGGTTTCTGGGCCGAATTCAACATCTTTATTGGGCTTTGGGAACGTTATCCCTTGATAGCCGTCATTGCCGCGATCTCGATTCCCATTACTGCGGCCTACATTTTGCGAGCGATTTATCAGGTCTTCTTTGGCGAAGTGAAAGACCCCCACTTCTTTGAAATGCCTAAATTAACGTGGCAAGAATATACGGGAGCCACGATTTTAGCGCTGGTCTTGGTCGGCGTGGGGCTTTATCCAGCGATTATCACGGAAATCATCAGTATCGGCGTAGCTCCTGTGGTAGAGCAACTTCACGGTGCTACAAGTATCGCCGGTTATTAGACGAGGAGTCGCCCTATGCCTTCTGTACCTGTTATGCTTCTATTTCAAACTACCGACATTCCGCGCATTTTGCCGGAGATTTTGCTTACCGTTTTGGCGCTTTTGGTGCTTGGTTCAGATATTTTTGAACATTGGGCCAACGACGAAGAGGCTCAACGGGAGCGGATCTATTCTTCTGCTTCGCTAACGGTCATCGGTTTGGGGCTAATTTTCCTTATCACTTTGCTGCAAAGTGGTTATATCTATAAATTGCCCCCTGAAGCGAATTCTACGACTTTGCCCCTCAACTTCTTTATCAATGTCCTGAGGAATTTGCAAAGTGGCGGTCCGGCCAGCGGCCATACGCTCCTGGGCGCTTTTGCCAACGATGACCTAACGATGATTGCTCGGCTGATCTTTCTGGGCGCGGCCTTTCTCACAACCTTGCTAACGGTAGATTTTCGCCCAACCAATGCGCCAGGCGAATTCTATACGCTGCTGCTCTTCTCCACGTTGGGCATGTGCTTGATGGCCGCCTCGACAGAGTTCATTTTGGCTTTCTTGGCTATCGAATTAACCTCGATTCCTCTCTACGTTTTAGCAGGTTATTTCCAAAAACAGACTAAAACTGCTGCTGAAGCGGGAATGAAATACCTTCTTTTCGGGGCTACCTCATCAGCCGTTTTGCTTTATGGCATAAGTCTGGTTTATGGTTTTACGGCTAATGCTCTTCCCAAAGCGGAAAACGTCAATGATCTGACACAATTTGCCCGAATTGCTCAAATTGCGATGGGCAATGGAGGCAACTCAAGCCTGCTGACATTGGGAATGATCTTTATCATCGCGGGGATTGGCTACAAAGTTGCGGTTGTACCTTTTCATTCCTGGTCGCCTGATGTTTATCAGGGCGCAACCGCCCCGATCACCGCTTTCATTTCGACAGCCTCGAAAGCCGCAGGCTTTGTGTTGCTCTATCGCGTGCTGACGGAAGCCTTCCCCAGCCTAGTCGGTTCTGCTTCGTTGGCTCTAACGACGAATTTTGGCGGATGGACAAGCCTCTTAGCTTTGATAGCTTTTCTGACCCTCATTTGGGGTAATTTGGCCGCGTTACCGCAGACAAACACCAAACGCTTGTTGGCCTATTCAAGCATCGCGCACGCAGGTTTTCTCCTAATGGGCATTATCGCTTGGGCTACCATTCAACCTGCCTATCGAACAATGGGTATATCCTCCCTGCTTTACTATCTAATCGTCTATGTTGCAACCAACATCGGGGCTTTCGGCGCGTTAGGCGTTGTTTCCCTCGCGGTTGGAGGCGATGACATTGAGGATTTGAATGGTTTAGCCCAGCGCAACCTTGGTTTAGCGGTTTTGCTGGCGGTCTTTATTCTCTCTTTGGCTGGTATTCCACCGCTGGCGGGCTTCTTTGCGAAGTTCTACATCTTTATGGCAGCTTGGCAGGCGGATGCAACTTGGCTGGTGATTGTTGGTGTAGCTACGACGATTATTAGCCTTTACTACTATTTGTGTCTGCTTAAAGCGATCTTTATCCTGCAACCTTCATCTTCTGAACCTGTAAAGATACCCTTTTCAATGGGTTTAACGCTTGTGATCAGCGTAATTCTCGTCTTCTTGCTGGGTATCTATCCCAATGTAATCTTGCCCATCGTTGATAAAGTGCAAGTCACTGCGGGATTATGAGTTAAATCGCTGCATAAATAAGGTTAAGTCACACCTTCTGTCTAGTCAAGCTACATTACGGATTCCTGGCAGCGTGGAATCCGTTTCCATTTCGCTGAGGAAAACCAACGACAATTCTTCTGAATCCCCGAAAGGATGAGCCTAAAATGGTAAGTTTAACTGAAGCTGAGAGACACGAACGGGCCAAGGAGATTATTGACGAGGCGGCTAAAACTACCGCAGGCACAGCGGCCCTTTTAGCGCAAGGTGCCTTTCTTGGGGCCGACGTTTTGCCCCAAACCGCTTTGTCAATCAAGATGGTCGCGGAAATCGGCGAGCTTTTTGGGCAGCGGGTTGAGAAGTCCGCCGCATTGGTCTTACTTGGGCAGGCAACAGGGATTAACGCAGGCATTGGGGGCACACGGGCCCTCTGGGGAGTCATCCCCATTTTGGGGAATGCGGTCAACGCAGGCGCAACCTTCATCCATACCAAAATTATGGGCTGGTCGATTTACAACTACTTCAAAGCGGAAGAAAAGTTGAAGAAGGTTTTTAAGGAGAGTTCCGCTGAAGAAGTCAAGGTCGCAGCACCTTCTGAAGGGGTAAAGGATTCAGTAAGGACCGAAAGGGAAAGAAGGGAAAGTCCCGAAAATAACGCCGTTCAAGCCTAAGCTTTGCGCTCCCTCAGTTCAATCTTTCGCTCTCCCTCAACCTAACTTTTTCACAACAGGAGCTAAAATGGATACGTTCAAAGCCCTTCTTCTGGAACAGCCTGACGGTCTGCTTCAGGCTTCAATCAAGCAGCTTCCCCTATCCGCATTGCCTGCGGGGGAAGTGCTGGTCGCCATCGCTTATGCCAGCCTTAACTATAAGGATGGGTTGGCGCTTACGGGCAAGGGCAAAATTGCCCGCCACTACCCGCTAATTCCTGGCGTAGATTTTGCGGGGACGGTCAAGGAGTCGCAAGTTGCAACCTTTAAGCCTGGCGACCAAGTAATCCTAACGGGCTGGGGAGTGGGGGAACGGCATTGGGGGGGCTTTGCTCAATTGGCTCGCGTCAAGGCGGAGTGGCTTTTGCCCCTGCCCAAAGGTCTGAGCTTGCAACAAGCCATGGGGTTTGGCTCCGCAGGCTTTACCGCCATGCAATGCGTTTTGGCCTTAGAGGAACACGGCCTCACCCCAGGGGAGCGCGAAGTCGTGGTCACGGGGGCGGCAGGCGGCGTGGGAAGCTGCGCGGTAGCCCTTCTGGCCCAAAGGGGTTACAACGTTGTAGCCTCGACGGGCCGCCCCTCCACCCACCCTTACTTGCGGGAGCTAGGTGCAAAAGCCTTTTTAGCCCGTGAAGTCTTAGCGAGCCAAAAGCGACCTTTGGAATCGGAGCGCTGGGCGGGAGCAGTAGATACCGTCGGGGGCACGACCTTAGCGGGGCTACTTAGCACGATGACCCACGGGAGCAGCATCGCGGTGTGTGGCTTGGCGGGCGGAAGCGGGTTGGAGACTACGGTCTTCCCCTTCATTTTGCGGGGCGTGAACTTACTGGGCATTGACTCCGTGATGTGCCCCTTCCCCCGCCGCCAAATTATCTGGGAGCGGCTGGCCCAAGATTTCCCCTTAGAACTTCTGGCGAAGATGACCCAAATTGCTCCCTTAGAAAGTCTCCTTGGCCTTGCGAAAACCATTGTAGACGGCCAAATTCAGGGTAGAATTATCGTCGATGTCAATGCGGAGGGGTGAAAACGGAGCACGAGCATCTTGCCTACGGGCCAGGCAAGCGGCCTGGTCTACAGCATTAGCCCTTAGCTCCCCGAAGCTTCAGCCCTGGGAGGAAAGCGTGCTTACTGTAGATACCGCATCCTGTTGGCAAATACCGTTATCTGTGGTACAATTTTCTTAATACATGCACGAATCAGATGTCGGCTCAGGTGGTTATGCTTGGGAACTGATTATCTATCGCATCGAAGATTTTGGTATAATGAGGTCTCTTTTGAATTCTTCTGAAAGCGAGAAAGGGATCAGCGAACGATGACTACGCTTAATGGAGCTTCCCTCCTCCAATTTGTCGGTGAAATCCAAGATCGCCAGCAATTTCGAGATTTACATTGGACGGGCTCGTTTGAAAGCTACCTTGATCTCGTGGCCCAAAACCCCCAAATCACTCGCAATGCCTTTCAGCGCGTCTATGACATGATCGTTTCCCACGGGATAGAAGAGTTTATTGATGCCAAAAAGCGCCTTTTTCTCTATAAATTCTTCTCAGATGATTCATTGGGCCGCGATGATGCAATTTTTGGGTTGGAAATCACTTTGATGCGGCTGGTCAACTTTTTCAAAAGCGCGGCGCAGGGCTATGGCACTGAAAAACGGGTTTTACTCTTGCACGGCCCCGTCGGGAGCGCGAAAAGTACGATTGTAAGGCGCATCAAGCGCGGTTTAGAAAAATATACCCGCACTCCTGAAGGCGCACTTTACACTTACGACTGGTTTATGGGCGAAATAGCCGATTTTGATGCGGGGAATGTCAAAGAAACCGATTGGGAACCGTGCCCGATGCACGAAGAACCGCTCCACCTTATTCCTCTGGAGTTGCGCGGACGTTTTTTGGAACGCTTCAATCAGGATTGCCCCCCTCACGAACAGGTCAAAATTGAAGGCAACCTCTGCCCCGCTTGCCGCTACAATTACCGCGACCTGATGCGCCGTTACGAAGGGGATTGGTCGCAAGTTGTGCGCCACATCCGCATTCGCCGCCTAGTTTTCACTGAGCAAGACCGCATTGGCATCGGTACTTTCCAGCCTAAAGACGAAAAGAATCAAGATAGCACTGAGCTTACGGGTGATATTAACTATCGCAAAATTGCTATTTATGGCAGCGATAGTGATCCGCGTAGTTTCAGTTTTGATGGTGAGTTCAATATCGCTAATCGGGGCATTATTGAATTCATTGAAATGCTCAAATTAGACGTAGCATTTCTCTATGATCTGCTAGGGGCTTCGCAGGAACACAAGATCAAATCCAAGAAATTCGCTCAGACCGATATTGATGAAGTCATTGTGGGGCACACAAACGAGCCTGAATATCGGCGCTTAGAGAATAATGAGTTTATGGAGGCGCTGAAAGACCGTACAGTCCGAATTGATGTGCCTTACATCACGCGGCTGCGCGACGAGATTCGCATCTATGAGCGCGATTTTAATCCGCGTCGCGTGCGGGTGCATATTGCGCCCCACACCCTGGAAGTGGCTGCGATGTGGGCCGTTCTGACCCGTTTGGAAGAGCCAAAGAAGCCTAATTTGACTTTGTTGCAAAAACTAAAGCTCTATAACGGGAAGTCTTTGCCTGGCTTCACCGAAGACAATATTAAGGAACTGCGGAAAGAAGCCAAGCGCGAGGGAATGGAAGGAATTAGTCCGCGTTACATTCAGGATAAGATCAGCAATGCGCTGGTTGGTTATCAAGAAGAGGGTTATATCAACCCTTTTATGGTCTTGACTGAATTGGAAACAGGACTAAAGAATCATTCTCTCATCACGAATGAAGAAGAGCGTCGCCATTATCGAGATTTGTTAGCGATTGTACGGGAGGAATACACCGAAATCGTGAAAAACGAGGTTCAACGGGCGATCAGTGCCGACGAAGAAGCGATCAAACGGCTCTGTGCCAACTATATTGATAATATCAAAGCCTATACTCAGCGCGAGAGAGTAAGGAATAAATACACGGGGCAGTATGAAGAGCCAGATGAGCGCTTGATGCGGAGCATTGAAGAGAAAATTGACATCCCTGAATCGCGCAAAGATGATTTTCGGCGCGAGATAATGAATTATATCGGTGCGCTGGCGATTGAAGGCAAGACTTTTGATTATCGCACCAACGAACGCTTACATAAAGCGTTGGAATTGAAGCTGTTTGAGGATCAGAAGGATAGCATTAAGTTGACTTCCTTAGTTTCCAGGGTCATTGATAAGGACACGCAAGAAAAGATTGATGTCGTGAAAAGTCGCTTGATGCGCGATTTTGGCTATAATGAGCAAAGTGCAACGGATGTCCTTAATTATGTAGCTAGTATCTTTGCCCGTGGAGATACCCGCCCTGCTTAAACTAAATCCGTTTTTAGCCTGAACTTTGGTCTTCTCTTTGCTCAAATCGGGGCGAATACCCAGAATAATGTAGTCAATTGCAATCCGCCTATCTATTTGCCTACTTTTCCCAACGAAGAAGCATTGCTTTGTACAGAAGGAATAGTTTATGAAAGACTTAGCAACGCTGGAAATCCCCAAAGAGGTCTATAAGGCTTTGAACGACGCGGCAGGAGCTACGGGTAAAACACCGATTGAATGGATTACCACGCAGCTTCGGCAAACTTCGCCTAGTTATGCTGAGGAATATTTGCGAAGGACGATTCCTGCTGAAATCTACGCATTTATTGAGCAACGGGCCGAGAAAGTGGGAATGCAATCAGGGGTTTTGGCTGAACGGTGGTTAGCGAAATATGGGCATAAGCCTCCGCCTAAGCTCACTGATGAGGAATGGCAAATTGTGCAAGCCCGCATTGGCAAGCCTGAAACCATTTCATCCCTCAAAGCTAATTAAGAGTTTTGGGCTTAAAAGATAGGGTAGTGCAAAAATCAGTAGTGGTGAAGCTTAGGTTCCAGGATTCCAGGAGTCCAAAGGCTTTAGCCTTTGGGGGCCAATGGCTAAAGCCATCGGATTCCAAGACCACCAAAGTACGTACCCTACCCTTATAGGGCTACCAAAGATAGATCAAGCCTTTTGGAGAGTTTCGATGCAGCGAGTCGAGCGCGATCTTAATCGGTTTCGGCAAATTGTGCGGGGGCGAATCAAGAAAAACCTCCGTAAGTATATGTCCCATGGCGAAATGATCGGGCGGCAAGGCAAACGTTATGTCAGTATTCCTTTGCCGCAAATTGATTTGCCGCAATTTCGCTATGGAACGAAACAAAGTGGCGGAGTCGGCCAAGGCGACGGCGAGCTTGGCGACTCGCTGGGCCAAGACAGCGACCAAGCTGGGCAAGGCGAAGCGGGCAGCGAGCCAGGAGCGCATGCGCTTGAAGTTGATATTTCGCTGGAGGAATTGGCACAAATCCTCGGCGAAGAGTTACAACTTCCAAACATTAAGCCCAAAGGCCGCAAGAATATCGTTACCGAAAAAGATCGCTATAGTGGTATTCGGCGCACGGGGCCCGATTCGCTGCGCCATTTTAAGCGGACTTACCGCGAAGCGCTGCGCCGCCAAATCATTTCTGGCGATTATAATCCAGATGATCCAATCATTGTCCCGCGCCGCGATGATATGCGCTATCGCTCTTGGAAAGAAGTTTTGCGCCCAGAGAGCAATGCCGTTATTATTTATATGATGGATGTCTCTGGGTCAATGGGGACAGAGCAAAAAGAGCTTGTGCGAATGACCGCGTTTTGGATTGAAACTTGGCTTAGGTTTCAATATCGAGAGATAGATATTCGCTATATCGTGCATGATGCTGAGGCTAAAGAGGTTGATCAAGATACTTTTTATCACATTCGGGAAGGCGGGGGCACGAAAATCTCTTCGGCCTACAAACTCTGTAAGCGCTTGATTGAGGAACGTTATCCTGCTACGGAATGGAATATCTATCCTTTTCATTTCAGCGATGGCGATAATTGGGGCGGAGGAGATACGCGAGAATGCGTTGACCTCTTGCGAAAAGATATTTTGCCCAAGGTAAATCTCTTTTGCTATGGGCAAGTGCGTTCGCTCTATGGCTCAGGCCGCTTTGCTCACGACCTCGAAGACTATTTGAGCAATGAGGAATTGCTAGTTATCAGTGAAATCTCAGATCGAGATGATATTTACGACGCGATAAAAGAGTTTTTGGGCAAAGGTAAATAGCTTTAGAATTGAAATGCCATGCGAAAAACGCTTCTACCTCCTGAACTTGAATCGGCACGGGAAGAAATCGAAGGCTATGCGCGAGAGTATGGCTTAGATTTTTTTCCGATTCTCTACGAGGTTTTAGATTACCGCACGCTGTATGAAACTGCGGCGCTGGGCGGGTTTCCGATTCGCTATCCCCATTGGCGCTTTGGCATGGAGTTTGACCAACTGATCAAAGGCCATGTTTGGATGGGAAGTACCATTTATGAAATGGTGATTAACACGAATCCATCTTATGCTTATCTTTTAGAAGGTAATGAAACAGTTACGCAAAAGATGGTAATGGCCCATGTAACGGCCCATGTAGATTTCTTCAAAAATAATATGTGGTTTGCCCACACGAACCGCAAAATGTTAGATGAAATGGCCAATCATGCCTCGCGGATTCAGCGCATTATTGAACGCTATGGTTATGAAGTGGTCGAAGACTTCATTGATACTTGTCTTTCGCTTGAAAATCTGATCGATTATCATGCGCCCTACATCAAGCGGGCTGAAGCGCAAACCAAACAGCCTTTGGTCGGCGAGGAGGAAATTCCGCTGGTGCAAGGTCTCAAGGTCGACCATGAATATATGCAGAGTTATATCAATCCGCCTGAGTTTTTGCATCAACAAAAGCGCAAAATTGATGAGGATCGGCTAAAGCAAAAGAGTTTCCCCGAAAGTCCTCAAAAAGATATTCTCCTTTTTCTACTAAATTATGCACCTTTAGAGCGTTGGCAACATACAATTTTGGAAATCGTGCGAAATGAGGCTTATTATTTTGCGCCCCAGGGCATGACAAAAATCTTAAATGAAGGTTTTGCAAGCTATTGGCATTCCACGATTATGACGCAACGAGCTTTGAAAGCCTCAGAAATCATTAGTTTTGCTGATTTGCATAGTGGCGTGGTGGCGACAAGTGGGGGAAGGCTTAATCCCTACAAGTTGGGCATAGAGTTATTGCGGGATATTGAAGATCGGTGGAATAAAGGGAAGTTTGGCAAAGATTATGCAGAATGTGATGATATTCAGGCAAAGCGGCTTTGGGATAAGCAATTGGGCTTAGGGCGACAGAAAATCTTTGAGATTCGCCGCTTGTACAATGATGTTACATTTATTGACGAGTTTCTAACGCCTGAATTTATCGCGGAGCAAAAGCTCTTTACGTTTGAATACAATCGGGATACCGATCTATACGAAATTGCTAGTCGGGAATTTGAAGAAATAAAGCAGAAGCTCCTTTTTCGTTTAACTAATTTTGGGCAGCCATTTATTTATATTGAGGATGCAAACTATAATAATCGAGGCGAACTCTTTTTAAGGCATCGGCATGAAGGTGTTGATCTTCAATGGAACTATGCACGAGATACGATGCACAATTTGCACAAACTTTGGACGAGGCCAATCAACTTAGAAACAATGATTGATGAGCGGAAACGAGTCATTACTTTTGATGGAATTGAGTTTAGCGAGCGACGGCTTGACTAATAGCGCAGCCCACTCGCCCCAAACGGTGCGCCACTTACTGGCGACAGCCACCGATCTCCTTCAAGCCAGTAGCTCCACGCCGCGTTTGGATGCCGAAATCCTCTTAGCCCATGCTTTGCACTGGCAACGAGCGCATCTCTTGGCCGAATACGACTTTGTGCCGTCTGAAGCGCAAGGGTTAGCTTTTCGCAAACTTATGGCACGCCGAGCTAAGGAAGAACCCGTAGCCTATCTGCTTGGGCAGCGCGAATTTTATGGCATTGATTTGCTGGTTGATAAGCGGGTTTTGATTCCGCGCCCCGAAACCGAGTTGGTCGTTGAACAGGCTTTGGCCCTGGCGCTGGACACAAAACCTCAGAAGCCGCCTTTCACTATTGCGGATGTCGGCACGGGGAGCGGAGCATTGGCGATTGCGCTGGCTAAACACCTCCCTGGCGCTCGCCTTTATGCCACTGACATCTCGGCTGATGCGCTTTATGTCGCGGCGGTGAATGTAACCCGCTGCGGCCTCTCCCGCCAAATAACCCTCCTTCACGGCAACCTCCTTTCGGCCCTCCCGCGCTCCCTGGACATGATTGTGAGCAATCCTCCTTATATGATCTTGAGCGAGGTTTCGTCTGCCGTTGCACTTTATGAGCCAAGGTTGGCTTTGGATGGTGGCCCCGACGGGCTTCAAATCTATCAGCGCCTTTTTGCCCAAGCTGGAGCTTGGCTCCGCCCACAAGGCCGGTTAGTTTTGGAAATCGGCGCAACCCAAGCCCAAGCCGTTACCGACCTCGCTCGTGCCTTTTTCCCCAAAGCGCAGCTCAAGGTCTATCCTGATTTGGCCCAGCAAGACCGCGTTGTGACAGTGCAAACCTAATCGTTCGCTTAAAAACTATGGCCTAAGCGCCACATGCAAAGCTGTGGATTCCTGCTTTTTGGAATCCGCAGCTAAAGATTCCTAACTTTTCGTTAATTGAAGTATAGGCTACTTCAGATAATCGTATGACTCTTTTTAGGGGGTTTTCAAATGGAGCGGTTTTATAATCTCAGTCTGCGCTGGCAGATCTTGCTCGTGGTTGTGCCCGTGTTACTGATCAATTTTGGGGTTGTTGGGACAGCTTATATCGGAGTTGTGGATAGTAAGGAACGCGAAAATTGGGTCGATCATACCAATAAGGTTATGGTGACTTCAAAAGATTTAGTTGTTTGTTTGTTACAGATGGAGCTTGGGGAGCGCGGGTTTGTGATGACGGGGGACGAGAATTTTCTAACCCCCTACAACGAGGGGCTTAAATGTTATAACGATAAGCTGGCAGCGCTCAATGAACTAGTCGATGACAACGCCAGCCAAAAGCCACACTTGGTAGCGATTGATGAATCCGTCAAATCCTGGCGCACCGAAACCCTGGAGAAGATGATCAATCTCCGCAAAGAGATCAATGCGGGGCGGGCCCAAGTTACTGACATTGCTCCAATGACGCTTCAAGTCAATAGTAAGGCTCACATGGATAAGGTTGAAGCCGAGCTTGCCGCCTTCAACCTGGCCGAAGTGGAATTGCTCAATGTCCGTTTGGCCGATGCGAGGCAAGCCAGTGAGCAAGTCAAGCTGACCTTGATCTTTGGTATGACAGGCGCTTTGATAATGGGGTTGGGGATCGCGCTCGTAGTAGCTACAGGGATTGCCAAACGGATTAACCAAGTGGCCCAAGCCGCAGACCAGATGGCCAATGGCCACCTTGAAGCAACTGCTAATTTGCCCAAAGGTGCGGATGAGGTCGGCAAACTGGCGAATGCTTTTATCCAAATGGCGACGACTATTCGTTCACAAATTACGGCCCAGGAGCAAGCCAATGCTGATTTACAGGAGACCATCGAGCGGCTCAATGGGCTAACCAATCAGTTAAAAAATGCCATTGCCCGCATTGCGGCGGCGGCTACTGAAATTATGTCAGCTACGACCCAGCAAGCCTCCAGCGCCACTGAACAATCGGCGGCGATCAATCAAGCGACGACGGGAGTTGAAGAAGTCAAGAGCATCGCCCTCCAGACGGCGCAAAAAGCTGAACAAATTGCCCAAGATGGCCAGAAGACTTTGGCGATTGCCCAACAAGGAACCCAGGCCGTGGAAGGAACAATTGAAGGGATGGGGCAGATTCGGGAGCGCGTCGAGACCATTGCCCGTACAATCTTAGACCTTTCAAAGCAGACGCAAGAGATTAGCTTTATCACCACCACGGTGAGCGAATTGGCCGACCAGAGCAACTTGTTGGCGTTGAACGCGGCGATTGAAGCGGCTAGAGCGGGCGAGCAAGGCCGCAGCTTCGCGGTGGTCGCGGGCAATGTGCGCGAGTTGGCCGAACGTTCCAAAGAGGCTACGGCGCAAGTGCAAACTATTTTGCGCGAGATTCAGCGAGCAACCAATGCGGCAGTCTTGGTGACCGAAGAGGGCACAAAAGGCGTAGAAAATGGGGTGCGGTTGGCGATGGCCGCAGGCGGCGTAATTCACCAGATTGCGAATGAGATCGAACAAGGAGCCCAGTCTAATACGCAAATGGCCATTGCGGCCCAGCAGCAGACCACGGGGATGGAACAAATCGGCCAGGCGATGCGGGAGATTCAGCAGGCGACCACCCAGTCCCTTGCCAGCACCCGCCAAACCGAAGCTGCCGCCAGAGACTTGCACACCGTGGCCCAATCGTTGCAACGGACGCTCCTTCAGAACGAATAATTTAGCCGTAGCGCGGGCATCTTGCCTGCGCGGGCCAGACCGATTTGTTGGGTTTAGCCGTAGCGCGGGCATCTTGCCTGCGCGCCAGACCGCCAGGCAGGATGCCTAGCCTACATCCTAATTTCGCGCAACCTTTTGACCAACTTCACTGTTTCAACGCTTACCGTAATAACTTTCCCAATCAAACGCACGATATATTGCGGCTCATCCGCCCGATTCGGGTCATTTGTGATCCCGCTCCGCTTATCTGTCGTGGTCTGATATTGATCAAGCACCCATTCCAAAGCTGACCGATGGCCCAATTGATATTCAAAGGCGCTGACTGGAATACCTTTCAACGTCAAACAGCGATTGACGATGATTGCAGCTTTCTCTTTAGTCAGCTTCATCTTCTCTACGCGCCACATCCAGGGAACCTTCTGATTTTCAACCCATTCCAAAGGATATTCTTCCACCGTTTCATAGTTCAAATGCAGATCAGCCAGCTTTTGCCCAATGTCGACCAGCGTCAAAAAGGTTTGGCGATCCCCAACCAGAGGAAGACGCGGCAATTCGCGCTTGAGGTTTTCTTGATAGCGTTCGCGGTAAAGGGGATGATGCAAAAGCGCATAAACATAGAAGAAAATCGCTTTTTTCGCTGAGCCGTAGCCTTCGGCAAGCTCAGGCAACGAATCGCCCACCCCGCTGGTTGAGCTTGCCGAAACCTTGCCTTCGGCAAGCTCAGGCCCCGGCCCGACCTCCCCACGGTTGAGGGGTGGTTGAGCTTGCCGAAACCTCGAAACCAGCAGGTCTGGGCCATATTGCGCTTCAAACTGTTTAACCGCCCAATCCGTGATGTTTTCCTTACGCTTGCCACCATCTTCCGCGTAGGTATAGAAGGGGAAACATTGCGAACTGGCCCCAAAACCTGCCGTTACGACTAAGTTTGGAAGGCGGTTAGTTACGAGACAAGTGAAAGGCCTTTCTGCGCCTAAGCCCGTTAAACAGATAATCAGATTCTCTGCTTCGCTGGCCGGCGTGGGGAGGATCCTTGGGAATTGATAGATTTCCTCGCTAAAAACCTGCTCAAAGTAATAGTTTTGGGGCGTAAAAGGCCGATAAAGCGCAGACCGTATTTTTGAAGCATCAAATTCAAGCTTGATCCCGCGCAGGAGACTCCGTTTTGTCCGCCTAACCCATTTCAAAACCTTCTCATCAACTTGCAAAAAACCTTCAATATTTTTAGGTTGACCCTGTTGCAACCAGCGCTGTTGTTCAGCAAGGTAGTTTGCAATCATCCTTTGCACAGTTTGAGCAAGTTTTGCCCTATCAAAGTTATACACATAAGTATCTTCGCCAGAACAAATCCCTCTACAATAAGTTTTGAAAAGCGCTTCGGGCTGAGATGCTGCCTTCGCCTCTTTCGTTCCCAAAGGCAAGAAAGTCGCAAAATCAGCAAGTAAACCATCTGTAAGCCAATTGTTTTTCGCATCTGGCTGCAAGATTTGCCATTCAAGGCTTTCAATACTCTGGGATTTGGTTAGCAAAGCTAATTTTTCTGCACCCGTTTTTTGGTCAGCAAGCGCGTGGTAAAGAAGCGTAGCTTTGGCCGGAGCTTCGGCGAGCTTTGCTTTGTTCCGCACTAAAATCGTGATGCTTACGCCGACCATAATCCCAAAAACACTTCCGCCACCACCTTTACGAGCGTTACCGCCCAGATTAAGATGATAGATTGTGGTAAAATCTTGCAAAAGATGCTGGCGAAAACCATCAAAAGCGATCCCTTCCAGAAAGCCATTATTGCTGACAAAGCAAATAATGCCATCTTGCCCAGCCAAACGGTCTACAGCCCAGCGAAAGAATTTAATATAGGCATCACTGAGCGCATTTTTGTTGGTCGCCCGCGAGGCTTTCGCATAAGTTTCGCGGATGCGGCTATCAATCACAGCATATTTACGATTTTTGTTGTTGTCATTTTCATTTTGCTGCCCCACATTGTACGGCGGATTGCCAATAATCACGGTAAGTGGTGCTGTTTCTGTTTGCTTTCGCTCCTCCACCGTTTCAGGGCAAGCTAAAGTATCAATCAACCTAAGCCCAGGATAAGCAACATAGGAATTCATCAATTCAAAGTAGCAAGATTCAATATTCAAAGCCGCGATATAATAAGGGAAGAGTAAGACCTCGTTGCAAAAGATTTCGTTTTCATATTTGCGCTGGAGGTCTTGGCGCGAAATGCGTTTGAGCAAATTGAGAATAAAGTTGCCCGTGCCAACGCAAGGGTCAAGAATTTTCACGGTGGGCGCGGCCAGCGCAAGATTAAACTCTTGCTGCAAAATTACTTCGACGCTGTTCCACATAAAGTCTACAATTTCTTGCGGCGTATAGATGATTCCGTGGGTATCTGCCTGTTTAGTGGCAAAACTTTGCAAAAAGCTTTCATAGAACAGATTAAGCAGAGCTTGTTTGGTTGTAAAATCTATGCTTTGCTGGATGTTTGTCTCAATTGTTTCGTAGAATTCAGCAAGTTCGCGCAGAAAAACGTGACGGTCAAAGCCACTTTGCGCTAGAGTCTCGCTGACCTTAGCTATTTCAGCCCTCAGCAGATTATGCTTCAAGACTGACGAATTAACGAAAAAGCTTTGCAAAAACCGCTCTGTGAGCAAATGTTGTACCAAAAGCTCTTTGACTGCGGCCTCACTGAGCGTCGGCTGCAAAAGATTTTGACAAACCAGCCCCAAGTGCTTGAAAGCAGCTTTGAAATTAGCATTCTGGGCTAATTCCTCGTCTAGGCGCTGAGTCAAACCTTCTGCTAAAGCAGGAATGCGCTTCTGAAACTCTCTTAAAGCTGTTTGCAACTTAGTTTAACTCCTTTTG
>DCSM01000135.1:0-5707 GCA_002325605.1 Chloroflexaceae bacterium UBA1466
GAGCAGGTTGATCGCCGCTTTGATCGAATGGAACAGCGGCTGGACAAGATCGAACTAGGCTTTGGGCGCTTGCAAAATCGAGCAGGGCGGAATCTGGAAAATATCGTAGCGGGCACGTTGCGCTTAGGGTTGGGAAGGCTTGATGTTGACTCAAATAATATCCGCCTGCGCCAAAAAATCAGTGATCCTGAAGGTCTCGTTTTCAAGCCAGGAGCGCAAAAAGAGGTGGATATTGTTGCTCAAAACGGTGAATTTATCGTTTTTGAGGTAAAGAGTGCGCCTGATCCTGAAGATGTTGATAATTTTGCTGACAAAGTGAAGTTATTAACGCTGCAAAACACTGATAAAAAAGTCCAAGGTGTCTTTATTGCGCTTGGAGCAGAAGATGATGTGCGCCAACAGTGTCTCCTTCAGGGGCTTCAACTGATTTCTTAGTGTGAAAAAATGCACATTCTCCAGATCTATAAAGATTACTTCCCTGTTTTAGGGGGCATCGAAAATCATGTTAAGGTCTTAGCTGAGGGGCTGACGGCGCAGGGGCATCGTTGCACAGTTTTAGTGACCAATCCGACCAAAAAGGATGAGGTTATCCAGAAAGATAATTTAACCATCATCAAAGCAGGTCGTTTAGTGCATTTGGCTTCAACACCCCTCAGCTTAAAGATGTTTTGGTATGCACGGCAACTAAAAGATGTAGACATTATTCATTTGCAACATCCTTATCCGCCTGGTGATCTTGCTGCTTTAGCTGTTCCAAACCAACCTCCGCTGGTGATTTCCTATCAAAGCGATATTGTTCGGCAACGATTTTTGTTGCAAATCTATGGCCCCCTCTTGCAACAGACGCTCAAAAGAGCTTCTCGGCTCATTGCCAGTAGCCCAGCTTACATTGAAAGTTCTCCTTGGCTCAAACCTCACGCAGCTAAATGTATTGTTATCCCCCCAAGTGTTGACCCTGAACGCTTTGCAAAACCTGATCTTGCGAAAGTCGCTGCGCTTCAGCAACAATATGGCGCACCGCTTTTGCTTTTTGTGGGGCGCTTACGCTATTACAAAGGGCTTCATTTCCTCCTGGAAGCTTTACCTTTCCTTCAAAATGCGGCTCATTTGTTACTTGTTGGAACAGGACCCGAAGAGCAACGCTTGAAAAAGCAAGTAGAAGCATTGGGCTTGAGCGAAAAGGTACATTTTCTGGGCGAAATAGCTGATGAAAACTTACCAAATATCTATGGGGCCGCAGATATTTTTGTTTTACCGTCGCATCTTCGTGCTGAAGCCTTTGGCATCGTGCTGCTGGAAGCTCAAGCCACAGGTTTACCGATTGTTTGTACCGAATTAGGGACCGGGACAAGCTACATCACCTTGCACGAGAAAACGGGTTTGGTTGTGCCACCTGCTGATCCAAGAGCTTTAGCCACTGCGCTAGATACTCTTTTGGCCAGCCCGTTGCAAAGGCAAAAGCTGGGCGAAGCGGGCCGAATTCGGGCGAAAGAAGAATTTAGCCATGCGAAACTCCTGGAACGCATAGAACAGCTTTACCTTACCCTTTTATAGGTTATTTTGGCCCAGCCCTGGGCCCTTCCCACGCCGTCGGCGCGGGAAGGGCCCCCTAAAAATAAGCTCAATCCCTTGACAAACTAGATTAAATATGTTATTATAATCTATAACGCAGTGCGTTAAGTGATCTTTTTAAGTTCGAAGAGGTGTAAAAATGGCTGAAGAAGTCGAAGTCAATGTACGGCAAATTGAGGATAAGCCCAGTGAGGAGACCCTTTCCCCTCCCTTGGCCGAGATGTTGCAAAGGATCTTACTCGCCAGCATCGGAGCGATGGCGCTGGGCCGCGACGAAATGGAGGTTTTTGTCAATCGGCTGGTCGAGCGCGGGGAGCTGGCCCAGAAGGATGGCGAAAAGATTTTGAATGAAGTGGTGGAGCAAGTTCGGCAGAAAACCCAGCCTACGCAGGTAAACAACTTGACGGAGCAATTAGGGAGCAGCCTGGAGCAGCTTTTGAGTCGCCTCAATGTGCCTTCAAAGCGCGATATTGATGATTTGACCGCAAAAATCGCGCAACTCACGGCTCGCATTGAGGAACTTCAGCGCAAATAAGCGCCCTAATTTGGTGCGAAGGGGACACTCCAAGTGAGTGTCCCTTTTTTTGATCTGGGAGAAAGCGGTTTTTTGCCCCGACCCGATGAGCATGGTATGTTATCATAGGGGCACTTTGCAAGGGTTGCTTCCCCAGTGGGAAGCTTCTCCATTACCCAGGGAGTCACTATGATTCGGCGATCTCAGGCTTTTCTGATCGGAACCTTTGTTGCATTCTTAGTTGCTTTTGCCGCCTTTGGTAGCGGTTTACTGGTCGGACGGCGAGGGTTTGACCTTCCCTTTAATGCGCCAAGCGTTGCCATCCAACCGAGCCAAGAAACTGTTTCGCCCACTTTTCGTGAGCAGTTTACCATCTTTTGGGATGTTTGGGCTTTAGTTCAAAGCGAATTCTATAGTAAGCAGGCGCTGGATGAGCGTAAAATGACTTACGGGGCCATTAAAGGTCTTTTAGCTGCATTGAATGATGATTACACGCTTTTTCAGGAGCCCGAAGCGGCTACCCAAGCGCGAGAATCCCTGGCGGGCAGGTTTGAAGGGATTGGGGCTTATCTGCGGCTTGAGAAGGGGCAAGTTCAGATCAGCAAGCCGATCAAAAACTCGCCGGCCATGAAAGCAGGCCTTCAGAGTGGCGATTTGATCATTAAAGTTGATGGGCAAGCCTTAGCACCGCTCATTCAGAATTTGGGCGAAGCTGAAGCCATCGCGCAAGCCGCCAGCAAGATTCGGGGGCCAAAGGGAAGCACCGTGCGGCTGGCGATTCAGCGCCCAACTAACCCGCTTTCAACGACCTTTGATGTGCCAATCGTGCGGGCCGAAGTGCCTTTAGTCAGTGTCAATGCCCAACTTTTGCCTGAGAAAGTAGCTTATATCCAACTTACGGAGTTCAAAGCTACAACTGACGGTGAGTTTAAGGAGGCTTTGCGCGAATTATTACCCCAGAAACCGACCAGTCTGATCCTTGATCTCCGCAATAATCCTGGAGGCTTTCTGGATAGTGCCCAAAAAATCTTAGGGCATTTCTACAAAGGCCCTGCTTTGTATGAAGAAGCGAGTGATGAGAGCGTTAAAGAGCTAATGACCATTGATGCTCCTTCTGAGGTCCAGGTTTTTGAGCTGCCAATAGTCGTTTTAATCAATGAACATTCGGCCAGCGCAGCGGAAATCGTCGCGGGAGCCTTACGAGATCGGCGGTTGAAGACAACTTTGCTGGGGCAAAAGAGCTTTGGGAAGGGTTCGGTGCAAAGTGTTCATCAACTGCGCGACAAGAGTAGTGTCCGAATTACAATCGCCCATTGGCTTACGCCGGCCAAGAAGGAGATTCACAAGATCGGGATCATGCCTGATTTCAATGTGGCTGCGGAGCAAAAGGCCCCCTTTGCGGTCCCATGTGTCGCTGACCAGCAACCTCCAGCGGGCCAAACAACGTGCCTTGATGCCCAGCTTTATTGGGGGCTGCGCTTCTTGACAAAGCAGGAACCGCCCCCAACCCCTTCGCCCACGCCCTAAGAGGAGGAGGGCCACCTCATGCTATACTAGGGGCCACCGCAGAGCTGCCAAGGGATTGCTCCTGGGGCTGGCGGTGGCTTAATCCTGGTTTGCAGTCAACACCCACTTAGCAAAGGAGGCTTGGGGTAATCTCTTACCCTCGCAGAAGCACCTGGGAGGAATTGCCCCATTTTCTATGATGACACTTTCTGAAGTCTACACCCCGCCGCCCCCGGACTTGGCGCTCGCGCCAGCGGAGGATTATGAGTTGAGTAACTATCGGTTGCATGAGCGCCTGGGGCAAGAAGAACTTGCCACCATCTATCTGGCAAGTCATCTGGCGCTCAAGCGCTCGGTGCAGGTGCATATCCTGCGCCGAACCGACCAAGTTTCTTTGCAACGGTTTCAACTTACCGCCCGCCTTACGGCTCGGCTCAGTCATCCTAACTTATTGCCCATCATTGATGCCGGCCATGATGACCGCTACGGGGATTATTTTATTACCCCGCTGCTGGATGCGCGGCCCTTGAGTGAAGTTTTAGCCAGCGGGCCGCTTGAACCAGTCTTAGCCTTGCGAATCGCTACGCAAATCGCGGCGGCTTTGGGCTACCTTCATGCCCAGCAGATTATTCACCGCGACCTTCAGCCGGCGAACATCTTACTTACACCCCAAGGCCTGGCCTACCTTACAAATCTCAGTCTCGCCGATAGCCCTGAAACCCCGGACTTCAGTGGGCTGGCTTCTAGCGACTACTTAACCCCCTACTCTGCGCCTGAAATCCGGCTCGATAGCCCTGAGACCGCAGTAACGGTGGATATCTACAGCTTAGGGGCCATCCTTTACCAGTTGCTAAGTGGTACGGTCCCGTACCCCCCCAGCAAGGATTTGCCGTCCCTCGCGGCTAAAGACCCCCTGCTCAAAGGGGTTGATCGGGTCCTCCGGCGGATGTTGGCTTCCCAACCTGAAGTCCGGTTCGCCAGCGTCGGCGATGCAATTGCGGCCCTGCGGCATGCCCTCCGCACCCAACTTGACCAAGCTACGGAGGATAGCGTGGAGGAGTGGCGCTGGAGTCCCGTCGCCGAATGGCTTGAAAACCCCTTGGAGGCTTTGCTCAATAAAGTTTTAGAGGATTACATTGAGGAAAGCACCGTCTTGGCGGATGTTCCCCATTATGTGGATGCCATTGAACACTTCCAGGATTATATCCGCCGCAGCCGCGCCCGTGCTGATAAGCTCCACCGGGCCGATACGGTCCGGCGGTTGCTGAACCGCTGGAGCCGCAAAGGTTTTTTCAGACGGTCGGCCTTGGGGCAAATCTTACAACTTGAGCAGGTCGTGAGCTATAACCTTCACTTCTATGAACTGGCGACGCTCTATGAGACTCGCACGCCCCCGCAACCGCGTCGTCGCCCCCAACGCAGTGAAGATCGCCCGGCCACGGGCCCTTTACCAGGGCTTTGGGAAATAAGCGTGCCCCTCCTGCCGGCCTTCACTGAAGTCGCCCCCCAAGAAATAACCTTACCCTCTTCCACCCGCATCTTGCCCTGTCCCCAATGCAGGGGGCTTCGCCAAGTGGTCTGCAAAGTCTGCAAGGGCACGGGGGTGGTCGACCACCCGCAACCCCAGGCCGAAGCCCTCCCAGAACCTGCGCCAACCGAGGTTTTGACGGCCAAGTGTGGGGCCTGCGGGGGCAGTGGCCAACAAACTTGCGCCCTTTGTGAAGGGAGTGGCAACTTGGTTGAAGAGCAGACCTTTACTTGGGCCCGGGAGACCAGGTTCTGGAAAAGCACCGACGATATGGAAGATTTGCCGCGGTTGTTGCCCACCCAACGCGCCGAAGTAGCTTGCCGAATTCCCATCAACGTCGTTGATGCCCAGCGGTGGCAAAACCTCGCGCCCGTTGCCGCTTTACTAGCTTTGGCGCGGGAGGATGTGCCTGAAGATAGCAACTTGATCGCCGCCGAGCTTACTATTCGCAGCGTACCCATCACGGAGGTAGATTATCAACTGAATGACGCAGCCCAGCAGCTCTACTTAATCGGTTTTGAGAATGAAGTAGTGGGAAATTGGACCCTTCTCAACCCCGAACGGATAGCGCTGGTGGTGGTCTTTAC
>DCSM01000135.1:5845-7146 GCA_002325605.1 Chloroflexaceae bacterium UBA1466
AACCGCAAAGGTCGCTTTCTTGGTAGGTTCCAATAAAGGTAAGCCAGGCCTCCGGCCTGGCCCAGGCTCCGTTTGTGGTATCATCCTCCGCAGAAGCCAACCGTTTAGGAATTAAAGGATTTTTTCATGGCCGCCTTCACGCTTTCGCCCACGGCCCCCGCCTTGCAAACCTATTATGCCCGCGTAGAAAACTATCGTCGTCCGGGAACCTCGAACGAAACAGGCCTGCGCCAAGCTTTTTCAGTCTTGTTGGAAGAAATCAGCGCGGCGGGCGCTTGGAACTTGGTTTTAGAGCGCAATTTTAGTAGTTGCACGGGCCCGGCTGGGGTTTTGCTCGATAACCTCCGCATTCCACGCGGACATTGGGAAGCTAAAGACCCCAAAGCTAATTTTGAAACCGAAATTGCCAAGACCATCGCTAAAAATTATCCCACTTTCAATACACTTTTTGAGAATAGTGAATCCGGAATTCTTTATCAAGATGGTCGCCGTGTCTTGGAAGTTGATTTGCGCCACAAAGAGCAATTAGCTA
Organism: Chloroflexaceae bacterium UBA1466; assembly: GCA_002325605.1. Lineage (GTDB taxonomy): Bacteria > Chloroflexota > Chloroflexia > Chloroflexales > Chloroflexaceae > UBA1466. Next base: position 6,378 of record DCSM01000135.1, read on the forward strand.
CCATGCTTTCCCTCTTTTTTACTTACACGGGCGCAGATCTTGGCAAGTTTAACACCGCCGTCCGCGAGTTTCAAGCGCGGATTCCGCGGTTAGCCCAAGGTTTAATCCACCGGATTGACCTTGAATTTACGCAAAACTTAGCTTTTGACCAAGCGTTCCAGCAATTTCATGCCCTTTGCCAACAGGCTTTGCACAAAGCTCCCAGCCGTGAAGTCGTCGCCGAGCTGCTCGTGCAACATCTGCTCACCGAAAGGTTGTTTCGCACCGTGTTTGATAATCCCGACTTTGTGCGCCGCAATATCATCGCTGCTGAAATTGAGAAAGTTCTTGCGGTCCTGCCAAAGCGGGCCTTTAAGCGCCGCGATTTTCTGGGCGAACTCGATACTATCTATCTAACCTTAGAGGAAAATGCTAAACGAATTAAAAGCTTTAGTGCTAAACAACCTTTTCTTAATTTTGTCTACGAACGTTTCTTGCAAGGCTTTTCGGTTAAACAGGCGGATACCCACGGGATCATCTATACGCCGCAACCAATTGTCGACTTTATGTGGAACAGCGTGGAAACGATTTTGCAGCACGAGTTTAACTTGACCCTGAATGCGCCCACGGTGCAAATTCTTGACCCGTGCGTTGGCACGGGCAACTTCATTCTCAATTTGCTCAACCGCCTTTCCCGTGAAGACCTCCAGCGCAAATATGAAAACGAAATCTTTTGCAATGAAATCTTGCTTTTACCCTACTATATTGCGGCGTTGAATATCGAACATTG
>DCSM01000061.1:0-5895 GCA_002325605.1 Chloroflexaceae bacterium UBA1466
GTTCCCTTAGGCAACTTCGGCAAGCTCAGTTACCGCGCAGGGAAGTTCCCTTCGGCAAGCTCAGGGAACGTGATCGCTGGTTGAGCTTGTCGAAACCAGCGTTGTTCCCTTCGGCAAGCTCAGGGAACGCGCAGGGAAGTTCCCTTCGGCAAGCTCAGGGAACGTGATCGCTGGTTGAGCGGAGGTTGAGCTTGCCGAAACCCCGAAACCAGCCCTGTTCCCCTGTTCCCTTCGGCAAGCTCAGGGAACGTGCAGGGAAGTTCCCTTCGGCAAGCTCAGGGAACGTGACTTCGGCAAGCTCAGTCAACGAACAATTGTAAGGAAAGGAACTCTTATGGGCCCCAAACCCTATAAATATTATCGCACCCCGCCCAGCAGCGCCGCGCAAGCTGCTGCGCCGAATGAATTTGAGCAAGAGAAGCGCGACCTTTTGAATAAGTTAGCTCTCTCAAGACAGCGAAATAATGAGAAACTTGAGGTTATCAACCTTACCCAGTTAGGGAACCTGCATCGCAAGCACGACAAGCTGGATGCGGCGCTCAAATACCTTCTGGAGGCCTATGCAATCGAGCCAGAAGATGCCTATGTCCTCAATGGTCTTGGGATGATCTACTTTGACATGGGGCAGTATGAAGAAGCGATCAAATACTACGAAGCGCAGATGAGTCCCATTGTTACGATGAATAACCTGGCGCGGGCGCATCGTTTCTGTGGGGAATACTCCCAGGCCCTCCACTACGTGAAACGGGTGCTTGCCAAAGCCCCTAATAACGCGGTTGCCCTCAATGAATTAGGCATTCTCCTGCGGTTGCAAGGGGACTATCCTCAAGCGCTTGCGACCTTTCAGCAGCTATTAGACCTAGACCCGAAGAATAAGCAAGCCTTAGATGGGCTGGCCATGACCTATCGGGCAATGAAGGATTATGCCCAAGCGCTTGCGACCTATCAGCAGCAGTTAGACCGTGACCCCAATGATAAGCAAGCCTTAGATGGGCTGGCCATCACCTATCGGGAGATGGGCAATTATGCCCAAGCGCTTGCGACCTATCAGCAGAAGTTAAAGCTCCACCAAGGGGATGAATATGCGCTCCGAGGGCTAAAGAAAACCTATAGCACAATGGTCACGCGAGCGCAGAAGGACGCGGCGCAGGGGGAGCGGGAAGCGGCGGTGGAGTTGCTGGAGCAGGTCATCGCGGCGGAAGCGGGGCATAAGGCGGCGTGGCAAGCGCTCCAGGCGACCTTTCAGGCCATGGGGGCCACCCCGCAGGCCATCAATCGCCTCAAGAAGCGGTTGCTCCTGAACCCTACGGAGGAGTTTGCGCGGGCCCAATTGCAAGCCAGCGTTGAGACCTTTGAGAAGGAAGATCGGCTGAAGGAAGCCAGCGACCTTGCGAAGTTTTTGCACGAAACCCAACCCAAAGTTGCCCCAGCGCTGGCGCTCGAAAAGCCGTTCATCTCTTGGAAGGAGCGGGTCGAGCAGTTAGAGCAGAAGCTCAAGCGCCAAGAAGCTGAGTTGATGCGGGTGCAACAACTTTGGGGCGCGGGGCAAGTCGCCTTGGGCATGGCCCACGAGATTCGGCAAGCGTTGCAAGTTATCTCCCTCACTGCTGAGAACTGTAGCGCCGATCTTGAGGGTAACATTATCGACCCGCCCCAGATTATTGCTGACTTAGCAATGATTGCCCAAAAGGTCAAGGAGGCCGATTACATCATTGAATATCTCCGCACCCTCTCCCGCAAGTCTAAGGTAGATGAGGTGGAGCTAGTGGATGTCAATCAGGTGCTGGAAGATTCCTTGCAGGCCTTCCAGCAACGGCTCAGGGGGGATGGGATTACGCTTGAACGTCAATTAGCTGTCCCAATCCCTCTAATCAAAGCGAATAAGTTGCTCTTATCAACGGTCTTCAACAACCTTATCATCAATGCCCGTGAAGCTCTGACCTCGCAGAGCGCGAAGCTGCTAAGGTTTGAGACCAAAGTTACGGCGGCCCAGGTAGAGGTCAGCGTTATGGATACGGGCCCAGGGATTAAACCAGAGGATTTAGCCCACATCTTTGAGGCCTTTGTGTCCACGAAGGAGATGGGGACGGGCTTAGGGTTGTATATCTCGCAGGATATTATCCAAAAGAGTGGGGGAACCATTACGGTGACGAGTACGGTAGGGGTCGGGACGACGTTTGTCATTCGCTTTCCCTTTGTAAGCCAGGAGCAGAACGATGAGTCAGGGCAAGATCTTAGTAGTTGACAATGAGCTAGATATAGTCGCGCTCTATGAAAGAACCTTGAAAGGGGCAGGCTATACGGTTGAGCGGGCGCTGAGTGGGGAAGAAGGTTGGGAAAAGTGTCAGCAAACGCGCTATGACGTGATCCTCACCGATTGGCGGATGGGGAAGTTAAGTGGACTAGACCTTTACAAGAAGGTCGAAGCGACCTACCCTGCGACGGAGGTCATCATCATTACGGGGTTTGGCGACGACTTTAAGCGGGAAGTAGATCAGGGCCGCTATAAGGTTGATCTCCTACAGAAGCCCGTGCAACGCCAGAGCCTTTTGAACAAGGTCAAGAGCGCAATGGACGACTTAGTGGAGAAGAAATGCCCGCTGATCATCACCGAAGGCAAGACCGATTGGAAGCATCTGAAAGCTGCTTTGCGCTGGCTGCGAGCGCGGGGGCAAGCGACGGTGGCGGCGTTAGCTTTTCGGGAGTATGGGGATGAAGTGAAGATGGGTGATGCGGAACTTCTCAACCTCTGCAAACAAATGGCCAAATTACCCCAATCCCGTATCACGATCTGTCTCTTTGATCGGGATAATAAGGCGGTGAGTAAAGAGGTGGCCGAGAACGAGAATGAACTCAAAGGCTACAAAGCTTGGGGCAACAACGTCTACTCTTTAATCCTCCCTGTACCAGAGCATCGGCGGGAAACACCTGACGTGTGTATTGAACTCTATTATAAGGATGAGGAGATCAAACGGTGTGATTCTAATGGGCGACGGTTGTATTTGGGGGAGGAGTTTAATCCTAGGTCAGGGCGGCATAATGAGGATAATGGGATAATCTGTAGATACACTAAAGATCGCATGTTGACCGTCAAGATCATTGATAGCGAGGTTTTCAATGAAAAGCATGAGAACATTGCGCTGCCTAAGAGCGACTTTGCTCAATCTGTCTTAGATGAAGTAGAGAATTTCAATGACTTTGACTTCACGGCCTTTAGTGCGGTTTTTGCGCTTATTGAGAAGATAAGCAGGGATGCAAGCGGTCAGGGAAAGTGAGCCGCCAGTTTCGTTGCTCTACAATTTAATAAATGTGCTTATGCTCTAAGTAATTCCACCTTTTCATCACGTTTTGTCCAAAGAATTGGTGTGATCTTGTATGATTCAAGGGCTGTCAAAGAATCCGAAGAAATAGCTTTTTCTTGGTCATTTAAGAAAATATAGGCTTGTGAATCCTCTTCTCTGGATGCTCTGGTGTCATCCCATGAAAAAATAGACGCGGTGATATTGTCGCGTGATGATCTATTGATCGCCTTAATTAACCTTTCTGGCGCGGCATCTGACCGAGGAATAGCAAAGTCAAAATGATGTGAATAGCCAGTTTTGCCAATAAGATTCACTTTAGAAATAAAACGAATCTTGTTAAGTCGTAAATACTGCTCAACATCTTCCAAAAAGAAGGCTTCAACTCGTGATTGCGCGACCATAAACAGATCATTTACGGCTAACATAGCTTGAAGCAAGGAATGTTTCTGTTGCGGAAAATCCTTTTTTGCTGCTCTGACTCGCAATTCTGAACCATGCTGTTCAACACCGAATCCCCGTAAAATGGTCTGTAAAAGGGTCTGCCTTTTTGGGGTTAAATCTAAACCCGACATTTGCAAGTCAGCCAAAATATACCCAGCATCGGTAAGGACAAACTTGTCGCCCTCTTTTTTTACATAAATTAGCAGGAAGTCATTATGCCGATCAAGAAAGGGGGTTGTTATCTCGCAAGCACCATTAACTTCGGAAACTGTAATTTGCTCCCGAAGCCAATTGAGATATTCGCTTACCAGTTCATTGCAATCTTTGTTTAACATGATTTATTAAAACTTTTCTTGACAAGGCGGTAATTCGATAATCTTACAAAACTTGGCAAAATCCTCTAAAACGACCCTAATATCGTTAGGCGTTCTAAAGGCATAATCTGATAAGGGATAAGCCCATTTGTCATCATAGCCTTCTTTGTAGATGTGGATGTGTGGGCAAAGTACTTTTGTATGGTCTGGATTTCGGTGGGGGGAGCCTCCGATGTCAACTCTGACTAAACGATAAATCATACGAGAACGATTATTAAATGTGTATTTTGCTAAATTGATGCCAGATCGCCAAATATCAAGAATGAATTTTTCTCGTCCATCTAAAGAAATCAAATCATAACTTTCATCCATTGCTATATTGCCCAACGATAACAGTTTTGGATAAACAAACTTCTTTTCCATTTTAAGCAAGGTATCTACTTCAGATTGCATTAGCGACATAAGTTTATATTCTTTTTGTTACATTTAAACGATGTAATTGTACCACGAAGCTCAAGGCAATGTCAATGTCAATGTACGGATCTCAGGAGAGCAGTAAGGCAGGCAAGCTGCCCGCCCTACGAAACCCTGTGAAGAGAGGTAAGATAGGCAAGCTGCCTACCTTACTGATAAGCGAACTTACTTCTGCCAAAACTTAATGATCTTTTGGAGGATTCCCTCCTTGCCCTGCTGCTTGTTTGAGAAAGACGCAAGTGGATTTGCTTGTTGTTCCCGCGCCCAATCTAAATCCTTCTGCATCCGAGAGACTTCATAGTAACCTAAACGCTCGGCCTTTGCTACAGCTTCCTCTAAGAGGGGCAGAGCCTTCCCTAAGTGATCTTGCCGCAGATACAAAAGCGCAAGGTTATACTTGAAAATTGCTCCGCTCAAAACTTCCCCAAAGGTTTCAAAGACTTCAATGGCTTGCTTGTAGAGCTGCTCGGCCTTAGCTTGTTGCCCTTCCTTTAGCGCCAGGTTTGCCAAGAGCCCAAGCGTTTTCGCAACTTCGACTTGGTCGCCCAACTTCTCCTTTAGCGCGAGGCTTTCTGCATAATACTTGTGGGCTGTCGGAAGGTCGCCTTGATTGAATGCAAGCAACCCCAACTCAGATATGGTACTAGCAAGACTGGCCTCATTTTGATCTAACTCCCGTTTGAGCGCCAAACTCTGCTCAAAGTAAGCGCGAGCTTGCGGGTAATCGGTGGCAATACTTGCCAAGACTCCCAGTTGATGAAGGGCCACGGCCATATCATGCTTCTTCCCCAGTTGCTCAAAGATGGGAAGGATCCGCCGATATTCCTGTTCGGCTGCGCCCAGATCGCCCGTTTCGATGAGAAGCATCGCAAGGGTTCCCGCAAAAGCTGCTTCTTCCCGAACCTCCCCCAGCGCCTTAGCTGCTTGGACGGCCAGGGAAAGACAAGCCCGGAGGTCTTGCCAACGCCCTCGCATATAGAGGAAGCCATTATCACCGCAATGCAAAATCCACATCAAGGTGCAGACCCGTTCCCAATCCTTTGCTTCAAAAAGGTCTTTCAGCGCTTGCACTAAGTTGGTTACTTGGGAATCAAGCGCAGCATAGTCCTCAATGGTAGCCTGGTTGTGAGCTAGGGCAAAGTTGAAAGTTTTAAGATCTTCTGCTTCTTTGGCCATAAGGTTAGTACTACTTTCTAGGAATTAAACGTAAGGCTAAAGCTAAATATAAGGGACCTTTGCAGTTTTGTCAACCACGAAGGCCCTTTCATTCCTCCGCCTAACCTGAGCTTTAAGGCTTAGAGCAAAGGTAACAGGCAGGATGCCTGTTCTACGCCGAACGAAGCGTAGCGCGGGCTTCCAGCCTG
>DCSM01000061.1:5943-6196 GCA_002325605.1 Chloroflexaceae bacterium UBA1466
CAGGATGCCTGTCTTACGCCGAACGAATAATCTGGTGGAATCAACGGCTTTAGCCGTTGCCCGCTGGGTAAAGCCAGCAACTTCTTTGTCACGGCTAAAGCCGTGGACTCCGAGGGTGAAAGCTCCTCCAAACTTGGAATCAACGGCTTTAGCCATTGCCCAGACCGTTGGCTTTACCCAGCAGCTTCTTTAAGGGGGAGACCTCACAGGTCTGTGAGGTCTGCGTAAGAGCATAAGGTCTAACCTATACAGA
>DCSM01000021.1:0-349 GCA_002325605.1 Chloroflexaceae bacterium UBA1466
GTTAGAAGCTCATGGGGTCAAAGTTATCTTCCTTTGTCCCGAAGCTATGCTTCCAAACTCTAAAGGAGAAACCTAAATGCTCACTCAAACAAGAATCCAAACCTACAGATCGTGGGAAGATAGTGGTGAAATGCCATTGGCTCCCTTGACAGGGTTGTTTGGCAAGAATGGCACAGGCAAATCTGCAATCTTGCAGTGGTTGCGCCAGCAAGTCCCAGGGGCGATCTATCTTAGCTCCCTTTGCGCCATCCCAACCAATGTTAATGGTCAGGCAGAAATACCTGTAATCAATGAGGCGCTGCGGAAGCTAGGTCTGATCTATGAGCCAAAAGCCTTGGAAAGCCCTAAT
>DCSM01000021.1:402-8004 GCA_002325605.1 Chloroflexaceae bacterium UBA1466
CTAGAGTCTTACAAGCCTTACCGCTCTTGCAAGCGTGCTATACAGCACCGCCAGACTCTCTCATCCTAATTGAGAACCCAGAGATTCTGCTTCATCCGACATCTCAAGCAGAATTAGCCGATCTCTTTATCGAGGCTGTTACGAAGCGCAACGTGCAAATCATCTTTGAAAGCCATAGCGAATACTTATTGCACCGTTTGCAACGCCGTATTGCTGAAGAGCAAATTGCTAACGAAGCAGTCGCCCTCTATTTTTGCGAAATTGGCGAAGCTGGTGCTTCAAAACTAACAACTTTGCAAGTCAATGAGTATGGAAGCATTTGCAATTGGCCCCGTGACTTCTTTGGGAATGAGATGGATGATTTATGTGCTATGGTAGATGCAGAAATGAAGCGCAAACGCAAAGCCCGCAAGCCTGTAGCGCAGGAAGTATTAGCCTAGCACATGTACCTTATCCTTGATACCAATGTTATTGTTGTTGCCAATGGTAATTCGGCCCAAGCATCTGCCCAATGTGTCATTGAATGTAACCGTATTCTCCGCGAAATTCAGGATGGCCAGCATATTCTTGTGCTAGATAACGCTTGTCGTATTCTGCGTGAGTATCGAAACAATTTGAATCTAAGCGAAGAATATCGCCCTGGAGATCGCTTTCTCAAATGGCTCTTGCGAAATCTCTATAATCCGCAGCATTGTGTTCAAGTCGCCCTTCCTTTGCGCGAAAATGCTACCGATGACAACGATTTTGCGGCCTTTCCTGCTGACCCGCGCCTAGCGAAGTTTGACCTTTCAGACCGTAAATTTGTTGCGGTAGCCCTTACGCATCCCGCCAAACCGCCCATTTACAACGCGGTAGACACTGATTGGCATGATTTTCAAGAAGTGTTAGAATTGGATGGCCTCAAGATCGCGTTTCTTTGCCGAAGCGAGATGGCCCAGCATTCAGGATAAATTTAGCAAATAGGAGCCTAAACCAGGGATGAAGAATTTTTTAGCAAGTTCTGAGATCGCCGAGATTGCCGAAAAAGTGCAAAATGGCGAACGATTAAGTTTTGAAGATGGGCTACGGCTCTATCAAACGAAGGATTTTCTCGCTGTGGGGGCTTTAGCCGCCGCCGCTAATCGCCAACACAATGGCGAAAAAGTCTATTTTGTCCAGAATCGCCATATAAATCCCACGAATATCTGCTTTTCGCATTGCAGTTTTTGTTCATTTCGGCGCAATGGCAATGAGCCAGATGCTTATATTTTCACGATTCCGCAAATCATTGAGCGGGTTAAAGCAAATTTCACCCCTCGAACCAGCGAGTTCCACATCGTAAGCGGTTTACATCCCGATCTAGACCTCGATTACTATTGTGAACTAATCCAAACACTCAAAGAAAACTTCCCCAATGTCCATATTAAAGCTTTCACGGCGGTAGAGATTGAATATTTGGGACAATTGACCAAATCTAGCCGCGAGACGGTGTTGCAAAAACTGCACATGGCAGGCCTTGACGCGATGCCAGGCGGCGGAGCCGAGATTTTTGCGCCACGCATCCGCCGCAAACTTTGCCCCGAAAAAGTTGATGCCGCAGGCTGGTTGGATATTCACGGCATTGCACATCGGTTGGGAATCAAGACTAATGCGACAATGTTGTATGGCCATATTGAAGGAATCGAAGATCGGGTTGATCATCTCCTGCGCTTACGCGAACAACAAGATAAAACTGGCGGTTTTATGACCTTTGTGCCTCTGGCCTATCACCCGATGAACAATCAACTTGGCAAGATTCATAATTTAGATTTCACGACAGGGATCGAAGACTTACGCACAATTGCTATTAGCCGCTTGCTTTTGGATAATTTTGCTCATATCAAAGGCTATTGGATCATGATTACGCCTGCTTTAGCCCAACTTTCGCTGGCTTTTGGCGTGAGCGATCTTGATGGCACGGTGGTTGAAGAGCGAATTTATCATGATGCCGGAGCTTCCACCGACCAGCAAATTACGCGCCAGGAGTTGGTCAAATTGATTCAAGCCGCGCAGAAAATCCCCGTGGAGCGCGACGCGCTGTACCGCGAAATAGAGGTGTTTGCTTGAAGAAGGGCCGTTTGTCGCTAACCCCCATTGAGCTATTTCGCACCCTAATTGAAGTTTTCCTCGCCTTTTTGCTCTTTTCAGTGCTGCTTGGGCACTTTGAGATTCTGCAAAATAGCATGGAGCCAAATTTTCATGAAGGTCAGCGCATTCTGGTTTGGAAGCTCAAGAGTTTGCTTCCTCCGCAAATCGCCAAGCCTGCTCTGGCTGCCAATGGGCCGCAGCAAGACCTTTTGACGCTCAAACGCGGGCAAGTTGTAGTTTTCTACGAAACTGCTGATCCCAAGCTCAACCCGCTCATCAAGCGCGTGGTCGGTTTGCCTGGTGAAACCATCGACCTGTATCAGGACAAAGTCTGGATTAACGGCAATATTCTTGGCGAACCCTACCTCGCAGGGTTTTCAACTAGTTGTAGCGTCTCCTGTAAACCGCTGACCTTGGGGCCAAACGATTATTTTCTCCTGGGCGATAACCGCCCTGTGAGTCGTGATTCGCGCAGTTTTGGGCCGATTCCTGTGAATCAGATCGTTGGCCAAGTCATTTTACGCTATTGGCCCTTCGATCAAATAGCTTTTTATCCCTAAAAGCTCTTTCTGCAAGGTGAGGAGAGTTTCTATGCTTGCGGTTGGCACAATAGATTATCTGAACACGCAGCCCATTGAGCATTATCTCGATGCCTTTTTGCCCAACATCCCACGGTTACGTAACACCCCGACGGTGATCAATGAGGCTTTGGTGAAGGGCCAAGTGGCCGTGGCGGCCATTTCGTCTTACGAATTTGCCTGTCACGCCCAAGATTTATTGTTGATTCCTGATTTTTCGATTGCGACGCTAGGGGCCGTCAACAGCGTGCTTCTCTTTACTTGGCGCGCCGACCCCCGTGAACTTGATGGCGCTTTAGTCGCCTTGAGCGACCATTCGGCCACGAGTGTGAATTTGCTGCGCGTTCTCTGTGAACAACACTACCACATTTGTCCTGAATGGCGCACGATGCCCCAAGACTTGGAGACGATGTTGACGACCTGTGAAGCGGCGCTGCTGATTGGCGACCAGGCTTTGAGGGAGGGCGTGCTGCGCCGCCATATCGGGCCACGTGGCTTGCCCTATTGTTTTGACCTGGGCGACGAGTGGCTGAAGTTGACGGGTTTGCCCTTTACCTTTGCGGTTTGGGCCGCCCGCCGCGACCAGGCCGCCGCAATCGAGGCGGCGGGCATTATTCCCGCGCTCGCTGCGGCCAAAACGCAAGGCCTCCAAAACATCGCAACCCTCGCCGCAGCTTATGCGCCACGGCTAGGGTTGCCCGCTGGAGTCTGTGCCAAATATCTTCGAGATCTCCGCCATAACTTGGAAGAATCTGATTTACAAGGGTTACAAACTTTTTTGACCTATGCGCTCCCCGCTTTTACTTGGCAACAGGTGCGCTATTTTGGTTCTCAAAGGGAGTGATTTAGCTTAGGCGCGGGAAGGAAAACAAAAAAGGTGGGCTGCCCCATGCTTCGGCCATTTTGAAGGAGCGAGGAACTTAGGGGAAAAAGAGGCGAAAGTTAAACGGGGTTTCTTAGCGCTGGAGACCGATATTTCAGTGGGGCAACACCTTTTATTAGCCTTTAGGATACTAGAAAATCCCTCGCAGTGCAATAGTTCTTTAGTCCCTTTCTGGGTGGACCTGCCTTTTGGAAGCCCTGCTTTTCCCCAAAAATTTTATGCTACAATAGGTCCCAGGCCGTTCTTGGCCTAGCTGGCCGGAAACCGCGATTTGCTGAAATCGCATCCAAGGTTTCTCCTTTTACTTGAATCATAGATGTCGGGAGTTCTACTTATGACCCTTGAGGAAGCAATAACTGATCTTACCAAACGCATTCTGGCTATCAGTCCAGAAGCGGTAATTCGGGTGATTCGGACTTCCAGTAACGAGGCTAGTCTGCGGGCCTACGCGGCGGCTGAACACGAGGCGACAATCAAAGACGCAACGTGGGAACAAACCTTCAAGCTGCTCACCGAGCAAGATCTTGATCTTTCGGTCATTTTCTACGACATTACAAACCTTCCCAAAGAAGGCAGTCTGGAAGAAGCAGGTTAAGTAACCCGTTTTGGGCAGAAAGTTTTTCAACAACCCGCGAGAAAGAATAACGTTTTAATGAAACCCGTGCGGATCTTGATTACGGACGATCACACTTTAGTGCGGGCGGGGTTTCGGGCGTTGTTGCAAAGCATCGAGGGCCTCGAAGTTGTCGCCGAAGCCGGCGATGGCCGCGAGGCTCTCTTGTTGGTTGCAGCGAAAAACCCCGATCTTGTCTTTATGGATATTGGCATGGCGGGCCTAAATGGGCTGGATGCCACCGCTCGCATCACGAAAGATTTTCCCGCGGTGCGGGTAATCATTCTTTCCATGCATACCAATGAGGAATATGTCCTTCAAGCGCTGCGGGCTGGGGCGGTGGGCTATTTGCTGAAGGAGTCCGGCACTGCTGAACTCGAATTGGCGGTCTGGGCGGTGGCGCGGGGGGAAACTTATCTTAGCCCAGCGGTTTCCAAATATGTGATTGCCGACTATGTGCGGCGCGTGGGGGGCGAGCCAAACTCCCTGGCGCGGCTCACGCCCCGCCAGCGCGAAGTTCTCCAACTCATCGCCGAAGGCCATACCACGCAGGAAATTGCTCACACGCTCAAAATCAGCGTGAAAACGGTAGAGACGCATCGTTCGCAATTGATGGAGCGGCTCCAGATTCACGATATTGCAGGGCTGGTCCGCTATGCGATTCGGGTCGGCCTCGTTCTCCCCAACGACTGAATAGTCGCCTCTTTGTTCAGTTTTTTCTTGCCCGGCCTCTAAAATTAAGGTCTTTTGCCAGCAGCCATCAGGAAAATCCTGATTGTTTCGGCTGGCTTTTCCCGTTAGACTGAAGGTGAGCATAGAGTAAAAATTTGAGGCTGGTTTTTAGCGAGGCTAAATCTGTAACGGGGCCGTTTTTTCCTTTTTTAGCTTGGCAAAAAAGCTGGCTTTCTTTGGTGGGTCAGGTGAAAAAAATAGATTAGAGGAAAAAAACTGTGATGAACGAAGTAAAACGCCAAAAGCTTCGGGAGCTTGCGGCCCAAATGACAAGCACGCAAGACCCCAACCAGTCCATGTTGGCGCAGGGAACAATCGAACTTTTGAACTACACAGATGAACTTTTAGAGACTCTCGCTGTGGCAACTGAAACGTGCTACGAAGCCGTTTATATTGCTTATGAAGGCCCGCAGTACAATAGTATTCTTGGGCTGTAAGCCAACGAGCCAAAGCCTCGGCGGCTTGTTGGGAAACTAGCTTTTAGCCTTGTTCAATTAATTCGTTGTTCTAATCCGAATAGAGTAGGATTCTATGGAAACCTTTTTTTCACACCGAGCCACCAAAATTCAGTGGCCGCAAAAGCCTTTCGGTTCCGAAGAGCGGCCCAAACTTGCTTCGATTTTAATCGTTGAGCGCAATCCCATCTTTTCGCGCATTGCTACTTTAATTTTGCAGAAACACTACGACAATGAGGCCGTTGTGATCGGAATTGCGGGGCAGGCCGAAACGGCGCTTCTTCAGGCCCAGCTGCTTAACCCCAACATCCTGCTCCTCGACTTGTGTTTGCCTGGCCTCCCTTGCTCGGCTCTTATCCCGCGCTTGCGGACAGCTTCGCCCAAAACGGTGATTGTCGCGCTTGGGGTCCTGGATACCCATGGCTCGCGCCAAGCGGCGCTGGCGGCGGGGGCCGATGAATTTATCCCCAAAGCGATACTTAACACCAACCTGCGCCCGGTCATCCAGCGTTTTGTCCCGCTCTTTTCCTGAATTCTTCCCAGGATAGAAGTTTGTAGTAGTTTTACATAAACTAGCGGAGTTTGCCCCTGGGCCACCCTAGGGGCAATTTGGTTTGGGTTTGCGCTGCGCCCGCGGTTTGAGTTTGGGCCCCTGGCTGCGGCAAAGCGGGAATAGTTATGCTACAATAGTTTCCAGACCTGGAGCCAACCGCTGGCTTCTGTTTCGGCGGCGAGCCACCCTGGGCGAATTTTACCCTGCCCTCTACCCTTCCGGGCTAACCCAAAAACGTTTAGCGCCCAGGTCCCCAAAAGCTCCCTTTTTGGTGGGGAGAGCAAAGCGCACTGCATTGGGGCAGCAAGATGTAAGTGTAAGCTTTCAACCGAGCAAGACACAATTCTGTCCCAAGCGAGCAAAGAGCCTTCGTTCGTTGCTCTACGCTCTACTGAGCTTGATAATCCGATTGAGGGAATGATCGAAATGCACACGCTCCAACCCATTCCGCCCACTTCCACTGAACTGGGAAATCTCATTAGCCATGGCAAACAACGGGGTTATGTCACGGCGGATGAAGTGCAACATGCGGTGCCGGCGGCGGAAGAAGCTGCCGAAGCCCTGGATGCTATCTTGGATAACCTGAATAAGAATGGCATCCGCATCATTGACGAAGAGTCCGATGCGATTGTTGTGATTGACGAAGATTTTGGGAACGACCACTACGATGCGTTACTCGGTGATAGTGTCCGCCTCTATCTGCGGGAAATTGGCCGCGTGGCGTTGCTCACCCCGGAGCAAGAACGGGAATTAGCCCAGCGCATCAAGGATGGCCTAAAGGCCCAGGCCCAGCTTGATTTGGCCGAAAAACCGCTTGAAGAGGCGGCCAAAGGCGAGCTTCTCAAGCAAGTGGAGGTGGGAAAAGAGGCCCGCAAGGAGATGGCCGCTGCGAACCTGCGCTTAGTTGTCAGCATTGCCAAGCGCTACCGCGAACGCGGTCTGCCGCTGCTCGACCTCATCCAAGAAGGCAGTGTGGGGTTGTTAAGGGCCATCGAGAAATTTGATGTGGCTAAGGGGTATAAGTTTAGCACCTACGCAACCTGGTGGATTAAACAGGCTCTCAGCCGCGCTTTGTCCGACCAGTCGCGGTTGGTGCGCTTGCCGGTGCATCTCGGCGAAACCCTGAACCGCATCCAATCGGCGCGGCGCGAATTGACCCAGAAAGAAGGCCGCGACCCCACGGATAAAGAACTTGCGCTCTTTTTGGATATGACCGAAGAAAGGCTGCGCGAACTGCGCCGCACGGCCCAAGACCCGATTTCCTTGGCCATGCCTGTGGGCGAAGAAGCTGATAGCACCTTGGCCGATTTTATTCCTGATCCCCATGCCCTCGATGCCGATGATGCTGCGGCCAACGGCATGTTACGCGACCAAATTGGGGAAGCTTTAGGGCATTTGACCGAAAGAGAGCGCAATGTCTTGGCTCTGCGCTACGGCCTAGTTGATGGCCAACCGCATACACTGGAAGAGGTCGGGCGGCATTTCAAGGTCACGCGGGAGCGCGTCCGCCAAATTGAGGTCAAGGCCCTTAGGAAGCTGCGCCACCCGCGCCTCAATAAACTCTTAAAGGATTATATTGACCCCGTTTAACCCCCTTTTTGCCAGCCTCCCCGCGAGCTGAGATAACTCCATTCTTTATATGGAAACCCTTTCAGCTTGGCGGGCCGCTGGCTTGAGCCAGC
>DCSM01000021.1:8084-38433 GCA_002325605.1 Chloroflexaceae bacterium UBA1466
CAAAGGCTTTAGCCTTTGGCCCCCGCGCGCCAAAGAATTAAGGCAAAAGCTCCTAAAGTTTGCAAGCCAAGCACGGTGAGAAAATAAAAATTGTGCCCATTCCTTGCGGCTTGATCAGTAGAAATGAAGAGAGATTCAAGGCGGGCTGCACCAAAAGGCATGAAAAAGTAGAGACAAAAACAAGTCAAAGTTGCAGTGCCTAGTTCGTTGCGGCGAGTAAAAACCCAGCCCAGAAAGAGAGTAAAGGGGATAGCAAAAATGGTCCAAACGAGAGGCCGTAATTGAGCTTCACCGCGACTGCCATGAGTGCTGAAATAGTTATAAGTCGCCCAAGCAAGCCCAATTAGCGTTACAAAACTCATTTTCCCAAAGGTTGGAAAGTCAAAATTTGCTGTTTTTCCCGGCTTGTGTACGTTTGAACCTGTCATTTTTTAATCCTCAAAGTTCAAGAAACGATTGATTTCCCCGCCAACCCCGCAGCCCATAACCCTTCCCCTGGATTTTCTCTGCCTTCGGCGGCATGCCACAACTCCCGCACATCAGTGGCACGGCGCATTTGCCCAAAGGTCGTGCGAATAAAAGTTACCCGGCGCAAGCGGGCCGCGGGAATAGGCCTTTCCAATTGCTCTATAGGACCCAGTTCTAAGCAATAATAGAGGTTCTGGGCCCGTGGATGCGTGGTTTCAGTAGGTAATAATTCTTTTCTGGCCGCTATGCGATAGCGCAAAATTGCAGCATAATAGCGGACCGCCCACTTTTCTGCGCCAAAAACTCGCGTTTGATAGAAAGCAAGGTATTCTGCCGCAAGCTGGGCCGGCGCACGCGCCACAGGGATGCGATACCAGCCCTGCTCCTTTGCGACCTGAAGGTCACGGGTGTGGTTTATAAGCGCAATCAGTACGGGGGCCTGGTCGAGGGGCATGCTTATACCACGTGCGATTGAAGTTTGGGTGGCCTCAATATTCTTGTGTTCCATAGCTAAAGTCTCTTGAGTCCTTGCAACCATAGTTGCTTGTACAACTAACTATGGTAATTGAATCTAATAGTACACGATTTTTCTGCTTTTGGCTAGAATCAGATTTATGTTTGTATCTTTCCATTAGGGCATTTTTTACATTCGTGAATCAATTTGGCAAGAGGAGGCCTTTGCGGTCTCGCAGCCCGCAAAGGCCTCCAGTGTATCATCCTGTAACCCAGCTTTTTGAAGTTTGTAATTCAGGCCTATATGGTATAATCGAGGCCCACGAGGATTGTGCAAACATAAAGAGGATGTAATAGCTTATGGGAACATACGACTGCATTGTGGTTGGCGCGGGCATTAGCGGATTGAGTACGGCGTATGCGTTGCAGCGGCGCGGCGCGAAGGTGCTGGTAGTCGAGGCGAGCGCGAAGGTCGGTGGGGCGATGAGCAGTGAACAGACTCCGGAGGGGTTTGTTTTAGAGAAGGGCCCGAACACCATTGTTTGTGGCAGTGCCGACATGCACGAGCATTTCGCAAATTTGGGGATTGAGAAGGAGCTTATGCAGGCAGATCGGCAAGGCGCACGCCGTTATCTGCTTTTGAATGGGCAACTTGAGCTTATCCCGCTGGGGCCTGCGGGCGCAATCACAACGCGGCTTTTCTCCCCAAAAGGGAAATTGCGGCTGGCGGCGGAGCCTTTCATTCCCCGTGCTAAGACTTCTGACGAGAGTGTCGCGGCCTTCTTTACCCGTCGTTTGGGGCCTGAGCTTGCCCAGCGCGTGGTCGACCCCTTTGTTTCGGGCGTTTATGCGGGGGATGCGACGGTCTTGTCTATCCGCGAAACTTTCCCAATGATTTGGGAAGCCGAGCAGAAATATGGCAATATCGTGTGGGGTATGATCAACATTTTGCGCGAAAAGGCTGCCGAGCGCAAGAAGACAGGCAAAAAGCGCGTCAAAAGTGAGATGATTAGCTTTCGCGGAGGTGTTGTTCATTGGCCGCAAGCGATTGCGAAGGCTTTGGGGGCGGAAAATGTTTGGCTTAATTGCTCTGCCACTGCGCTCCAGCGCGTTGACCAGGATTGGCAACTTACTGTTCAGCGCAATGGGAAAGAGGAAACCGTTTCAGCTGAACGCTTGATTTTGGCTACGCCTGCGGGGGCCACGGCAAATCTGCTTGAATCTGTGGATACCAAAGTTGCGAAAGCGTTGCGCGAAATTCCCTATCCTGCGGTTGCGGTAGTTCACTTAGGCTATCGCCGCGAAGATGTAGCTCATCCTCTTGATGGCTTTGGAATGCTTTGCCCCTCCCATGAAAAGCGCGATGTTTTGGGGACATTGTGGAGTTCGACGCTCTTTACTGAAAATGCTCCGCAGGGCAAAGTTCTCCTTACTTCGTTTGTTGGGGGAGCAAGACGGCCATATTTCGCAATGCAAGCTGAGGATTCGCTGCTGGAAGCAATTATTCAGGAGCAGCAAAAGCTCGTAGGGGCTAAGGGCCAACCAGTTTTCAAGCGGGTAACGCAGTGGCAAAGTGCAATTCCGCAATATGTTGCGGGCCATACTGAGCGAATGGCGCAGGTCAATCGGCTGGAAGCGATGTGGTCTGGGCTTTACATCGTTAGCAATTACCGCGATGGCGTGAGTGTTGAGAAATGTTGGCATAAGGGTAATGAGCTTGGCCAACGAATTCCCTTTTCCAAACCAGCTTCTTGACAAGTGATTTAATCTACTAAAAAGAAAAGGGCGAGACTTTCTTTTGCAAGGAATTAACAAGAAAACTCTGCGGCAAAAGCTGCAAAAGCAACGCGCTGCTTTGGCAGATCGGCCTCTAAAAAGCGAGGTTATCTGTCAGACCTTGCTTAATCTTCCTCTCTATCAAGCCGCCAAAGTAATTCATTGCTATTTGCCAATGCGTTCAGAAGTAGATACTCGTCCTTTTCTTACTTCAGCCTTAGCACAAGGGAAGAAAATCGTTGTTCCCATTGTTTCAGATGAAGGAAATGAGCTAATTCATAGCTGGCTTAATACGTTTAAGGTTGAGGATCTGCAAATTGGGCTATTGAAGACCCTGCAGCCTCGTAACCTTTATCCTGTTTTAGGCGAGGTTTGGGAACTGGTAATTGTACCTTTGCTGGCTTTTGACCGTCAAGGTTATCGGTTGGGCTATGGGAAAGGCTTTTATGATCGCTTTCTCGCCAAGACTTCAAAGCCTACGGTTGGGGTAGCTTTTGCGGGCCAAGAAGTATTGAATATCCCCCACGAAGCGCATGATATACCGCTTAATTGGCTCATTACTGAGCGAGAAATCCTTAATATAACTGAGAGGTAGAGAAAGAAGCGTTTTTAACCAGTTTATTCACAGGAGTTATTATTTTATGAGCGAAAAGACTGGCCGTAAGTTGTTAGAACGCTATAATCCCGCTAATCTTGAGCAGAAATGGCAAGAGCGTTGGGAAGCAGATGCGCTTTATAAGACGCAGGATGGCGATGAACGCCCCAAATACTATATTTTAGATTTCTATCCCTACCCCAGTGGTGATGGTTTAAGCGTTGGGCATTGCCGCAATTATGTCCCAACAGACCTTTTATCTCGCTATTATCGCATGAAGGGCTACAACGTTTTGCACCCAATGGGCTGGGATGCCTTTGGTTTGCCCGCCGAAAACGCTGCTATCAAGCAGAAAACAAATCCTGCCTTACTGATTGAGAAGTTTGCAGCGAATTATAAGCGCCAAATGCGGCTTATTGGCACGAGCTATGATTGGTCACGTGAGATAAATTCGAGTCATCCCATCTATTATCGCTGGACACAATGGATTTTCTTGCAACTCTATAATTCTTGGTATGATTCAAGAGTTGATAAAGCGCAACCTATTGCAGCGTTGGAAGCAGAATTGGCCGAACATGGCACAGCAAAGCTGAATTTAACCCTCTCAGAAAAGGGAATGACGGCGGAAGAATGGCAAAATCTCTCAGCTTCGCAGCGACAAGACTTTTTGCGCCAGTTTCGCTTGGCTTATCGGGGGGAAGCGACTGTC
Organism: Chloroflexaceae bacterium UBA1466; assembly: GCA_002325605.1. Taxonomy (GTDB): domain Bacteria; phylum Chloroflexota; class Chloroflexia; order Chloroflexales; family Chloroflexaceae; genus UBA1466. The sequence continues at coordinate 12,086 of DCSM01000021.1, forward strand.
AACTGGGATCCCGTAGATAAGACCGTGATTGCGAATGAAGAGGTTGATGCTGAAGGGCGGGCGTGGCGAAGTGGGGCTTTGGTCGAGCGCAAAGTCTTAAAACAGTGGTTTTTTCGCATCACGGCCTATGCAGAAAGACTTTCCCGCGATTTAGATACAGTTGATTGGCCTGCCAGCATCATTACGATGCAAAGAAATTGGGTTGGGCGCAGTGAAGGCGCAGAAGTTAGTTTCAAAACAGAGCAGGGCCGTGAAATAATCGTTTTTACCACGCGCCCAGATACGCTTTGGGGTGCGACCTTTATGGTTTTAGCGCCTGAGCATCCGCTTGTTGCCGAAGTAACAACGAATGAACAGCGTGAAACGGTTGAGGCGTATGTAGCTGCTACGAAAGCGAGTCGGGCGAAGAAAGTCGTGGAAGAGGAAAGAGAGAAAACAGGGGTTTTCACAGGGGGCTATGCGCTCAATCCTGTCAATAAGCAAAAGATTCCGATCTGGATTGCTGATTACGTGCTAATGGGCTACGGCACGGGAGCGATTATGGCTGTTCCAGCTCACGATAAGCGCGATTTCGACTTTGCACTCAAGTTTGGCTTACCGATTATTCCTGTTATTGCCCGGCCCGATGATTATGCCCGTAGCCGAATTGCGCCAAATATCTATCGAAGCGGTTTACTAGACGCTTTGAAAGTTGGTGGGTTTACTTTTGAAGATCGAGATGGCGAATTACTAATTACATTAAAAGGGAGCCAAGCTAAAAAATATGCTTCGCTCGTGCAATTTTTCCTCAAAAGTGGGCATACAGAAGTCGTTGGCTCTGGTTGGTTAGTCATTTTCCCCGATACCACAATCCTTTTTAGTTCCATTGAAGCCGATGGTTTTATTCAGAAAAAGCTCAAGACTGAGCATTCATCATATATGAGCTATCTCGCAAGTATCCCTTTTTATAACGAAATAATCTATCATGCGGAGTATGGCTCACCGATAAACTCAGGTCCAATCAATGGTTTGCCTGGGAATGAGGCTGTTAGTAAAACGATAGATTGGTTGGAAGCGCAGAAGATCGGGAAACGGCGGCTAAACTATAAAATGCGGGATTGGCTTATCAGTCGACAACGTTATTGGGGCACACCAATTCCAATTGTTTATACTGAAGATGGTTTGGAAAACCCTCTAAACGCTGCTGATTTACCCTTGACTTTGCCAAATGTTGAGAGTTTTGAGCCTACGGCGACGGGTGAATCGCCCTTGGCCCTAATTGAGGATTGGGTCAATGTTTCTCTGCCCGACGGCCAAAAGGGTAGCCGCGAAACGGACACGATGGGCACTTTTGCCTGTTCTTCGTGGTATTATATGCGGTTTGCTGACCCACGAAATGAGCAGACCTTTGCTGAAAAGCAGAAATTAGCCTATTGGTTGCCCGTAGATATGTATGTTGGGGGCGCAGAACATGCTGTCATGCACCTCCTTTATGCCCGTTTTTGGACAAAGGTCTTGTATGATCTCGACTTTGTCTCGTTTATTGAACCCTTCCAAAAGCTCCGAAATCAGGGCCTAATCCTCGCTGAAGATGGTCGCAAGATGAGCAAATCTTTTGGAAACGTCATTACGCCCGACGAAATGGTGAAAGATTATGGGGCGGATGCGTTGCGCGGCTATGAATGCTTCATTAGCGATTTTGAGTTAGCAGTGCCCTGGAGTACGCAAGGGGTTGCGGGGATACAGCGCTGGCTTGATCGCGTTTGGCGAATAACCTTAGCGCCAGAACAAGATCAGGGCGAAGAAATCGCATTTACAGAGGCTGATCTCATCCGTCTAACGCATCAGACGATAATGCGGGTAGAAAAACTCATTCTTGATTTTAAGTTTAACTCAATGATCGCGGCTTTGATGACTTTTACTAATGCACTTTATCGGGCCCGCGATGCAGGTTTGGCTCATTCAAGCGCTTGGGAAACCGCGATTGAGGTTTTATTGCGCTTGATTGCCCCTGTTGTTCCCCACATTGCCGAGGAAATCTGGAGTCGGTTGGGCAAACCTTATAGCATCCATCAGCAAACCTGGCCCGTCGCTGATCCGGCCTTAGCTGCGGAGGATCAATTAGAAATTGTCCTCCAAGTTAATGGGAAAGTGCGGGATAAGATAACCGTTGCGGTGGATATTGATGACTTAACTTTGCAGAATTTGGCTCTCGATAATGAGCGAATTCGCAGTTTTATTGGCCCTAAAACGATTCGGAAAGTGATTGTGGTCTCAGGAAAACTCGTCAATATCGTTGTTTAACGGCCTTTTCTGCGCCAGCCCGAAAGCCACGCCAGTAACCGATGAATGCTCCGTGAAGAGCGGGTCGCGGTTGCGGGCTGGCTTTGCATAAGGTTATCGGGGAGTTCTGGGGGGAGAAGAGCTTGCAAAGCATGGGGCATAACTTCAATGGTAACTGGAGTTTTGCCCATTAAATCGCCATCTACCTGGACGGGAAGCGCAGGTTTAGCGACAATGTGGATTTTACGGGCGCGATAATAAGCAATTTCGGGGTCAAGACTATAGCGTTGGCCAAAGATTAAGACGGTATGCAAGAGGGCACTGGCAAGACTATCGCCTTTGATTACGCAAACATCTAATAAACCATCATCAATGCTTGCACGATTGGTGATTTTGACTACTCCACCATATAATTGAGTATTCCCAACAACGATTAAAAGGATCCGGCCCTTTATTTTTTGCTTCCCATCTAGGATCAATTGCACACGGGTTCCCCGAATAGACAAAGCTATTTCGATTGCACGCAAAATATAGGCCAAAGCCCCAAAATACTTTTTTTGGGTGGCATTAATTCCCCCTGCAATTTCAGCATCGAGGCCAATTCCGGCCATCAAGAGAAAATAGCGCGACCCAATGCGGCCCAGATCAATGGCTCTGGGCTTCCAGTGCAAGAGCATAGTGGCGGCGGCAGCGGGCTGCATCGGCAAACCAAGCTCACGGGCCCAAACGTTCACCGTGCCAAGCGGTAACGTCGCCAAAGCCGTATTGCTGCCCACTAAGCCGTTGATTACGTCGTTGATTGTCCCATCGCCCCCAGCGGCCACCACCACGTCGTAGTGCTGCTCGGCGGCCATTTTAGCCAGGCTTGTCCCCGCTCCTGGCGCTGTAGTGGGGCACAAATCTACTTGCCAACCTTCAGTTCGCCAAACTTCAGCGGCCAAAGTGAGTTCCGCTTCCAAAGCCTCCGATTGCCCAGCAGTCGGGTTAAATACAATCATTGCCCGCATAGTAACCCTTTATTTAAGTTTTGCTTCTCATTTTTTGAAGCACCCATTAAGTAAGAAAATGTCCGCGTGTGTTGACCTAATCAGGTAAAAGCAGACCAGCCTGCGGTGGAGGATCAGCGGCAACGGGGAGCGTAAAGGAAAAATTACTGCCTGTGCCAACAAGGCTTTCAACCCAAATCTGGCCCCCATGAAGCTCAACCAGGGAACGAGCGATATGCAAGCCGAGGCCTGTGCCACCAACCTGGCGGGTTGCGGTATTGTCCACGCGGTAGAAACGCTCCCAAATTTGCGGTATCTCTTTGGGCGCAATGCCAATCCCTTGATCGCGTACACTGACGATGAGCCAGCGCCCAGGTGGATGTTCTGGGGGTAGCTGGGCCGCTTCATAAATAACTAATTCTATTTCACTCCCTTGCGGGCTATATTTCACCGCGTTGGTGATAAGATTGATCAAAATCTGTTTGATTTTATTCCGATCCGCATAAACTGGGGGTAAGCTATCTTGCATCCTGATCAATAAACGGTGATTTTCTAAGAGGGTAAGTTCCCGAGTCAACTGGGTAATGACTTGACGCAGAGGCAAAACCCAACGATCAAGCTTCATTTTACCCCGTTCATACCGTGAAACACCCAGCAAATCTTCAACTAACCCCGAAAGTCGCGTAGCTTCATGAAAAACTGTCTTTAGAAACTGCTTTTGTTCCGCAGGTTCAAAATCGCGTTCAATTAGAAGATCGGTATAACCTAAAATTGAGGTAAGTGGAGTGCGTAATTCATGCGAAACCACCGAAATAAATTCATTTTTCTGGCGATCTAGCTCGCGTTGGTCGGTAGCATCATGAATTAGCCACAAGTGCCCCGTGATTTGATTTTGAGAATTGCGGGTAGGTACAGAACGCAGATGAAATTCTTGCGTTGGATTTTGGAGTTGCACGGTAACAATCTGCTCTTCAGCAGGGGAGCGCAACCCACTTTGCCAAAAGTTGTTGAGGCAAAGGGTGTCTACCAAACGGGGCAACAGAGCCTTGACCAAGTCATGAGGCAGCCAAAAAGATTTGGGGTTAAATTCGGTTAGATTCCAGGTTAGGGCCCAAGCAGGGTTGGTACACAAAACTTGCCCTTGATGGTCGATTAAAGCTAACCCAATGGGCAAATTCGTAAAAACTTGCTGAAGTTGCAGACTGATTTCAACCAGATTTGCAGCGGCAGGCGGCTCAGACAGCAGGGCCAGCGCATGGCTACTGAGCAACTGGTTGGATTCATTGGTTTCCATGAACAAGCACCTGGAAGTGAAATTAAACTCGGAAGCACTTCCGAGAACAACGCTTCTGTCTGCGTATGGTAGCAGAAAACACAACCATCTGCAAACCTGCCCTAAATTGACAAACAAAGTAAGCTCAGGTATAATAGGCAACGTGTGAGGGCCGCTAGCTCAATTGGTAGAGCATCTGACTCTTAATCAGCCGGTTGTAGGTTCGAGTCCTACGCGGCTCACCACAAAGCAAAAGCATCTCCCGTGCGGAGGTGCTTTTTTTGTTCAGGTGAAAACCTATGACCTTTTTGGCAAAGCCAAAAAGGTCACAGAATCCCAAAGTAGAACGAGAAAAAAAGACTTCTGAGCAATTTTCTCAGAAGCCTTTTTGCTTGGCGACCCTGGTGCGACTCGAACGCACGACCTTTTCCTCCGCAGGGAAACGCTCTAATCCACTGAGCTACAGGGTCAAACTTGACACGTTTGCTATCATACCACACCTGGCCTGATTTGGCAAGTGGGGAATGCACCCTTTTTGGCTGGATTCCCCACCCACCCTAAATTTTAGTCTTCTTCAGCAGGTGTTGCTGAGGGAACTTCCCAAGCTTCCGGCGAGCGCCACAAAGAGGAGAGAATCAACTCTCGGATGAAGATAAACTCTTTCGGGAGCTTATCATAGAGCTTAATGAAGAGTTCCTCATGCGACAAGATCTCCTGCTTCCAGAGTTCCCGGTTGACTGTCATCACTTGTTGGAATTTTTCGGGAGTAAAGGATTCCAACCCTTTCCATTCGAGTTCCTCGTATGGAGGCATCCGGCCAATCGGGCTTTCAATCCCAATGGCTTGCCCATTTGCCCGTTCAACAATCCATTTGAGGATCCGCATGTTTTCGCCAAAACCTGGCCAAAGGAATTTACCTTTGTCGTCTTTGCGAAACCAGTTGACCCCAAAAATGCGGGGGGGATTGGAAATTTGCCGCCCGAATTGCAGCCAGTGATTCCAGTAATCGGCCATGTGATAGCCACAGAAGGGCAACATCGCCATTGGGTCGCGCCGCACGTTGCCAATAGCCCCAGCGGCGGCGGCGGTGGTTTCGGAACCCATGGTCGCGGCTAGATAGACCCCAAAATTCCAGTTGAAGGCTTGATAGACTAGCGGGACAACGTCGCTGCGCCGCCCACCAAAAACGAAGGCTTTGATTGGTACACCTTTGGGGTTTTCCCAATCGGGGTCAATGGAAGGGCATTGCGAAGCGGGGGCCGTAAAGCGGGCATTCGGATGCGCCGCAGGCCCATTTTCGGGCTTCCAGGGCTTGCCTTTCCAGTCAATTAAGCCTTCTGGTGGGGTTTTGGTCATCGCTTCCCACCAAACATCACCGTCGGGGGTAAGCGCGACGTTCGTGAAGATGGAGTTTTCCTTACAGGATTCCATCGCATTGGGGTTTGAATCATACGAGGTTCCTGGAGCTACCCCAAAATAGCCATATTCAGGGTTAATGGCATAGATCCGGCCATCTTCGCCCGGCTTAATCCAGGCAATATCATCGCCGACAGTAGTTACTTTCCAACCATCGAAGCCTTGTGGGGGAATCAACATCGCAAAATTGGTTTTCCCGCAGGCACTGGGGAAGGCCGCTGCGACGTAGGTTTTTTCACCCTTGGGTGATTCTACGCCCAGGATGAGCATGTGTTCGGCCAACCAGCCTTCGTCACGGGCTTGCACTGAAGCGATCCGCAGCGCAAAGCACTTTTTGCCCAGCAACGCATTGCCGCCGTAGCCGCTCCCAAACGACCAAATAGACCGCTCTTCGGGGAAGTGGACAATATATTTGTGGTCTTTGTTGCATGGCCAGGGGACATCTTGCTGCCCTTTCGCTAAGGGCATCCCAACTGAATGCAGACACGGGACAAACTCGCCATCCCCCAACACGTCTAGCACCGCCCGGCCCATCCGTGTCATGATCCGCATGTTGGTCACCACATAAAGCGAATCGGTCAATTCAATCCCAATGTGGGCAATGTGGGAGCCTAGCGGGCCCATGCTAAAGGGAATGATGTACATCGTCCGACCTTGCATACAACCGTCAAAAAGCCCCAGCAAGGTCTTTTTCATCTCCCGGGGATCCACCCAATTGTTGGTGGGCCCAGCATCATTTTTACTAACGCTACAGATGAAAGTGCGATCTTCAACGCGAGCTACGTCGCCAACATCTGAACGGAATAAATAGCTGTTGGGGCGTTTTTGCTCATTCAATTTGATGGCCGTGCCTTCCTTGACCATCAAATCAAACATGGCTTGATTCTCTTCCGCAGACCCATCACACCAGTGAACCGCATCTGGCTTACAGAGATTCACCATCTCTTCAACCCAGGCCTTGAGCTTTTCATTCTTTACATAGGGCGGAAATTCCACAAAAACCTCCATTTTGCTGCTTCTTGGGAAAACTTAAAGATAACTGCGCTTGAGAAACCGACGCAGAAGATGACGGATGTTAAAAGGAAAGATCCGAGTTACCATGGAAGTCAGGAAGATACCCATCAATTGCCAGAGCGAAAATTTTGGCTGAACTATTTGACGTAAAACTACGGGATCATTGAGTAATAAAGGCGAATTCCCCGTAACTCTAAGGTTTAAAGTAGTTTGCCATTCTTTTTCAACCCAGAATAGATCAGGCATGCTGCGCTGAAAGAAATGGTAGGCTGGATTATGTTCGTACAAATAGTCAAATAACTCTCCAAAAGGTTCTGTTTCCTCTTTGGGATATAAAACTAAAGTTTGGCCTACCAAATTAACATACCAGCGGTGAAAAGCCCAATGGAAAAGCCGTTCGGCAATCTCACTGGGACAGCCAATGTAGCCCGCCTTGCTGACCCGCTCCAGTTCCCGCGCAAATTGTTGGGGATGATCTAAGTGTTCCAAAATATGTGAACAAATGCTATAGGCAAAAACACCATTTTGAAAAGGGAGATAATGCGCGTCGGCGACCACAAGCGGGCGATCAACACAGAGGTCGCCATGGCGCTCCGTGTTGTCCCTGAGATAGCGATCTACTAACACATCCGCTCGCGGATGAGGATTATCGCCACTCCCGATTTCTAGCACACGGCCTTTTGTAGGTGGCCTACAGGTTTGGTTCAATTCAAAAAGTCTCCACTCAAACTATCACGCAGGACTTCGAGGTTTTCGAGGGCCAAACCTGTGCCAATCGCTACACAATGCGCGGGCTGATCAGCGACATAACAAGGAACGCCTGTCACTTCGGTCAGAAGTTCATTGGCCCGCCGCAACATAGCCCCGCCCCCAGTCATGATCATGCCTTTGTCAATAATATCGCTGGAGAGTTCAGGTGGTGTTTCGGCCAAAACAGCGCGGACCGTATTGACAATCGCTTCCAAAGCTTCTTGAATCGATTCAGTTACTTCGTTTGAGTCGACTTCAACCGTGCGCGGAAGGCCCGTGACTTGGTCCCGGCCCCGAACTTGCATCGTAAGGGGGCGCTCCATTGGAATCGCCGAACCAATTTCGATCTTGACACTTTCAGCAGTTCGTTCCCCAATCACGATATTATATTTGCGTTTGATGTAAGTTGCAATCGCTTCATCCAATTTATTGCCCCCAACACGCACTGAATCGCTGACTACAATATCGTTTAGAGAGATCACAGCTACTTCGGTTGTTCCGCCGCCAATGTCAATGATTAAGTTGCCCGAAGGCTGGGCGACAGGAATGTTAGCGCCAATGGCGGCGGCTAAAGGCTCTCGAATGAGCCACGCTTGCCGCGCCCCAGCGGCCAAACCCGCATCCCGCACGGCCCGCATTTCGACGCTTGTCACCCCCGCAGGAATACAGATCATCACTTCGGGTTTGCTAATCCGAAACCGCCCACAAGCGCGCCCAATAAAGTATTTGAGCATCGCTTCGGTCACGACATAATCTGCAATTACTCCATTTCGCATCGGGCGGACAACTTCAATGCTTTCTGGCTCGCGGCCCAGCATAGCCAACGCATCTGCGCCCACCGCCCGAATTCGGCTATTCCGTGTTGAAAGAGCGACAACCGAAGGCTCGGCAATCACAATCCCTTTGCCCTTGACATAGACAAGAACATTTGCTGTGCCAAGGTCAATTCCTATCTTTTGCCCCATAGTTTCAGTTCTACTACCGATAAATTTAAGCTAGAAATTGCTAACTAAAGCTAACAAGCTCTAACAAAGCACGATTAAGTGGTGTTCCCCGTGGGCCGCATTGTAACACAAACATGCAAGGCGTTCAAATCCTTGGCCACTTGGGAAAGAGAGTGTTTCGCTACATTTTGCGCCGAATACGCCGCGACTGGGCCACTTTCAGGCGAGTCAAAGCACGGTACAAATCACCTCTTAATTCAGCAACTTTGTGGGGGTCTTTTTGCTGTTGGATGCGTTCTTCAGCCATGCGCCGAGCGCGTTCCGCCCGTGCTTCATCAATCTCATCCGCCCGCTCAATGGTGTCAGCCAAAATCATCACGCGGGTGGGCAAAACTTCCATAAAGCCCCCAGAGACCGCAAACCCAGTGCGTTCCCCATCTTTAATAATGTCTAATTCGCCCGTAGCCAAAATGGTGATTAACGCGCAGTGGCGGGGCAAAACCCCAATTTGCCCATCTTTAGTGGGCACATTGATCTGGTCAACATCTTCAGAAAGCGCAGTCTTCTCGGCTGTAACAATTTCTAAATGAATTGGCATCGGTCTTTATCCTTCCTTTAACAGAGTAAGGAAGAGAATTGGCACAAAGGACGCATTAAACTCGCTCTATCCCTTGTGCCAACCCGCTAAAGTTGTTCTTTGCTACTTATGACTGGCCTCAAAATCGGCGATAACTTCGTCAAGCGAACCTTGCATAAAGAAAAGTTGCTCTGGGATATGATCGGCTTCGCCCGCCAGCACGCGAGCAAAACTCCTGACAGTCTCGCTAATCGGCACATACTTCCCGGCTCGCCCCGTGAATTGCTGGGCTACCGTGAAGGGCTGGCTAAAGAACCGCTCGATCTTGCGGGCCCGTTGCACCATCAACTTGTCTTCATCGCTTAATTCTTCAATCCCTAAGATCGCAATAATATCTTGAAGGTCTTTGTAACGTTGAAGAACCCGCTTGACTTCCTGCGCCACACGATAATGTTCGACCCCAACGATGTTTGGATCAAGGATGCGGCTGGTCGAAGTCAAGGGATCAACCGCAGGATAAATTCCCTTTTCTGAAATGCCCCGCTCCAATGTAATTGTGGCATCAAGGTGGGCAAAAGTTGTCGCGGGGGCAGGGTCAGTATAATCGTCGGCGGGCACATAGACCGCTTGCATCGAAGTAATGGAGCCGCGCTTGGTAGACGTAATGCGCTCTTGCAATTCGCCCATTTCTGTGCCAAGGGTGGGTTGATAGCCGACTTGCGAAGGCATCCGCCCTAATAAGGAGGAAACTTCCGACCCAGCCTGCACAAAGCGAAAGATATTATCAATAAACAACAATACGTCTTTGCCTTCGTCGCGGAAATATTCAGCCATCGTTAAAGCCGTCAGCCCTACGCGCATCCGCGCTCCTGGGGGTTCATTCATTTGGCCAAAAACCATGACTGTTTTGTCGAAAACGGTTGTATTTTCATCAATGCGCGATTCCCGCATTTCGTGAATTAGGTCATTTCCTTCCCGTGAACGCTCACCGACTCCTGCAAAAACCGAAAAACCCGATTGCTCTTTAGCGATATTGGCAATAAGTTCTTGAATAACCACGGTTTTGCCGACTCCCGCTCCACCGAAAATGGCAGTTTTGCCGCCACGGGTGAAGGGCGCAACCAGGTCAATCACCTTAATCCCGGTCTCGAAAATTTGGGCTTTAGTTTCTTGTTCTTCAAAAGAAGGCGGTGAGGTATGAATTGAGGAATGCCAGGAAGTCGAAACGGGGCCCGCGTTATCAATCGGTTCCCCTAACACATTAAAGACCCGACCCAAAGTGGCCGGCCCTACGGGAACCGAAATTGGTTTGCCGGTATCAATGACTTTGAGGCCCCGTTTCAAACCATCAGTGGTACTCATTGCTACGGCTTTGACTTCCCCATGGCCCAATTGTTGTTGCGTCTCGCAAATGAGCCGCTCGCCATTTTCTAAAGAAACTTCAAGGGCGTTATAGATTTCCGGCACCTGGTCGGGGGGAAAGGTGGCATTGATCACCACGCCGATAATTGCCGTAATTTCGCCTGTCGCTCCGGCCATAAAAACGTGCTACCTTTCTGCTTCGTAACCTCGCGGCTACCCTTCCATTAAGCTCAACGCGCCTGAAGCAATCTCACTTACCTCGTTGGTAATGGCTGACTGGCGCACTTTGTTGTAGGTCTGGGTCAAATCCTGTACCAAATCTTTGGCGCTATCAGTGGCATTCCGCATTGCGACCATCCGCGCACTATGCTCGCTGGCGATACTTTCCAAAATAGCTTGATAAATCTGGGATTCTACAAACCGGGGCAATAATTCTTCCAGAACTTGCTCTTGGTCGGGTTCGTAGGTGTAATCATTGCGTTCGCGCTTCGACTCGACGGGAGGTTCAATCGGCAAAAGTTGCTTGAGCATGGTCTGTTGCACAAGTGTATTGACAAATTGAGTATAGATTACATACGCTTCGTCTTGCTTATGCTCCAGAAAGTCCATGATCACATGGTTGGCAACACTCAAGGTATCCACAAGTTTCGGCGTATCGCCGAGGCGCGTAAGACGATAGGTAATATCAAACTGATTGCGCTGTAAGAAATCGGAGCCTTTTTTACCCACGGCATAGAACTGTACGGCTCGCCCCTGGTTGCGCTGTTCATTGTTAAAGCGCGAGCTGCGGCGCAAAACATTGGACACAAGGCTGCCGCATAGCCCCCGGTCTGGGGTAATGATGATCAAGCCGACATTTTTGATCTCTTTGCGGACATCTAACAGCGTATCTTTGCGCTTCCCGCCCGTCATGCGAGCCGTTAGCTCCCCCATGACATCCCATAAGCGTTCCGCATAGGGGCGAGCAGCCAAAACGTTGCGCTGGGCCTTCCGCATTTTGGAGGCCGCCACCATTTCCATTGCCCGCGTGATTTGGGCTACATTCTTGGCCGAACGGATGCGCCGCCGAACTTCACGGGTGCTGGGCATCCTGCTTTCCTTTCACAAACTCAGAACTCATAGCCAAAAGTTTCCAAAGCTCGCTGATAGGCTTCAAACGATGGGTTATCAAGTTAGCCCAAAGCACCCAAACTCAATTCCTCGCTGGATCATGCTGGATAAGTTCGAGCAGCGGGGGCTTGATCTAACCTGCATCGCTTGATTCACCCATCCCTACTCATAAATCGTGGTTTGCTTAAACTCTTTGATCGCATCTTCCAGGCTCTTTTTGAGTTCTGGGGAGGGAAATTTTTTATCCAGCCGGTTGTTGAAAATGGCTTTCCCAACTTCGCCCGCGTGCAAAAACTGGAGAAAATCATTGCGCCATTGGCTAACCCGATTGACGGGCACGTCATCCAAAAAGCCATTGATGGTTGCAAAAAGAACAGCGACCTGGTTTTCAAGGGGCAAAGGCTGAAATTGGGGCTGTTTCAAAATCTCTTGCAGCCGCAAACCCCGGTCAATCTGAGCTTTTGTCCCAGCATCGAGGTCACTGGCAAATTGGGCAAAAGCAGCCAATTCCCGAAACTGAGCTAATTCTAGGCGCAGGCGGCCAGCCACATAGCGCATCGCACGGGTTTGAGCGGCTCCTCCAACGCGGCTGACGCTGATTCCAACGTTCAAGGCTGGGCGTTGGCCGGCATTGAAAAGGTCGGATTCAAGGTAAATTTGCCCGTCCGTGATCGAAATGACGTTGGTGGGAATGTAAGCGGAAACGTCATTGGCTTGAGTCTCAATAATGGGCAAAGCGGTGAGCGAACCGCCCCCAAACACATCACTGAGGCGAGCAGCCCGTTCCAATAACCGCGAATGAAGATAAAAAACATCGCCAGGATAGGCTTCGCGGCCTGGCGGGCGACGGAGAAGCAAGGAAACCTGGCGGTAGGCTACGGCGTGTTTGGAAAGGTCATCATAGACTACCAGCGCGTCGCGCACCGTGCGGCCCTCAATTTGCACGCCGTTTTCCATGATCTCTTCGCCCATGGCACAGCCCGCATACGGAGCAATGTATTGAAGCGCAGCGGATTCAGAGGCCGAGGCGACAACAACAATCGTATGCTCCATGGCCCCATATTTTTCGAGGCTGGCGACAACTTGAGCGACTTGCGAACGCCGCTGCCCAATCGCAACGTAAATACAAACCAGGTCTTTGCCTTTTTGATTGATAATCGTATCAATGGCCAAAGCCGTTTTCCCAGTTTGGCGGTCTCCGATGATTAATTCGCGTTGGCCCCGCCCAATTGGAATGATCCCGTCAATTGAGGTGATTCCCGTTTGCACAGGGGTATCTACTGATTGGCGCGTAATTACGCCTGGCGCAATGCGCTCAATCGGGCGCAATTTACCCGTTGAAATCGGGCCCTTATCGTCAATTGGTTGCCCCAGCGCATTGACCACGCGCCCGATTAGCTCCTGGCCCACGGGCACGGAGATCACTTTTTCCGTGGAATAAACCTCATCGCCCTCGCAAATATTCAAGTATTCGCCAAGAATGATGACCCCCACAGCTTCTTTTTCCAAGTTGAGGGCAATCCCATAAACGCTTTCAGTGCGCTTGTCTGTAATGGGAAATTCTACTAGTTCCGAAGCCATGACATGGTCAAGGCCCTTCACCCGTGCGACTCCATCACCGACAGTAACAACTGTGCCAACATTAACCTTGCGTGGTTGGAGGTCTTTGGCCCCACTAATGATGCCCTCACGAAGCCGTAAGAGGAGGTCATCTGCTACTTTTACCATTCCTGCTGCTACCTTTCCGGTATTCAGAAGTGCAACTGTTTCGATCTTTTGAATTAGGCAGAGCTACCTTGCGCCAAGAAACAGAACTTTTCCTAGCTTGCAAAGGGTTGGGCAGGAAAAAAGCGGGTAGAGGCGCTTCCTCTTCCGAGGTTCCCCCACCCGCCGAGTTTACCGCCGTGTTGCCCTGCAAGCGTAGCGTATTGGAAGCGCGGTCTGCCTTGGGGATAAGCATGCGTGTGTCCGAGAGTCTTTCTTCAGCCCAAAGCACCCTTCCCGCTCATTAGCCAAACCCTAAGCTTTCACGCCCAAGGTGGGCTTGAATCCCTGACAAAAAAGCTTGCTTGCACAATGCCGAACTACTGTGTAAGTAAGGTATGTTGAATCGAACCAAGCCGCAGGCGGATGCTATTGTCAATGACCTGATCGCCAACGCGAATGACCAAGCCCCCAATCAAGGATTCATCAACCTTAAAGTGAACGGTTAGCTGGCCATATTGCGCTTGCAGTTTGGTAGTGGTGCTTTTTTGTTGGGCGGTACTCAAGGGCACAGCACTGACAACCTCGGCCTGGAGCTTCGCTTCTGCGGTGAGCAGGGAAGCTTCGAGCGCTTGGACGATCTCTGGCAGGCGGTCCAGCGAATTTTCTTGGGCCAAGGAAAGTAAGAAATCTTTTACTTCGGTCATAGTCCCTGGCGGTAAGGCTTGTTTGATCGCCTCTGGCTCACTGCTCTTAGCCCCGGTAAGTTTCGGGACCGCCTGGTGCAGTTGGCCCAACATTTTGGCGATCAAGGCTTCAGAAAATGTGTGTGCAATAGCACTGGATGTCGTTGCCATTGTTTGTTTGAACACCCTACAGGCTCTTCAGAAAGAGCTTAATTTTTTCGATCCAACAAGGCCAAGGATTCTTCAATTAGTTTATCGTGACCTTTGGCGGCCAGTTCTGCTCGCAAGACCTTGCTGGCGGTGAGCATCACCAGATCGCCAACTTGCCCCTGAACATCCTTCAACAGCCGGGCTCGCTCCTGCTTAATTTGCTCTTGAGCATCGGCCTTTAATTGAGCAGCTCTTTGCGTAGCTTCCGCAATAATTTCACTCTCGCGTTTTTCCCCACGCTCCTGGGCATGCGCCAAGATCGTGCTGGCTTCTTGCCGGGCCTTACGCATTTCCTCGTCATAATGCCGCTTGGTGTCGGCGAGTTGTTGCTTGAGATCGCTGGCATCCTTTAAGCTCTGCTCAATCCGTTGAGTCCGGTCTTGGAGCATGCCTAAAATCCGCTTATAAAGCAACACATACAGAATAGCGGCCATGACCCCGAAATTCAAAACCTGCGAGAGCAGTAAGGCTCCATTGATCCCTAGTGCTTCCATTAAAATTCTCTCCCGTTTGTTAGCCTATCGTGGCCCATGCTACAGAACTTTGAAGCCAATGAGGAACGATATAACTAAACCAAAGATTGCCAGTGCTTCGGTGAAGGCAATCCCCAGGAACATATAGGTTACGACTGTGCCTTGAATTTCGGGGTTGCGCCCAATCGCTTGCAATGCACCCGAGACAATAATGCCAATGCCTACACCAGGCCCGATAGCTGCCAGACCAATCGCAAGAGCAGTTGCGACTAGGCGGAGACCCTCACTATCCATTTTTTCGATTCCTCCATAATCCAAAGAAAGAACGCGCTAGGCTTTTCGATCAATTCGAGAACAAACTTAACTTAATCGGAGCGACTAAAATCGCATGAGGTAGTGCCAAAGGCAGGAGGGGTTAAGCTTAGATTCCAGAATCCCAAAGGCTTAAAGCCATTGGCTTCCTGTTGCCAAAAAACACTACCCTTCCAGGACTACCCACGCAAGAAATGAAACCTTAGTTTCAGACACAAAAAAGCCCCCCATTTTTCCTACCTAATGGTGGGCTTCGTTATGTCCTCCGCCGTGGGCGGTGACGGCCAAGGAGATAAAGGCCATGGTCAAAACAGCAAAGACAAAGGCCTGAATCAGGCCGACAAAGACTTCAAAGAAATAGAAAGGCAGTGGTAAAGCAAGCGGAATCAAGAAGGCCATTACCACTAAGACGACTTCTCCCGCAAAGATATTGCCAAAGAGCCGGAAGGCAAAAGCTAAGATGCGAGCAAACTCACTGATAAGCTCTAGTAAGCCCACAACAAAGCCCATAAAACCTTCTTTGAAGTTGAAGAATTTGCCCAAATAGCCAATTCCCAGAGCTTGGAAGCCCAAATACTCAATGTAGCAAAAGACGATTAGGGCGAGGGCAAAAGTGACATTCAAATCAGCACTTGGTGAGCGAAAGAAGGGGACAAAAACCTTACCCTCTGGACAGGTCTGCGGGCCTTCTTTTGTTTCAGCTTGAGCCTTTGCAGGAATCCAACCCTCAACAGGACGACTGGCCGCTAAATGAAGTTCAATGGTGGCCCCTTGATGCTTTGTTTCTTCTACCATACAAAGGCCAACTGACCCAACTCCTGGAATCAACCCAAGCCAGTTCGAGAAGAGAACAAAGAAGAAGATGGTCCCGACAAGGGGAAACGCTCGGTCAACATTTTCCCGGTTGATTTCACGAAAGGTGTTATAGAGGCTCTCAATGAGCCACTCCATCATATTCTGAAACCCCCGTGGGATAAGTTGAAGATTTTTGGTCGCGGCAAAAGCCAAGAGGATCAGAACCACATCAACGATCAGCGTCAACAGCAGAGCGTTGGTAAAAGGGAAACTTTCGGGGCCAAAAAGGCGTTCGGCCCGAACCACCACATGCGGTTTGCCAGTTGGCATAATCACTTTACTGAAAATGGCCAGTGCCAATACCGCTACGCCAATAAGGGAGTTACGGATCTTCGGTGACAACGCGCTACCTGCTATCTTTCTTGTCTGCAAGCTATGCAACCAACAAAGGTTCCCGGCGACGGAGGAGTCCTAGGTTGCTTAACAAAACCGCCCTTCTGTCTTCTAAGTCAACCTAGCTTGCCATAATTTCAAGGAAAAAAGAGTGAAAACCACCTTTGTTCCAAAAACTGTGAAACAACGAAATCCCGCATTTTGCCACTCAAATGCTGCTAGATTCTTGTTTCATTCTTTAGATATTTCCGTGCCGGTTTAACCTCGGCGAGTATAGCATAGCTATGCAGAAAGTGCAAATTAGGTAAGGGGTTCTTGCAATTCGCGGATTGCGCGCTTGGTATTGACCCAGACTGCCCCAATTTTGGAACTAGCAACTTTTTTATTGAAAACCAAGACCAGCAAGAAGCGCTGCAAAATATCGAAGCAATAGAGGTCGTAATTTGTCCCTTCATGAATGAAGAGGGCGGTCCCTTCAGCTTCACCTAATTGGCGGGCGACCTCCCCAGTGGTGGAGAAGCCCGTCGAGAGAAGGGGCAATAAGATCATGGTTGGCAGCCGGTCTACGCTCCCGACTTCAACTAGCACCATCCCGGCCCGGTCTGTTAAAAGGACACATTGCGGGCCAAGCTCTTGGGAAAGCTGACTCATAACGTTCCGAATCAAATTGAGATTCTCCGCCGTAAGGATTAAAGTTCCTGTTTCACGGCGGCGACGACCAAAGCCAGAATCAGCCGCTGGCTCTGCGGGCGGCAAAGGGCGACTTTCAGGGCGTTTTGGCGGCGGATTCTCACGGCTCTTGGTGGCCAAAGTGCGCGACGAAAGCCTGGAGCGTAAAGCAGATTTGTGTTCACCCCGCGGCTTTGGCTCTTCCTTGGGGGGCGGTTCCGGCTCAGGTTCCGGTTCCGGGCGCGGAGTGTTGACCGCCGCAGTCACCGCAGCCATGATCTGCTCTTGCAATTCCTCCGAAGTGACGGGGCCTTGCAGGCAGAGATAAACTCCCGCTTCGGCGGCCTGTTGGCGAATTGAGTCGTCTTCGGCTTGACTCCAGAGAATAATTTTGGTCGGCAGATCAAAGCTAGGTATGATACCTGCTAAATCAAGCCCACTCATCTCGTCGCCCAGATCCAGGTTGGTCAAAATCGCCATGGGTGAATCGGAATTTACTTCCCAGAGCGCCTCGTTTGCGGAAGCCAACTGTCTGGTTTCAATCGTGTCCCCTACATTTGGGGGGAGTGTCCGGAGGATTTCATTGTCGCCTGCAATTACGAATACGCGGTGAGCCATTGCCTTTGTCTCGCTTTTTCCCTGCTGCAATATCACGGCACAAAATCAATCTCAACCAAGGTTTTTCAAGATTTTTAAGCTAAAACTTCGACGGCGGTTTGGGGAACCCAAAACGGTGGATGCGCTTCTTGACTGACCTCTACGGCCAGGACACGGGAGCCAGAAACAATGCGGTAGGGCCCCGCCGAAAGAGTGCGGACCCGAGCGACTTGGCCCAGATGGGCAGTATCGAGGAGCCGAACTTGGGCCCCAGGCCGGAGCGTCGCTGGCGGAGGCTGAACTTGACCGCCACTACTGCGGCCTTGGGGGATAATCACCCGGGGTCGCCGGAAGGGCCGCTGCAAAGAAGTTAGGCCTTCAATTAAAGCCTCTTGCCCATCAAGCGAACTCAACAGATCAAAGATCGGCTTAGTCATGGGGTGAATCCCAAACCCTTCTGTTACCACAAGGGTGAGACCTGGGTCCGCAAGGTGCTGCATTTCAGGGAAGCGCCAGGAGTGAATCCCAGTTTGCCACTGACTTTGGTTGGCCCAGCCCAGAAAAGCTCGTAACTCTTGCTCCTCGATGCCCCCAACGATGATTCCCCGGACTTGCTCCTTGACCGCTTGCCGCAGAGCCTGGGCCGTGATGCCTGCGCCGCCAATCAAAATTGCATACGTACTTTTGACATCAATCTGCTCATGGGTGATTACTTCGGCGGGATCATAGACCAACAAGCGCAAAACCCCACTGCGTTCGGCTCCGAGGCCCAGAATCCCATAGACTTGCGAAGCCAGCGTTTCAATAATTACCCCTTCGTGGGGTTGCAGATCGGCCACAAACCCGCGTAAATTGGCTTTAAGCTCAAAGGACAGCGGATCGGGGTCGATGGCTACATAACCGGTAACGGTGTCTATCGCGGCGAGCACGCCCGTCGCGGGGGCCAAAAACTTTCGTCCGCCAAATAGCCCAGTGTGGGCAATTTCCTTCCCACGCTCAACTTTGTTGCCGACTTCAAAGCGCATGGCCCGGGCCACTTTATTTGGGGCAAGGCCGAGCTTTTGCGCTACATTAAAGAGACAGAGCGGCGCAGGGAGAAAAGCCTTGCCGACCACATCTTCGGGCTCCAGCCGCGCCCCCAACCGCACCAGAATTTCGCCGGGCCGGGGAAGCCGCCGCTCGACGCGCACCAGCGCACTGGAAATGAGCGGGGATAGATCTTCTGGGTTGTAAAGCGACATTCTGCGCTTCCTCGTCTTATTGAAAGTTAGAGCCTATTATAGCACAAGCCGCAAGCTTTAGCCATGTGCTATGATGCTCCAGCGCGAAGTTTTCCTACTGAAAGGCTCATAAGAAACATGATTTTTCCAGCTGCGCCCATGCTTTCGCTTACCGAATTGCAACTCCAGCGGGCAATTTGGCAGACTAACGGCTGGCGGTTGGTCTTCACCAACGGCATTTTTGACCTCCTTCATAGCGGTCATGTCAGCTATTTAGCGCAAGCCCGTGCGTTAGGCGACATCTTAGTGGTCGGGTTGAACAGCGATGCTTCCACGCAGTCGCTCAAAGGCCCCAAGCGCCCTTTGATGCCCCAAAAGGAACGAGCTTTGGTCTTAGCCGCCTTGCGTTTTGTGGATTATGTGACCATCTTTGAAACGCCGACAGCTGAAGCCTTAGTTGCCATTTTGCAACCTGAAGTCTATGTTAAAGGCGGAGATTATGCTCAAAAAGCTACGCTCATCCCTGATGAAAGTCGGTTGCCTGAAGCTAAAGTTGTAAAGAGCTATGGCGGAAAAGTTGTTTTAATTCCTTATCGGGAAGGTTATTCAACCACTGCGCTAATTGCAAAGATTGGAGAAACCTTTTTTGCCTGATTTTTAGATCAAAATGAGCTAAGGAGGAACCAATGCCCAACTTGTTCACCAAAAACACGCTTTTCTATGGTGATAATCTGCCTATTTTGCAGGAATGTTTTAGTACTGAAAGTATTGACCTGATCTACCTCGATCCCCCTTTTAATAGTAAGCGGGATTACATGGTCTTTAAGGAAGAAGGTGAGGGAGAAAACCCGGCTCCGCTTCAGGCCTTTAAGGATACTTGGCCCTGGGATGCGGCAACACAAGCGACCTTTGAAGACCTTTGTTTGAACGCTTCCCTCCCCTTAAAGAAGTTGCTTCAGACCTTCTACGACCTGCTGGGGCCAAAGCAGCTGACGGCCTACTTAGTGATGATGACTCCGCGCTTAGTCGAACTTCACCGCATCCTAAAGCCAACGGGGAGCCTTTACTTGCACTGTGACCCTACGGCGAGTCATTACCTCAAACTGCTTTTGGATGCAATCTTTGGAACGAAGAACTTTCGCAATGAGATCGTGTGGAAGCGCACGAGTGCCCACAATAATACCAAGACGGGCTTTGGGAAAATCCATGATCGCTTGCTTTACTACGCAAAAGATATCCGGTTGGTCTGCTTTAAGCCAGTTTTTGAAGCTTATAAGCCAGCTTACCTCGCGGCTGAATTTAAGCAAGATGAGCAGGGAAGGTGGTACAAAGTAGAGAATTTGACCGCTCCCGCAAGTGGGGGCACGGGGGGGAAGTTTTGCTTCCGGGGACGAACTCCTGGCCCTTCGCGCCGATGGTCGATGAAGGAAGAAGAGCTAGAACGACTTTGGCAAGCGGGGAGGATCAAGAAGGATCAAGAAGGTCGACCTTTGCTTAGGGGCCAGATTGTCTACCTTGAGGAGAAGAAAGGTCGGCCCATTCAGGATTGGTGGGATGATCTACGGCGCGTAGGGAATACGGCAAAGGAGCGTTTGGGCTACCCGACGCAGAAACCTTTAGCCCTTTTAGAGCGCATTCTTCAAGCCAGTAGCAATGCTGGAGCTTGGGTACTTGATCCCTTCTGCGGCTGCGGGACAACGCTTGTGGCGGCCCAGAAGCTTCAGCGCAATTGGGTTGGCATTGAGCTTAACCTTCAAACGGCTGCACTGCATCAAAAACGGTTGGAAGACCTGTTTGGGCTGTTCCCCCAGCGCGATTACGAGGTCAAATGAGCCTTGATTCTAAATGGTCTAATCAGCTTGTTGCAATTTGCGGAGGCGCAACTCACTGACCTTTATCGCGGTGCTAGATTGATCAATGCCAAGCCATTGCCGATTAAGCCGTTCCGCGACGACCACCGTCGTACCGCCGCCCACAAACGGATCAAGTACCAGGTCACCTTCCTTACTGGCACACAAAATGATCCGTTCAAGTAAAGCTTCGGGCTTTTGCGTCGGGTAGCCGATGCGTTCTCTGCTATTTCCCTGAAGGCGAAAAATATCAAGCCAATAGTCTTCAGGGACTTTTCCCTCCCTAGCCAACCGGCTTTTATGGCGTTCCTCGGCCTCCCCTTTAACCTTCAAGCCCATTAAGCCGGCCCCTCTCCTTGTTCGGGCGACAGTTTCGGAGCTATAGGGGATCTTAATGCGCTTGGCGCTAAAATAACTCTGCTTACTTTTCGCATAAAAGAAGATCGTATCGTGTTTCTGGGGAAACCGCTTTTGCACATTTGCGGGAGCAGTATAGCACCAGACGATCTCATTCTTGAAGTTTGCTTCGCCGAAGATTTTATCCAAAATAGCGACGCGAATATAAGCGTTCGCGTGCCAATCACAGTGTAAAAAGATTGAACCTGTGGGCTTTAAGAGCCGGTGCAGCTCCTGCACACGCTCTTTCAACCAGGCGAGATACTGGTCAAGGCCCCCGGCCCAGCGATCTTGAAAGCTCCGAATCTCACCTTCATCGCCCCAAACGACTTGATAATTGCGCTTAGA
Organism: Chloroflexaceae bacterium UBA1466; assembly: GCA_002325605.1. Lineage (GTDB taxonomy): Bacteria > Chloroflexota > Chloroflexia > Chloroflexales > Chloroflexaceae > UBA1466. The sequence goes on from DCSM01000021.1 coordinate 33,433, forward strand.
GAAGAAGGGAGGATCAAGGTAGATTAGATCAACGCTCGCTGGCGCTAGGCCCTTCAAGACTTCAAGGCAATCGCCTAAAATTAGCTGCTTCATTATTCTTGTTCTCTAGCTGTGTTGAAAGGTTCAGACCCTTTGGGCTTTGGAACCCAAAGGGTCTCCTGGTTCTGAAGAAGGTCTAGCGCTGAAGGAGGGGGAGATAGACCGGCCAGCCCACTGGCGCAACCAGTTGCTGGGCCTGCGCGATGGTCTTGCCGACTAACTGGGCAAGCGGGTGTGGGGCGAGAAGCTCATTCTTCACCGCTTGCTGCAAAGGAGGGCTGCCCTTTGCGGCTAAGGCTTGCAGGAACGAATCCAGAGCCTGGGTTAGGTCAGCCGTAACCAGAAAGCTCGCTCCCTTCCCCGTAGTCAGGGCTTGTAATGCTGGCTGCCAGAGAGCCAACGTTTGAAGAGCCTTTGTCCGCAAGGCCGGATCAGTGATCAGAAGGTTGGTGATCTCTGGGCCATGCTGCTCATAGAACGCGATATACTTCTGCCCCATTGCACCCTTCTTTAAGAGGTCGCGCACCTGGTAGAAGGTATTAAGGTCAAGGGTCGGGCTTTGGGTCAGCGTTGTGCTAAGGCTACTATAGCAACTCCCATAAGCCAGCCATTTCAAGGGACAGGGGCAAGGGGCCGTCAGGGTAGGGAACGGTGAAGGTGTAGGTGTCACCGTGGGTGTAAGGGTCGGCGTGAGCGTGGGAGTCCAGAGCGGTGTAGCCGATAGTTCCAAGTAGATCTCCCGAGTCGCGGTCTGTTGGGCAGCTACCGTGGCCGTTTGCACCGCAATGGTCTGTTGAGCTACGGCGGTCTGGAGGATTTCAAGGGTTGCCATTGCCAACGCCGTGGCGTTCTGGGCTACGGTGGTCTGCAAGGCGGCCATGGTTGCGCTTTGGGCTACAGCGGTCTGGGTTACAGCAGCGGTAGCCGTTTGGGCAGCCAGCGTGGCATTCTGGGCTACGGTGGTCTGCAAAGGAGCCAGCGTTGCTCTCTGCTCCTCTATAATCTTTTGCACCACCGCTGTGGCGGTCTGGGCAACACCCGCCGTAGCAGTTTGGGGCACGCCCGCCGTGACCGTCTGGGACATGGCGGTAGTAGTGGTTTGTGGCAGCTGGGTTGTTGGGGTGATTACCTGCTCAAACCCTGTTCCTTCTAAGAGGATCGTAGTGGAGGGCTGCTTGGCATCATTGCTGGCAACGGTCACCGAGGCCGTGAGGAGCCCCTTCTTCAAAGGTGTAAACGAGACCATGAATTGCGTACTCTGCCAAGGAGCTAGGTTGGGGTTGAGCTTACTCGTATTCAACATGAAGCTTGCTGTGTCATCTCCCTCCAGGGCTACGTCATCAAGTCTAAGATCGGTTGTGCCCTTATTCTCAAGCGTGAAGGTCAGAACCCGACTACTGCCTAAGTTGACCGTACCAAAGCTTGATGTACCCCCATTCGCAAGGTTGGTGGTCTCCTGCTTGAGATTGAGCGCGGAGTCTGAGAAGGAAAAGAGATGGACTGCATTCTCCGTTCCCCCGCTTCCAACTGCCATTGTCTTCCCATCACTACTTACGGCTACTTGGGCCCCAAACCCATTTCCTGCGGTGGTGGTGAGGCGGGCATCAAAGGTATTCGTTGTGGCCCAACCTCCTGTAGGCTTAGTGTAGACGTAGGCGGCCCCTTGCCTATCGTTAAAGCTATCTGCCCCTGCGATCAGAGTACTTCCATCTTTACTTAGGGCTAGGGAACTACCAAGGTCATCACTGTATAGCTCGTTGATATTCGTGAGCTTGGCAGTTTCTGGGCCACTTACCCAGCCTCCAGCAGGCTTCGTATAGACATACAAGGCATTGTAAGGTGAGCTTGCTACAATTGTTGCCCCATCACTCCCTACTGCTATATCCCGCCCATAACACCCTTTCGCATCGGATAAGGTAAGCTTGGCGGTTTCGGTTTCCGTTGTTACCCAGCCCCCAGCAGGCTTGGTATAGACATAGAGGGCTGGGGTACAATCATATTGCGCGCAGTCAGTATCAACCCAACTTGAGACCACAGTTGTGCCATCATCACTCAGCTTGATAGCCCAACTTACCCTTCCATAAGAATAGAAACCGCTGATGGAACCCGATAGCTTGGCAGTTTCAGTGCTATTGACCCAGCCTTTTGCAGGGCGGGTGTAGAGATAGACCTGGACTATATCAGCATCACCAATCAATCTTCCTACAGCTACCGTTGCCCCATCCCCACTCACGGTGATGGCTTTCCAAGCTGCGGTTGATCCGTCAGAGGTAGCAAGCCTGGCAGTAGGAATGCTCGTTGTTGCCCAGCCCATCGCAGGCTTGGTAAAGACGTAGACCAGATAACTCTCTACTCTTGCAAGAATACTAGGGATTTGGGAAGTTGCCACAATGGTCTTCCCATCACTGCTCATTGCTACGTCGCTCATTGCTACGCCGCCCCTTGCTACGTCCCAAAGTCTGGTAACCGTAAGGGTGGCGACTTGCGTCCAGTTCAAACCTACCTTGGTATAGACAGAGACGGCTCCTTCATGAGGTAGACCAACCGCCATTGTCTTCCCATCCCGACTCAGCGCTACGTTCCCAAGATAGCTAACCCCTCTGATTGGCAACTTAGCTTGCTGCGCCCAAGGGCCTACGATCTGCTCAAAGCCAACCCCCTTCAGAGTAATCGTGTATTGCGGTTGCGCGGGATCATTGCTCTCAATAATGAGCGTAGCTGTTACCACCCCAACACTTGAAGGTGTAAACATGACCGTGAATGATGTCCCCTCTCCCCCAGCCAATGTCCTAGTAAAGCTGCTGGTATCTAAGAGGAATTCGGCTGCGTTGCGCCCGACCACCGCTACATTCTTAATGCTAAGGTCAGCCAACCCCTTGCTCTTAACCTTGAACTGAGCAGTTCGGTTATTACCTAAGCTGATTAACCCAATGTCAAATTGATAACCATTAGTAATGGGAACCGTTTGCCCAGTGATAGTTGAGAGTTGGTTGACCATGATTGTAGGATCAGGGGGCGGAGGCGTGAAGAGATAGCTTGGGGCAGAATGGGATGCTACGGCTATCGTCTTGCCATCATTGCTTACCGCAACCCCACTGCCAATCAACATTGATGAGTCTGAATACCACAACCTATCGGTAGTATCTGTGTGCTTGAGCGTTTCCGTGCCATCGACCCAGCCCCCAGTTGGCTTCGTATAAGCATAGATTGCGGCAGCGCCAGAGCCAGATTTAAGGGAGCTAGGCGCACCTACAACTAGGCTTATGCCATCGTTACTCACGGCAATGGCTTCGCCAAGTCTACTGTTCTTTTGCCCATTAGAGGCTACAAGTTGAGCAGTTTGTGTGCCATTGACCCACCCACTTGCAGGCTTAGTGTAGAGATAGACTGCCCCGGCATAACTGCTGACGACGCTGCTAGTGTTGTTTACAGGGACGGTCTCAGTGCCGCAGGCAACACTCACTGCTGGGACTGCGTCATATTGAACTGGATACTGTCCTGGCCCAGGATCATTGTCTACATACCTAGTACCCACCACCGCAGGTGTAACGCAATAGCGGGGCTGGGTCTGATAGGTTGTTACCGTAGTGTAGACCGTTCTAGTCTTCCCAGGCGCACCTGCAAAGACTGTTGTCCCATCCCCACTCACAGCTAGAGCTGTGCCAAGGTTATCACTCGCGGCTCCATCAGAAGCAGTAAGCTTGGCCGTTTGCGTACTATCAGCCCATCCACTTACGGGCTTGGTGTAGAGATAGACAGCCCCTCTGGTGGGATAAAGGTAATTATCAATCCCCCGATTTACGCCCGCGACCACCGTTGTACCATCACTATTTATGGCCAAGGCTGTGCCCAGCCGCTCGCCCGCTGCTCCGTTTGCAGCAGTGAGCTTGACCGCTTGTATACCATTAGCCCAGCCTCCCGCAGGCTTGGTATAGAGGTAGACTGTCCCCTGCGTAGTATTGGAACTATTGGTAGAACCTCCAGGCGCACCCGCTATCACTGTTGCGCCATCTCCGCTTACCGCGACTGCATCCCCAAGGCTTCCTTCAGCCGCTGTGAGTGTAGCGACTTGCGTCCAATTCGCTCCAACTTTCGTGTAGAGATAGACCTCTCCATAGGTTGTGGAGGTATAAGTCTCGCTGGGCAGACCGACCACTACCATTGTCCCATCGTTGCTGATTGCCACATCTTTTGGTCTGCGCGAGTTGCTGATCTTGGCTGACTCACCCCAGCCTGCGCTGGTTTTAGCATAGATGCGGACATAGTCATTACTAAGTCCAACCAGCGTTGTCCCATCGCCACTTAACCCTACATGCTCATAGATCGCCTTGATTTCATCTTGCTGCCAGGGGACAACTTTAGGGGCCTTTTGGCCAACTAACCAGCTTGCTGACTCAGGTTTGCCAGCGACTTTGGAAGTAACCTCCCGCTTGAGAGCCTGCTCTTGTGGCTGGCTCTTGCCGAATGCTTGAAGCGTCAGCCCCAAGAATAGACCAACCAACCCGAACGTGGTGAGCAGCCGTACTGCCCAGTGAACCGCCTTTTTCCAACCGTACTGAGTGTCCATAATCAAGACTCCTCACACTGAAGATCAACGCAATCTCCATATTCTATTAGTACCCAAAGGAAGTTCTTTTTTTTTGCGTTTGGCGGATATTTTTGGGCAATTTGGCAGTTCTTCTAAGATCAGCCCGCCCGCCAGTCTCTTTACAATCTGGCTGGTCTCGCGGTGGCTCTGAACGGCTGGTGCTAGGGAAACTGGCAGACGAATTGAAGCGCCGCCTCAGATAAGCTGGAGCAAGGGGCCATACCATATATATGGTAGGGCGCTCGGCCAACCCAACCAGTTGGGCTGGGTAAAGTCAAACAATTAAGCGAAAAAGTGCCTCTTTCCAAAGCGCTTTGTTCACTCTTACTTAACAAATGAAGGAGGTTTGACCCAGCCTTTATGTAGGGCCCGAC
>DCSM01000176.1:0-1611 GCA_002325605.1 Chloroflexaceae bacterium UBA1466
TCCGCCCTTAGTTTTGACCGAGGCTTGGCTGGCGGATCGCAAAGCTGAATTGCCCGAATTGCCCGATGCTCGCCGAGCGCGATTTATGCAAGCCTACGGTTTAAGCAGCTACGATGCGATTTTGCTCACCACGGAGCGGGCCGTGGCGGATTATTATGAGACAGCCGTCGAATTGGCGAAAGAGGCGGGCAGCGCGAAAGAAGTTGCTAATTGGGTTGGCGGCGAGCTTTTTAGGCTGCTCAAAGAGGACGAAAATACGGTTTCGCCCAGCGACTTGGTGGCTAAAATGCCTCCCCAGCACATTGCTGAAATCCTAACTTTGTTGGCCAAAGGCACAATTACGCGCACGATTGCCAAACAAGTCTTTGAGGAAAGCTATCAAACCGCGCAGAATCCTGCTAAAATCGTCGAGGCTAAAGGCTTAACGCAGATTAGTGATAGTGGAGAATTGGCAAAATTAGCGCAGGAAGTGATTGCGAAGAATCCTAAGCCTGTTGCTGAATATCGCAGCGGGAAAACAACTGCCTTACAATTCTTAGTTGGGCAGATAATGAAGGCGACAAAGGGTCAAGCTAACCCGCAAACTGCACGCGCAGCTTTGGAAACTGAGCTTGCGAAGGATTCATAGCAGTTGAAAAATGCTTCACCAACTGAATTGATCGAAACTTGTCAGCGCAAGTTTATGCTGGGGCAAGCACGTTTGCGCCAGGAGCGCCATGAATTGGCAATTTTGAGCTTGCATGGGGCTTTGGATGCGGGATTGCGTTCGCATTTACACCTTTACCGCAAAGTGCCCGCGACCAATGATTGGGCTACTTTGCTCCAGACATTGGCCGAAGATGCGAAACAGCCACTTTCCCAGGCCGATTTGGCCTATTTAGAGCGTATTCATAGCCTTTGGGAAACAATTGCCAAGGGTAATACAATCTCTTTGACCCATGAAAGCATCATTGGCTATCAGCAATATGCAGCGAAACTTTTGCAACGCTATGGAATCTTGGTAACTGCTCCAGAGAATGTGCAGGTTATTGCTCCCCAAAAACCTGTAAAGCCTAAGTACAATCTAATAAGTCTCTGGTATCGGACGCAGAACTTGGTCTTGCTTCTGTTTGGGGTGATTTTGGTTGCGGGGATAATCATCTTTGGGCTGCGGCAAACGCTTCAACCGCAACCTGAAACAGCGAATCTGGCGCAAAATACTGCTTTGCAAATAGGCCTAAGCGAAAGTATTACGAATTCCGTGAAGCTTATCCCTGGCGAAGTTGCTTTTGTGGGGCCGAATGTTGGGGAAGGGCTGGCTTTGCGAAATGAGCCAAGTCTGGCAGTTACGTCAACGGTGCGGCTCTATCTGCGCCCCGCAACCGCCGTCGAGGTGATTCAGGGGCCAATCACGAATGAGGCGCAAATCTGGTGGCAAATCAGGGCGGCGAATCAGGAGGGCTGGTGTCAGGGGCAATTTCTCCGAAAACGCTAGATTGGCAAAAAAAGCAAGCTATGTTATAATCACAAGGTGTGCGGGCCGGAGTGGCGAAATGGCAGACGCTACGGTCTTAAAAACCGTTGGAGGCAACTCCATACGGGTTCGAGTCCCGTCTCCGGCACCAAACATCT
>DCSM01000176.1:1686-2532 GCA_002325605.1 Chloroflexaceae bacterium UBA1466
TACCGAACCATCATGGGGCACTTCGCCACTTTCAGCCCACTTAGCCGTTGCCCAATCGCATGGTCGCCCCAAAGCAATTTCGCGCCTCCCCCTTGCGTCTTCCCATACGTCCCTGCTTCACACTGCATTATCGCCCGCTGCAAATCCCCATCATTCTGTGTATAGCTTTCAATCGCCATCTTCCGTGAGCGCCCTAGCTGCGGTTGTTCGGCTTTGACCTGCACAACTCGTTGCCCTTCAAAGAAAACTTCCCCCACCGTTTGCCCCGCCTCCGCCGCGACCCTCACGTCGGCCAGCAGCCGGGGTAAGCCCCACCGCTCGACCCCGATGCGCTGCGCTTCCTTGTTATTGACAAACATGTGCAAAACATAGCCAGGATACCGACTCTCCCCTAGAAGTTGCGTGATCGTGAGAAGGGGTTGGGTCTTTGCGGGAGTCGCAACTAAGGCTAAAGAGGCTTCCGCGTGGGCCCCAAAGGTACTTTCCCGATAGAGCGCAAAGGCAATCACGAGCAGCGCTTGCCCAGGGAAAATCTCAACGATATTCAGGCGAGTCTGGGGCGGCAGAAGCTGGCGAGCAGTGGCCGTCGGGATTTCAAAGGCACAATGAATGCACAAGGCATTGGTGAAGCGGAGCGCGGAGGGCGCAGAATTGGGCATAACAATTTACCACATAGAAAATGCGGCATCTGTCGTTGACAAACGCCGCATTTCTGAATTCTTCCACTTGGTGGGCGATGGTGGACTCGAACCACTGACCTCGTCGGTGTGAACGACGCGCTCTAACCAACTGAGCTAATCGCCCGAAACAACTTAACGCAGGCAGTATAGCACAGCTTGAAAAAAA
>DCSM01000051.1 GCA_002325605.1 Chloroflexaceae bacterium UBA1466
CTTTATGTAGGGCCCGACCCAGCAGCCAGTTGAAACCACCTTAATTTGTACGCTAAGAATGCACAGCAGGGAGCTGCGGGGAAGCCTGCCTGGCCAGCGCAGGCTGAGGGTCGGCGAGGGGCAATTTGCCTGGGCCCCTTAACGCTCACTATTTAGTAGGGCCTGGAGGGGAAAAGAAGCAGGCCTAAGCCAGCGCTCTAGGGCGGCGATGGAAGCCGTGCGCCGGGCTTGGATGGCCTTGCGTTGGTGGAGGAGCAGGGGGATTTCGCGGCTGACCGCTAGGCGGCCAGCCGCAATTGCGGGTTGGCGGGTGAGGCCGGCGTAGGCGAAAGCTAGGGTCTCATAGCGCAAAATGGTGGGCAGACAAGAGCGGAAGAGCGGCGTGGGCAGACAGCGCAAAAGCACGCGCCAGCGGTTTAGGGCCAGAAGGTTTTGTTTGAAGGGGCTGGTTCGTGCCCCCCCACTCGCCGAACAGACATGCCGGGCCCGGGCGTTTGGGGCTAAGAAAGTGCGCCAGCCCCGGAGCCTCGCCCGCCACGCCAGATCGACATCCTCTAAATAGCAGAAGAAGCGCTCCTCAAATAGCCCAATGTCCTCGATCAGCGTGCGCCGCAGGAGCGCCAAGCCGCCACTGGCCCCAAAAATCTCAGTTGGCTCTGGCGGCAAGGAAGCGATAGATTGCCCCCAATAGAGGTCGTTGGCAACCCCATCCCGTTGCACTTGAATCCCGGCTGAGGCTATTTGCTGCGGCTGGCGACTAAACGCCAAAACCCCCGCCACCATTCCAATCTCTGGGGCGAGGGCCAGGGTTTGAGCTAAAGCGGCGACACAGCCAGGCTCGACCAAAGCATCATCATTACAGAGCAAGAGCCATTCGCCCTGCGCGGCTCTGAGACCAGCGTTTGTCCCGCCCGCGAAGCCTAAATTTTGGGGTAAAATGAGCAGACGAGCAGTAGGCGCAAATTGTTTGGCCCAGCCCGCAACCTTCCCATTTGAGCCGTTATCCACGAGAATAAGCTCATCGGTGGGAGCGAGTTGGGCCGCGAGGGCCGCCAGGCAAGCCGGGAGATAATAGGGAGCTGACCAAGCAGGGATAATAGCTGAAATGTGGGGGCGAGGCATAGGAAGGCTTGTGGTGGGCCACCCAGGATTCGAACCTGGAACCTGTCGGTTATGAGCCGATTGCTCTGCCGTTGAGCTAGTGGCCCAGGGCACGCTCAACATTATAGCCAGTTTAGGCAATTTAGTCAAACTGGCGGTTGAGTCTTGCACGAAGCAGCCATTTACCGCTATACTGGGGCTATTGTTCTCTGCCCCCCAGAGAACTGTGATTGAAAGGATGAGCATTGAGTACGGCCCTAACGATCTTAGCAGTCTCGACATTTTTGATCTTCCTTAACGCCTTCTACGTGATTGCCGAATTTGCCACCGTCAGCGCCCGCCAGACGCTGATTAAACAGCAGGCGGTGGAGGGCAATCCCTTCGCCCAGTTGCTCGCGCCGATCCTCGCTGACGCGCACCTCCTTGACACTTATATTGCCGTCTGCCAGCTAGGGATCACGCTCTCAAGCCTCATTTTAGGCTTCTATGGCCAAGCCAAGATTGCTATCTATCTTATCCCGCTCTTTGAACACTTTGGGGGCATGCAACAGGTCGCGGCTGAGTCGCTGGCCGCCACCGTGATCTTACTTCTCCTGACGGTTTTCCAAGTCGTCTTTGGGGAGTTAGTTCCCAAATCTCTCGCGCTGCGCTACCCCGAGAAGGTAGCCTTGGGGGTTGTGATCCCAATGCGTTGGTCCTTGACCCTTTTTAGACCAATGATCACGCTCTTTAATGGCACTGGCAACTTGCTTTTACGCTGGCTGGGCGTACCTCCCAATATCCATCCAGCCCATATTCTTAGCCCGGAAGAGATTGAATATCTGGTTGCGGAGAGCGCTCAAGGAGGGTTGCTTGAAGCGGGCGAACGGCAACTCTTACAGAACACCTTTCGGGTGATTGAACTTACGGCGGCGGACGTGATGATGCCCCGGACACGGTTGGTGGCTGCCCCCGCCGCCAGCGCTTTGCCGGCGCTGTTGGCGGTGGCGACCAGCACTTCCTATACGCGAATTCCCCTTTATGATGAGACAATAGATAAGATTGTCGGCATCGTCCACTTGAAAGATCTCTTCCGTTTGCACAGCGAGAAGCAGGACCTACTCTCGCTTGTCTTACGGCCTGTCTCTTACACCCCTAGCTCTAAATCCGCCTTAGCCGTCCTGGATCAATTGCAGCAGGAGAAGAGCTACGTTGCGATTGTCTTAGACGAATATGGGGGGACTGCGGGGATGATCACGATAGAAGACCTGATCGAAGAAATCTTTGGGGAGTTGCAAGACGAATCAGATGAAGAAGAGGATGAGCCAGCCCCGCTGGCGGCGGGGCCTGATGGTTCGGTGCGCTTGCATGGGGAAGTCTTACTGAATGATGTGAATGAGCGGCTCGGTCTCAAGCTCCCAGATGAAGAAGTGAAAACGATAGGGGGGTTGGCGATGGCATTACTGGAACGGTTGCCCAAAGTGGGGGATGAGGTTCTAATTGGGGAAGGTGAGGAGGCCCTAAAGCTGCGGGTTGAAGCGGTGAATGGCCCTGCGGTGCGGGAAGTTATCCTTTTCCTCCCGCAAGGCAAACTGGCTGAAGGGGGGGAGGCTTAAATGGAACAGTTCGTGATTCCCTCCCTCATCATCATCGCCTTAATCTTGCTTAATGGTCTCTTTGTCGCGGCGGAGTTCTGTATCATCAGTGTCCCCCCAACGCGGATTACTCAACTGGTTGAGGAGGGGCATCTCAAAGCGCAAGCGGTCAAGGCGATCTTGGATGACCCTATCCAACGTGACCATTACATTGCGACGGCGCAAATCGGCATTACGGTTGCCAGTCTAGGGCTAGGAATGTACGGCGAACAGACCATTGCGACCTGGCTAATTGGGCCTTTTGAGCATTGGTTGCACCTTGAAGTGGTCTTAGCCCATACGTTAGCTTTAGTCCTGGCGATCTCCCTGCTTACCTTCGCCCATGTGGTGCTTGGGGAGATGGTTCCCAAATCTCTCGCTCTGCAATTTGCGGAGAAGACGGTCTTAGCCATTAGCGCTTGGATAACCTTTGCCAAGAAGCTCTTTTACCCCCTGGTCATTCTGTTGAATGGGATAGGAAACGGGGTTTTGTGGCTCTTAAAGGTTCCCCCCGTCAGCCCTCATCGACGACTTTATTCGTCCGAAGAGCTAGAGATCGTCATCAAAGAGAGCCATAAAGGGGGGCTTTTAGACGATAATGAGCAGCGGATCCTAGAGAATATCTTTGCCTTTAGGGAACGGCGGGTGGGGCAAGTAATGACTCCGCGCCCGCGCATCTCAGCGCTTGCGCTCACCTGTACCCTGGCTGAATTGCGGCGGCATCTCAAGAACTTTCATTATAGTCGCTTCCCTGTCTATGAGAAAGACCTTGACCAGATTGTTGGCATGCTTTTAGTCAAAGACTTTGTTGATCAGCAAATCCATAAGCCTGGCAAGTTCAATCTCAAAGGCCTGATTCGCTACATTCCCAAAGTCCCAGAAACGATGGCCGTGGCCCGCCTCTTAGCGATTTTCAAGCGTTCGCATACGCACATGGCGCTCGTTTTTGATGAATATGGAAGTACGGCGGGGATTGTAACGCTGGAAGATATTGTTGAGGAAGTGGTTGGGGAGCTTCACGATGAGTTTGACCTGCCAGAACCACCACCGTTGTTTGAAATTGAACCTGGCGTGTTGCTGGCGCGGGGCGATTTGCTCTTAGACAATTTGCGCGTAGCCATCCCCGATCTCTTCTTAAAAGATGAGCATCTACCCGATGTAGAGACGATTGGGGGCTTATTAGTTGGGCTTTTAGATCGTCCGCCTGAGCCTGGCGACCTTATTGAGATGGAAGAAGCCAATTTTACGGTGGAGAGCGTGAGTGGTTTAGCGGTTAAGTCGGTGCGGGTCGAGCGCAAAGTGCATAATCCGCCGAGCGAGGAAAGCGATCAAACCGAAGAAAAGATTGAGGTTAAGGAAGAAGCCGAATCCTCTTAGAATCTTTTGGGCACGAAGTTCCTTCGATTGAGGATTTCCATCAAACCATCTACAACGCCCAACATAATCAAGCCTTGGCGCTCGCCATGCGTCACCAAGTTCGGGTCAATGTAGAAACTAGCTAAAGTTCCAATGACTTGCTTCTCTGCATACTCTGGTAGAAAGTCGCGCACTTCTTCGAGGCTTTTGACGAAATCTGCAATATCCTCGCTGCGTAAGCGGCTTTTTGTCTCATTGACCAGGATATAATCGCCGCAAACTGCAATTGTATCATATTCCTTCACCCGCCCATCAGGCAAGCGTTTGCGAATTCGCACGCCTTCCATTTGGGGAAGCTCAGGGCAATTGACAATTTCAGCCAAAATGCGTGGAATACTTGGGGCGACGAGGTCTTCGGCCAGCGTTCCCATTTTATGAGAAAGTTCGGCCATTTGTCGTCGAAACTCCTTCGCATTTTTATCTGAATTCTTTGCCATCTCTTGCATCTCAGCTCTGAATTTGCGTGATTCCTCCTGCATCTCGGCTCTGAACTTCTGCATTTCCTCGGCCAATTCGTCAACACGCTGCGAGGTCTGTTGTACATGGCGCTCAGTTAATTGCACTTGTTTCGACAATAGGTCAAGCTGGAGTGAGGATTTTTGCACCTGACTTGTAGTTCGGCGATTCTCTTCTGATAGCTGGCTCATGTTCTGCGTAAGCTGTGCCATAAGGTCTTCCAAGTTCGCAACTCGTGGCTCAAGTGTAAGGGTGGTCATAAGAAAGCCTTTCCTTTCCAACGATTTGCTTCATTATAACATATATTTCTCAAAGCTCCAGTTGCCTCTAAACATGCTATAATGACTGCTCTAAAGGCAGCTTACGGAGAAAGGATCCTGCTTCCACCGTAATTGCTCAGATCGGCGAGGTCGCGGATGCCGAGCTACGGGGGAAGTTACTAACCTTATTGGTTTCTCTGATTTCAGACGAGGAGCTTCTAGCGATGATTGAGCAAATTGTTGTAGAGGAAGAGGAATTCACTGAAACGCCGTACATGCGGCAGTTGCTGGAGCTGCGGCAATTGCGGAAGAAGTATAAAGAAAGCCGGAAGAAAGCTACCCTGACAACGCGCCAAAAGGATATTTTGCAAATTCTCCGCGTCCGTCTTGCACTTTCAGACTCAGACCTCGCGCTGCTTAAAACTACCTTAGCCAAAATAGCTGATGCGGAAACGCTACAAGCTATTCTTCTCACGGCCTCGCTCGCCGAGAACCTTCCCGACTTTCAAGTGGCTTTAGCGCAGCATACTGAGCAAAAGCAAAACTA
>DCSM01000165.1:0-4731 GCA_002325605.1 Chloroflexaceae bacterium UBA1466
GCTGGATTAACAAAGATGATCTTGCCCTCTTTATTTACAATCACAATCGCATCCGCGTTTTTGTTGATCACGGCCCGAAACCGCGCTTCGCTGGCCTGCGATTTCTGGCGCAACGCTTTTTTATGTTGCTTCTCAACAGCCCAAAGAACGGTACACGCCAACGATTTTGCCACCTGATCTTTGAACAGATAATCCTGGACTCCCGTTTGAAGGGCTTTTTTTGCCAGGGCTTCCTCTAACGGTAAAACGAGGATCAGGAGCGGAAGCCCCGGAGCCTCGCGGCGCAGGTGGGCTAAAGCCACTAGATTCTGAGGGACCTTTAGCGAAAGAGCAAAAAGAATAAGTTGAACTTTATTCTTCTGAAGATAATCCAGCCCTGCCGCTAAGTCTTTACCCACCTTCAAACAAAAGGTTTGCGGGATTGGTTGCTTGCCCCAAGTAACTTTTAAGGCCTTCTGCACCGACTGGATCGCCCAGGGATCGTCTTCAATGAGCAGAACGGTGATAACTTGCTTTTTCATCGCTGTCCATAACGCCCCTCGCATGGCGGGGGGCGTTCATTGCTGCCGATCCATTGCAAGAAAAGAACGTCCGACCAGCTTCCAACGAATCTTTGCTGGCTTTTTCGAGGTTTGAAAGTTGCGCCAAGCCACAAAAGCTTTGCGATCTGGGGCTATCCAGACTTTTGCCTAGCGGGCTTGAAGACCTTGCCTAGTGTTCTTCGGTTGCTCCTGAGCGAAAAAGATTACTAATGCGATCTACTTCGCTGGGCACAATGTGAGTAAAGTTGCCCGATAGAATCCCCGAAATGCCGTGGAAAGCCTTGCCAATGTGCATCCCCTGGCCATCAATCGTAAACTCTCGAATGTCCTTATCGTGCATTGAACCACGCATCTTGAGAACTGTAAGGCCCCGCCGCATTTCGCCATAAATTTCAACGTAGCGCAGCAAAATAATCGAGTCCGTAATGGTTGAAATGTGGGCTTCGGTGATTGAAGTCCCCCCAAGTAGCGTTGGGGTAGTCGAAGTATACAAACCAGCGATTTCTTTATGCTTAATAAAAGAAGTTAGCCCAATCACAAACTCGCGGAAGCCACGAATCGTTGAAACCCGCTCCAGCGCCGAGAGGCTATCGATGGCGACTCGATGCGGTTTGAACTTTTCGATTTCCGTTTTCATCCGAATCAGTTGGTCTTCCAGGCCCGCAACTTCGGGATAATTACAGACGACCCGCAAACGGCCCTCTTTTTCCATTCCTTCAAAGTCAATGCCCCAGCCCGTCGCGTTGCGCGAAAGCTGATCCCGGCTTTCCTCAAAGGCAAAAAGGAGGCTGCGTTCATCTTGGCTGGCTCCCGCAAACATAAACCAAGTCGCCATCAGGGTTTTACCTGTGCCTGTCGCTCCCGAAACTAAAATGACAGAGTCGCGGAAAAAGCCTCCGCCACACATCCGATCTAATTCAAGATTCCCCGACGTGATGCGGATATTCGACGAGCGCTGCTGAAGCTCAATGGCCGAAAGCGGAATTACGACAATCCCCCGATCTGGAATAACCGTAAAGGGAAATTCACCTTTTTGATGAGTGACTCCCCGAAACTTGAGGATTTCAATCGTGCGCCGCCGTTTTTCATCTTCCAAAACGTTGCGAACAATCACGACATTATCGGCTACAAACTCTTCTACACCATAACGGGCAATTTCACCATATTCTTCCGTGCGTTCAGCAGTCATAACCGCCGTTACGCCAATGCTTTTCAGCACCGAAGCAATCCGAAATAACTCACTGCGGACAGTATTACTATCGGGTAACTGACTAAAAATAGCTCCCAGGGAATCCATTGAAACCCGCTTGGCCCCCACGCGCTGGACGGCGTATTCGATGCGGGCCAGCAAAGCCCCCAAATCGTAATCGCCGCTAATTAGGTCGCGCTTAATATCGCGTTCTTCGTCAGGTTGGCGGGAAGCATCGACAAAAGCCCATTTACATTCGGCTTCCCATTTGGCGATGTCCCAGCCAAACCCACGCATATTGCGTATAATGTCGAGGGGCGATTCTTCAAAAGTGACGAAAACGCCATTTTCGCCCGCTTTGGCAATCCCTTCCACCAAAAACTGCGCGGCAAAGATCGTTTTGGCACTCCCCGCCGTGCCGGAGACCAAAGTTGTGCGCCCTTTGGGAAGCCCCCCATTGGCAATATGGTCAAACCCCGGAATGCCCGTTTCGAGCTTTTCGAGATAATAATGTTCTTTAGTTGAACCCACCATCTAAATTCTAATCCTTTCCTGACTCCGAAACAGGATATGTCCGAATGTTTAGCCCTAAAAGGACTTTGGCCGTGTCGGTAAGGTCGCCAATAATCCGCCGACGTGGGGGGGGCAATTCCCGGACTAAAGTGGGGGTCACCATAATTTTTTCTTCTTCGGCCAAATGAGGGTGTTCTAAAACATCAATAATAATCAGTTCATATTGATTATGCAATTCCCGTTCACAGACTTGGCGAAGGTTGTTGATGGCCCGTTCAGCCCGTGGGGTGTCCCCCGTGATATAGAGTTTGAGTAAAAATTTGTTCATGATCTTCCCCCTTCTCCTGGTCGGTTGCTCGGTTTCGCGGGAAGAGCTTCGGGGGTGAGGGTTCGCCGCACACCGATGGAAAAACTGCGGTAATAGGAGACCAGATAGCCCATTAGTTCAAGCACCATGAGTCGCCCTTCTTCTACATAGGCTTGCGCTTTTAGCGGATGAGTCGAGCCTCCTTTGCGTTCGAGGACTGTGCTATGGATGTCAATCAAGTCCCGTGGGCCAGCCTTGAGAAAGCCAAGCTGGTTTGCCATTGCGCGGAGGTGTTCAGAAACACGATGGTCAATCTTAAACGCTCGTTGTTCGAGGGCCAGATCAATCAATTCATTGTAGCGCTGGACAATCTCTTCAAACGTGCTAGGGACGCTTTCGCGGATGGGAACCAGCCCAAAGATGCTGGCCGTGACGGCGGCTTGCGGCGGGTGGGCTAGTTCCAAAAGCGAACGAATTTCCCGTTCCCGCTGATCAATCCAAGCGACCTTGGCCCGCGATTCGGCTTCCGCCTGGGCCGCCCGTTTGTCTTTGGTGATGTCGATATGCGATACCACGATGCTCCGCTGAAGGTTGCCTTCAAAAGGTTTCACCCGAATCAAAAACCAAAATTCTTCGTCGGGGGTAGGACAAGGAAATTCAGCCTCAAAGGAATCTGCTTCGCCCCGCAAAACCTCTAACATCCCATTCAGCAACTGCGTGGCCCCGGCTTGCCGGCACAAAGTGAAGTAATTGCCCCCCCTGGCTAAATTCTTGAGAAAACACGCAGCTTTTTGGGGAAAATAGTGAGCTTTAACTTCATTGGTAGTAATGATCAAACCTTCTTCGTTTACGACAGCAATGTAGACCATGATAGAGTTCAAAATGGCCCGACTAAAAGCTTCGGATTCCCGCAGGGCCCGCTCGATCTTCTTCTGCTCGGTGATGTCGCGCAACGAAATTAAGTAGGCCTGTACTCCTTCCCATTCAATATCTACCACGCGCATTTCGGCCATCTGATCTGGGCCCGGCTGGCGCACAATATCCAATTCTGTCGTCTCACCCGCAATCACGGGGAAGCCAAAAAGTTCGCCTAAGAGATCTTGATTCCTGCTGTTTAAGATGGTTTCGGCAGCGGGATTCATAAAACGGACAATCCCATCGTGATCAACGATGAGGATTCCATCCGCATTGCGGGCAATTACGTTGCGAAACCGTGCCTCACTTATCTGCCATTGTTGAGAATACTGCCGAATCTCGCTTTGCAGTTGCCGACAGTCTATGGCACAATGGGTTAAGTGGGTTAAGAGATTCCATTCGATTTGCTCTTTATCAAAATAAATTTGTAAATCATGCACGGCCCTTTCAACCGTTTGTAAATCAATTTCGGGGTCGATCAACAAGGTCATCGGGACAGCAACAAGCTGCTTTTTAAGAGGCTGCATTGGTTTCAGGCTCTCCGATGGCAAAAGCCCTAATAAAAAAACCGTAATATCGCCTTGGGCCAGATATTGGAGGGCTTCTTTGAATTGGGCTACGCGCACAATTTCAAACTGAACCGTTCCCGAATGGGGGAGCGCTTCGCGTTGCAATGAGGCTTCGCCAGGCGTTACCTCAACCAGCAAAATTTTGAGTGGCTCATTGTTCATAAGCTAGTTGATTGGTTACTTCTTTTTTGTGACTTGCTCCGCCCGCCTAAAAAGCGACGGCTTCTAGGAACAAGCCCCAGGCTGTGTAGCCCCACAGCTTCCGCTTATTGTAGCTTAAAACTATTCAGAAGCCAAGGCTTCTTTGCCCGCTTTAGCGGGCTAACTGGAAAATGGTGGCTTTTTCGGGCCCGCTTCCTGTAAAAAAGAGCCGTTTGCAATTAAAGGTAGAATATGGTAGAATCCCTAGCGCTGGGTTGCCAGGAATAGATTTTTAGTGTTCCTTAGTTTATCAACATTGAATCCCGAAAAACTTATTTGGGGAGATGACGGAGCGGTTGAACGTGCTCGTCTCGAAAACGAGTAGGGCCTCAAAAACCCTCGAGAGTTCGAATCTCTCTCTCCCCGCCATACCAGACCTTTTAGGTTCTTAAAACCTAAAGGGTCTTTTTCATTCGACCCCCTAGGAATCCACGGCTTTAGCCGTGGCCCAATAGCTAAAACGGTTGCCTTAACCCTAGGAATCCACGGCTTTAG
>DCSM01000165.1:4869-9607 GCA_002325605.1 Chloroflexaceae bacterium UBA1466
CTCCGAGGGAAAATAGCTGGGTTTCAGACTAGATCTTTTAGGTTCTTAAAACCTAAAGGGTCTTTTTATTCGACCCACAAGTTTTGAAGGAGATTCACAAGCTCTGCAAGTGAGAGCAAGGAGGGCTGGCGCGGCGGAGCTTTGGCCGAGCCACAGAGCAAAAGCCGCTGATTGGGGTGGAGATACCAATCGGCGGTGGGGTCAAGCTGTTTAAGCTGGGCATAAACAGGCTGCAAATTGACTTTGGACTGGCGCTGGGCCGCGATGCCCATATAGCCTCGCCCATCCCGATAGACAAAAAGCACGGCCCCTTTGCCATAGGCTAACCGACTCGAAGCCCCATCTTCGCTCTGCATCGCAATGCCTAAACCCCAACAAGTCTGAAATTCGAGGCGCTGGGCAAAAGCTTGTTCCAATCGCAACTGCCGACTGGCTTGGGCGTACCAAGCATCAAAATTGGGCAACATCGCTTGAGCTACACGCTGCGGTTCAGTGGGGAAAAGCGCGTTGTAGCCCGCAATCAGGTCGTTGACCTGAAAAAAGAGCGAGGTTGAAGCCCGTTGTTCAGCGTTGTCAAGGCGCGTAACTTCGCCGATCATGCGCCGTAAAACCTCATCTTTGGGGGCTACAGCACGGCGCACTAATTCAGCCGCACTTAGCGAAGCGGCGGCGCTTTGATGATGATCAAACCGCCCGCCCCCAGTATCAACGTGAATAATCTGGGGATCTTGGTCGACAGGGCCAGCGGCGAGGGTTTGCCCTGCGGGCACAAAGGCCAAAGTTGCATCTTTTTGGGGGCCAAAGCGCATTAAAACCCACATCGCGGTAAGGCAATCAAGGTCTGGAGCTAAATGCCCAACAAGAATAGCTTTTGCTTGCAAGAAAATCACTTTCTAGGATGAAGTTTTATTGCTATAAAGAATTAGTATAGCAGGTTTGGGGATTAAAAGTCAAACAGTTGCGTTGGAGATAATTCTATGTTAGACTAGCTTCGTTGATCTTAAACCATCCTGAATAGAAGGATTTAATCATGCGGGCCGAAGATGTAACGGTAGAATGGCTTAAACAAATTGCTTATCAGGTTCAATCACCTTATCGCCCAACGATAGAAGGGGTTTTGGTCAAAGACTTGCAGCCAAACGTAGATGGGCGCGGCGATGTTATTGAGCTTTGGAGTCAGCCTTGGGTCGAAAAAGAAGGTTTAGAGATTCCGCAACATATCTATCAGAGTGCTACAGACTATGGAGTCGTGAAATGCTGGCACTTTCACAACATTCACACTGATCAATTCACTGTAACGCGAGGGAAACTGCAAGTTACATTGGTTGATATTCGGCCCGAATCGCCAACATTTGGGCATGTCAACCCGATCTTTCTGGGTGGGCAGCGGCCACGGTTGATCAAAATTCCGCCGATGATCATGCATGGCTGGAAAGCTCTCTCAGCGCCCGAAGTAATTGTGGTCAATTGCCAATCGCATGTTTATGACCCTGCGGATGAGTTTCGTGTGCCTTGGGATTCGGTTTTAACAGAGGTTTGGGAACCTCGTAACGGCTAGAATCTAGGCTTAATGCTCTTCAATCGCATTGCAAATATGCTGAAGAGTGATAATTTGGCCCTGGTTGTCGATGTTTAGCGCGATGACATCAATGCGCCAAAGGGTATTTTGCGTGAAAGCATGAGTTTCAAGGTAAGTATAAGCTAAAGCAATAAGGCGCTTTTGTTTGGGGAGTGTGATCGACTCGGTGGGGCTGTCAGGCGTTTTCCCGTGGCGGGTGCGAACTTCCACGAAAACGACCTGCTCGCCCTGGCGGGCAATCAGGTCAATTTCCCCAAGCCGATGGAAACGCCAATTGCGCTCTAAAAGCGTGTAACCTTGGGCAAGCAAATAGGCGGCAGCAGTAGCTTCGCCTTGCTCACCGAGGTGGCGGCGAGCGTTAGGCAAAGGCATATTTGCGCCAGACCGCGTGGTTTTCAAGTTCACAGAGCAGCGCGAAAGCAATGTATTGTGGCTGGCGTGGCTTAGACCGTAGCAACATGTGAGCTTGCTCAGGTGTGCGCCCGCCCTTTTTGCGATTGCAATCAGAGCAGGCCGTCACGACGTTGTCCCAAGTCGTTTGGCCGCCTTGCGAGCGTGGGATAACATGGTCAAGCGTTAATTGGGTTCGCCCTGGCTGTTCGCCACAATATTGACAAGTTTCACGGTCTCGGATGATAATCCCGCGCCGGGAGCAAGGGAGCCGAAAGTTGCGGGGAATGTGAATATAGCGCATAAGCCGAATCACAAGGGGCACATCCAGGGCAAACCCACTGGCGCGCAGCCGTTGCTCAGTCGCTTCCACTATCTCGGCCTTCTCTTGCAGAAGAAGAATAATTGCGCGGCGCACCGAAATCAATTGTAACGGCTCATAACTTGCGTTCAAAACTAGCACTCGCTGTCCCAAGTTACCACCCCCTAACAAAAGCCTCTGTTTGAAGCGGTGACTTTCCCTAAATTTTAGAATAACAAACGCCTTTAGCTTTGTCAAGCCAACGAATCGTTAATTTGGGGTTAAAATAGAGCCTAACAAAAGAACCTGCCCTAGGTTTGGAATGCGGGAGCAGGCTCTTTTGGTAATTTCTTAACGACAGCGCGGTTAGAATTAGCTCCCGTAGTCGTCGCGGAAGGGCCACCATTCAAATTTTTCGCTGGCTTCCGCGTTGATCCAAGCCAACAAACCGATGTTCATGACCGAGGCGAGGAGGACGACGCACATTTTGGCTACTAAAGGGTCTTGCATTAGAGAATCCTTCTTTCAAGCGACCATGCCAAATTCTGGCTTAATAATACCGCATTTGGCGTAGATTTACAAATAAGTTAGCTGCGCTCTTGGCGGCTTGCCAAGCGGCCAAGAGCGCAACTTTTTCCGTTTAGCGTTGGATTAACGGCAGATAGACCGTCTGCCGTGCTTGTGCAGGTGACTCTTCATTCACAAGCGCATATTTGGTGAACTGGTCAAGGGTCGCTGTGAGTTCCTGCTTGGCCAAATCTACGCTTTGGTCGGCGACGGCGACCCAAGAGCCGCTTTCCTCAGCATTCGCCAGCATTGCACCCTTTGCCTTCCCCGCGACCCAAGCATAGAGCTTAACCTTCCCTTTGCCCTTCTGCGCCTTGAAAGTAATCGTAAGCTTAATCGCCTTCTTGAGCGCCGTTACGGTTGTCCCGTCGCTGGCCGTAGCTTTCAAGGTGAAGTTCAACAGAGCGGTGCAAGTGCAAGGAAGCGCCGTGATCTCTTTCTCGGAAATATAGAGAACCTTTGTCTCCTTCTCCACCGCTCCGGCGGGAACGTCTACCTCAACTCGTGAATCTGGCTTGTCCACGACCAATTTCCCACCCTCTTTAGGCGAGATTTTAGCTTCTACTGGCTTGGCCGTTGGCGAAGAAGTAGCCGTAGCGGTCTGGGTCGCCGTGACCGTAGGTTCAGCAGTCGCAATTTGAGGCGCTGTCGCTGTGGCCGTAGGTTCAACGAGGAGCGGTGGATTGGTTACGGTAGGTGTGAAAGTAGCTTCTACGGCTGGCGCAGGAGAGATTTCGACCACTGGCACAGAAGTATTCGTTACCGTAGGATAGGGCGAAGCTGCTACCGTAGGCTGCGGAGTTTTGGTCTTTGTCGCAGTGGGCGAAGGGACATTCGGCGGCGTGGGGGTAGAAGTATCAATCGCTGCTTGCGTCGGCGAAGGTGTAACCGTTACTTGCGGTAAAGGCGTACTTGTAACCGTTTCCTCCACGGCTGGCGAAGCCGTACTTGTAACCGTTTGCTCCACTACTGCCGAAGACGTACTTGTACTTGTAGCCTGCGGCGCAGCGGTTGAGGCAATCATTGGGGGCGTAGATGTTGCGGGGGTTGAAATGAGGATTTTTGGTTCACAAGCGTAAGAGACCGTGGCCCCTAAAAGCATCCCTGAATCCCCATTTTGCGATTTCGGCCCCGTCTCTGGCCAGACGTTCAGGCTCGAATCCGCCGAACTCGCGGGCGAGAGCAGCGTTACTTTGACTTCCTTCGTGCCCGCAGGAACTTTCCGCAAGGTAATGGTCTCGATATTGAGCAGGTCGCCAGCGTTGGGCCCCTTCGCCGTTACTTCCTGCTTGACCCCACCCGCCTCCGCGACGACGGTTAAAGGTCGCGCATCGGCATCATTGTCCATGACCACGACTTTGACCTCAAGGTCGCGCTCTTTGGGCAAAGGTTCTGGGAAGGTCAAGAGAAGCGGAGCTTTCTGCACGATCAGCCATGTTCCATTTGTCCCGCCCCACACGAAATCGTAGGTCGTGTTGAAGACTGAAACAAAGTCTTCCGTCGTAGCTTTGGGGAAATAGCCGACCACCGCACGGGCGGTTTGTTGCCCCTTGGTCTCGGCGACCTTCACGGCGACGGAGGCAGGCGGCTTGCTCTGCTTGGTCTCAAAGGTATAACCGTAGCCCCATTGATCTTTGCCCTTTGGCGCGGTGAGCTTCTCCGTCCCAAGCGTTACGGACGCGGGCAGGGGTAAAGTTTTTGCCAACGCGCCCCCAACTTGCGTAAGGAGCCAAGCAGTATGAGCGGGAATCGCAAGGGTAGCTTCCGTTTGCCCCTTTATTCCCAGGCCGCTGATCTCTATCTTTTCGGGCTTGCAAGAGGAGGAGCTTAAACCAGAGGAAGAGCTTGCCAATAGCCCAAACATCGTGAAGTGAGAAGTCAAACCTTCAATAAAGTTGTTG
>DCSM01000113.1 GCA_002325605.1 Chloroflexaceae bacterium UBA1466
TCCCAGTGGGTTAGCGAGCTACCTTTCGCCAGAGCAGATTCTACAGCAGGAACTAACTTCAGCCAGCGATATTTATACTTTAGGCGTGCTGCTCTATGAAATTTTGACAGGCCATGTTCCTTTCAAACATGGCTTGACGGTGCATTCTCTTCAAACGCTTCCCCCCGCCGTGCGGACCTATCGCCGCAATCTCCCGTCTGAATTGGAACAGGTTATGAAGCGAGCTTTGGCCAAAGACCCAGCAGCCCGCTTTCCAAGCGCGGGCGAACTGACCCGGGCCCTTCGCCAAGCCTGGCCACCTATTACCAGCCCCAGAGCGCGCCCCTCAGCGGCTGATTTTCATAGCCAAGAGACTAAAATTTGGGTTGTCGAGGAGCCTAAAGCAAGCCCGAATGGCCTAAAGACCAATGGTAACAACGGGCACGGTAGCAACGGGCCCGTTCCCAGCCTGAGCAGCAATGGGCGCATTTCCACCTTACGAGGGAGTAGTAATGGGCGCGTTTCCAGCTTGCGAGCGGGCGGAAACATGTCTGGCAAACCTAGAATCCCCCAGCCCAAGCGCAATCCCGTTGAGCAAAGGTCTCGTGTCCGTGTCTTCTTCCTGAGTCTCCTTTTGATCCTCTTACTCCTCTGTGGAGTCTTCCTCGCTGCCCAAAGTTAGTTCCCTTTGCGTTGAAAACCCCAGGGCTATTGCTGCTATAATTAGGGCTAAAGCTGCATTAGAAAAAAGGTAGATTTCAAGTGTCAAAATTGGCTCATGCTTCGCGGACAGCCCTTAATCACTTGGCAGATCGCTCGTTGGAACTTGAGCTTTTGCTAACCTCTTTTTTGCTTTTTGTTCTCAATCTGGCGACTTTAATTCTCAATAGCAAGGGGAACATTCAATGGAGCGATATGGGAGCCATATCGCTTTTTGTAGCTCTTTTTCTGCTCTTGAGCTTTGCCTTAGCGGTGCGAGGATGGGGTGAAGATCAAGTGCTGATTCCAATTGTCGCGGTCCTCACAGGCTTTGGGCTTGTCCTAACTCAGCGCCTCGAACCCGATTTGGTCACGCGCTACGGCGGGATTTATCGCGGCATCGCCCACAAACAAATGTGGTGGATTATCAATGGAATCCTTCTCCTGACGGTGATCAGCTTTGCTCCGTGGCAATTGCGGTGGTTCAAAAACTATCGCTATAGCTGGCTGGTGCTGGGGCTATCTTTGATTGGCATGACTTTTTTCTGGGGTTCAGAACATAATGGGGTACGGTTGTGGCTAGTGCTGGGCGTTTTTCAATTTCAACCCGTCGAGTTGCTCAAGATTTTCTTGGTGATCTACCTTACGACCTATTTATGGGAACATCAAGGCATGAAGTGCCAAATGGTCGGCGTTACTGAGCAACATTGGGGCCTAAAACTCCCTCCTTACCCTTATCTGCTGCCGATCTTACTGATGTGGGGCTTAACCATTATCCTCATCATCATTCAGAAAGATTTAGGCGCAGCGACGCTCTTTTTCACGATTTTCTTAGTGATGCTTTACTTGGTTACTGAGCGCATCAGCTATGTAGGCATCGGTCTAATCGTTTTTTTTCTGGGGGCTTATGGCCTTTACCGGATTTTTAATCATGTTCAAGTGCGGGTGGATGCCTGGTACAACCCTTGGCTTGATCCGCTGGGCAAGGGCTACCAAATGGCGCAAGCGCTCTATTCTTTGGCCAGTGGAGGTTATGTGGGGACGGGGTTGAGTTTGGGCGACCCCACGATGGTTCCCGAAAGCCACACCGATTTTGCCCTGATTGCCCTGGGCGAAGAAATGGGTTTACTCGGCACGCTTGGGGTTTTACTCTGTTATTTGCTTTTTACTTTACGCGGTTATCAAATAGCTTTGCACACAAATGATAGTTTTCAGCAATTGCTCGCCGTAGGTTTGACCACAACGATTGCGATTCAAGTCTTACTCATCACCGCAGGCACAACTAACCTAGTTCCTCTGACAGGGATAACTCTGCCTTTCGTGAGTTATGGAGGTTCTTCGATTGTTGCAAACTTTGTTATCGTTGGAGTTCTCTTGCGAATTTCGGCAACAAAAAAGAGTAATCGGGTTTTATAAAAGCTTATGAAAGCCAAACTTAAATTTGTTCTAGCTTGGATAGGTTTTCTCTTTGGCATTCTCCTGCTTGTTGGGGGTTTGTACATCGAAGATGCGATTCAGTGGCGCATTCATTTGCTTACGGGGCTATGGTTACTCTCTTTATTGCCGCGAGCCATTTTGAACCGCCGGTGGCAAGCCTTTGCGCCCACGGGCGAGGTCTTCGTGACGCGAGCAATCATCAACATAACTTTGCTGATGGGCTTGGGCTTTGGCGGTGTGGCGCTCCAGTTGACGCGCAATCAGATTACCCAAGCGAACAACATTCGGGAATATGCCACGATCTATTTCAAGCCCAATCATGCAAATGAGCAAGAGCAACAATCTCAAACGCCAATGCTTAGGCTCGCTGATCGTTCTTTGGTCGGTTATGAGCATGTCTGGCCGCTTAAAATTCACTTTGGGCCCCGTGGAACCATTTTTGACCGCAATGGAGTTGTGCTGGCGACTAATCAAAACAATAAGCGCTTCTATCCTAATCCCAAATTAAGCTATCTTATTGGTTTTGAAAGTCGTTTGTATGGTGCAGCAGGTTTGGAATTAGGCTCTGATCCCTATCTCTCTGGCAGTTATGCTTTTAAGCCGCAAGATTTGTTAGAAGCGCGATTGTTTCATAAGCCAGTAGAAACTAAGCCTGCTGATTTGCGCTTGACCCTGGACAACAATCTTCAGCAATTCACGCAAGATGCGCTGGGCAAACGAGCGGGGTCAGTTGTGTTGCTGGAGCCAAAAACGGGCGCGATTTTAGCCATGGTCAGTTATCCCTACTATGACCCGAATCCTTTGGTTTTGCCTTCGCCTGCGACGGACGAAGATGTGGCTAAAGTGCGGGCTGCTTGGGAAGCGTTAATGAATCGCACGGATAGCCCCTTGATCAATCGGGCGACGCAAGGGCGCTATGCGCCTGGCTCAGTTTTGAAGACGCTGACCGCAGCGGCGGCTTTAGATAGCGGGGTCATGCCGAATCCAGAGGGCCAAGTTACCTGCCCAGATCGCTTTTTCAGCGAGCCAGATCAGCGGCCTGTCCGCAATTACTTTGATGGTCTCGCAGGTTATACAGGAAATCCCTCAAATCTGCGAAAGGTTTTTGCTTTTTCGTGCAATACGGCCTTCGCTCAAATTGGTTTGATGTTGGGGCCTGCACGATTTGGCGAATATGCCAAGCGGTTTGGGCTTCCTTTTGCCGATGAAGCCTCATTGCTGCCCGATCTGCAAGATTTGCCTGCCGATGTGGGCACAATTGCTGGCACAGCGGATTTTCTCAAAAGCCCCTTGAATTTGGCGGAGACGGCGTTTGGGCAAGGACAAGCCTTAGTGCGCCCGCTTGATATGGCGCAAATGGTGGCTGCCATTGCCAATGAGGGCAATTTGATGCGCCCTTATCTGGTGCAAGAAGCGCGGAGGGGCGACAAAGTCGTTTACGCGGCCCAGCCTGAAGTTTTGCGGCCCGCGATTTCGCCCCAAGCGGCCAGCACGATGCGCTCGCTGCTTGAAACATCTGTTGCTATTGGCTGGGCAAGTCCTGCGGCCCTTCCTGGCGTGAAAGTCGGGGGCAAAACGGGGACCGCCGAAACAAGCTCTGGTGTACCACATTCTTGGTTTGTAGGGCTTGCGCCCGTTGAGCAACCGCGCTTTGCGATTGCGGTGATTGTGGAGCATGGCGGCGAAGGCAGTCAGGCGGCCTTGCCGCTGGCGCGCCGGGTTTTGGCTGCTGCTTTAGGCGTGAAATAGGCATTCTCAATGAATTTAGCGAATGAAAAAAGAGCTTTGTTACGACAAAATCAGATAAGATTCTTTTTGCTTTGGTTTTGTCTTTCCCTCAATGCTTGTAGCTCACTCCCTGACATTGATCAACTTTCTAAGCTCAATAAGCGCCCACCCTTGCCAACCCCGACTCCGCTGATGTTGCCTTACAATAACATGGTTGCGACTGCCGAAGCGGGTCTCAAGCCGCTGGCGCAAGCGAAGGCGCACTACGAGCGGGGCAACGTCTATTTCAGCTTGGGAAATTACGAAGCCGCGCTTGCCGACTACAATCAGGCGTTGACATTTGAGCCAGCTAGTGCCCGAACCTACAATAATCGGGCGCTCACTTACGCGACAATGGATAAAATTGACGAGGCTTTAGCCGATTATGCGATGGCCGTGCGGCTAAACCCTGCTTATCTGCAAGCCTACAAGAATCGCTTGACTTTGCTAGAGGAACGAAACGATCT
>DCSM01000130.1 GCA_002325605.1 Chloroflexaceae bacterium UBA1466
GCCAGAAAACGGCTTACAGCTTCGACTATAATTTGATGTTCTGCTTGGTGGATTCGGGTTTCAAAGGTTTCGAGCGTATCATCAGGCTCAAAAGGCACATTGGCTTGCACAAGCACGGGGCCAGCATCAATTTCTGGTACGACGTAATGCACCATACAACCACTTTGCGTAATTTCTCCGCGCTGAAAACTTGCAAAAGCCGCTTGAATCGCTTGGGTTCCTGGAAATGTACCTGGTAAAGCGGGATGCAAATTGATGATTTGGTTGGGAAAAGCGGCCAAAAAAGCTGGGCCAAAGATATGCATCCAGCCCGCCAAAACGATCAAATTTGGCTGGTAGGGTGCTAAACGCTCGGCCAAAGCCCTTTCATAAGCCTCGCGCCCCAGCCCCGCTTTGGTATAGGGCGCAAGCGGAAAATAGAGCGTGGGGATTGCGGCCTGTGCGGCGCGGCGCAGCCCAAAGGCCGCTTGGCGATTGGAAACTACCAAAACGATTTGGGCCCGCAGTTCTTTGGCCGCGATGGCAGCTAAAAGCGCTTGAAAATTAGTGCCTGAGCCAGAAAGACAAACTACCAAGCGCGGGATTTCAGCGAAATTAGCACTCAAGGCTGTTCTTCCTCGGTCTCTTCAGTCTTTTTAGGGCTTGGCGTAGTTGAATTTTCAAGCGGCGCAGGCGAAAGAGTCGGCGAAAGGGGCAAGGTTGCGGTCAAAGCTGAAGTTGCGGTCAAAGCTGAGGTTGTGGTCAAAGCTGAGGTTGCGGTTAAAGCTGAAGTTGCGGTCAAAGCTGAAGTTGTGGTTAAGATCGTAGTTTGCGTAAGCTTTGTTGTCTTGCTGATCACCACCGTGAGCGTGTTGGTTATAGGTTTCGGGCTTGGGGTTGGAATAATCAAGCTTTGCCCTGGCTTGAGCGCTTCAGGATCTGGCAATTTATTAGCATCCAAAAGCGTTTGGGCATTGATCTGAAAGCGATCTGCCAGATCATCTAACGTATCTCCCTCTTGCACCAGGTACAAACCTAGCGGAGTCGGTGACGGACGGAGTTTAAGCGCCAAAACCGTGGCGGTAGCTTCAATATCAAGCGTTGGCGCTGGGGTAATTTCCAATACCGCGGGCGAAGTCGGCAAATTAACAGGCGGCGGTGTTGGCATAGTACACGAAATACTCAATAAGCCGCCCACCAACCCCCCCAATCCTCTCCCTAAAAGGGAAAAAACCTGCCTTTTCACACTAAGCTTTTGCAATTGCACACCAAGAGCCTTTCAATTTTTCAAGCACCTGCGAGCAGATTTTAGCAGGCCACCCGCAGCCTGTCAACTATTCCAGTGGCCTCTAAAGCTCCTGCACAATTTGCCCAAGGAAAAATTTGGCCATAATAGCCATTGTTTTTAGTTGTTCACGGCCTCTATACTAGAGAAGGAGAAATAGTTTTATTACTTAGCACAGACAAGCGATAAAGCAATTGGAGGTTTAGCGCTGAACCCTGAGCAAAAAGGCTTTCTAAATGCTTCTTTTTAGTTAAGTTCGCTTTTCGCTTGGCTTTAAGCTCCTCCAAAGTTGGTAGCGGGGTCTTTTCTGGTCATTTCAGGGGAAAATATGAAAGATATACGAGTTCTAATTGCCGATGATGAGCCTTTTATTCGGGCTAATCTGCGGCAAATCCTCGAAAGGGTTGGCTATCTGGTGATTGGGGAAGCGCCCAATGGCCTCGAAGCTTTAACCTTGACGCGCCAACTCTTGCCCGACATCGCGCTGATTGATGTCGAAATGCCTGTAATGAATGGCCTTGAGGTGGCCCAAAAACTGGGGGCCGAAAATCTCGCCCCCGTGATTTTGCTAACAACTTACACTACCTCCGAACTGGCCGCCAAAGCGCGAGAATTTGGGGTTTTAGGCTATCTGCTTAAACCAATTCACGAAAGCGGTTTAGGCCCTTGCCTTGAAATCGTTTTGGCCCGCTGGCGCGAGCAACAAGCGCGGTTGCAACAAGTTGCCCAACTCCAGGATAAGATTGAGACCCGCCAAATGATTGAAATCGCTAAAGGCTGTTTGATGAGTAGTCAAGGCTTGCAGGAAGCAGAGGCCTTTCGGCGGATTCAACGAATTGCAATGAATAATCGGAAAACCATGCGCGAAGTGGCTCAAGCGATTTTGTTGGCCCAACAAATTGCCTCTTAGAACTTAGCTCTTCAGAATCTGAGGAAAGCTAAAGCCAGCCTTTTTGCAAGGCTGGCTCTTCTTTTTGGAACGAATCGCTTACGATGAATCCCCTAGAATGAAAACCCCTCCTCAACCTTGGAATCAACGGCTTTAGCCGTTGCCCAGACCACGGGCTAAAGCCAGCGGTTTCCAAAGAGTCAACAGCTTTAGCTGGTGAGTCACGGCTAAAGCCGTGGACTCCTATGCCCAGACCACGGGCTAAAGCCAGCGGCTTCCAATCAAGCTGAAGTGAAAGGTTATCGTTTCACAATTGGTAAATAGACTTGATAAACAACATTCGCTGCTTGCAGAACTTTCACCGCCGTGCTATTGTTTTTGAACTCAACATTCCCGCTTGAATTGAGAACTTTAGCTTGGCTGGTGTAGCTTTTGCCCGTGTCGCCCTTCACCGTGGCCGTAAAGCGCAGTTCTAAAGTTTTCCCGGCGGCCAGCTTGAGATCGGCCCAACTCAAGGTAGTTCCCGATAGGCTTGGGGTTGCTCCCGCCAGCGTTTCAGCGAAGGCAAAGCCTGTTGGGAGTTGGCTTTCCAAGTTGAGCGTGAGATCGGAAGTTGTGGGATTATTCACGGCAACCTGATAGACCACTTTTTCGCCTGCCTTGGCTTCCGTTGGCACAACCGTGTAAGCTGCTACAACATTGCTCCCTTGGCTCAGGCAGACGGGCAAGGTCAAATCCTCTTCCGTGTGAAGGGGGCTAAGAAGCCCAACCTGATTTGTGCCCGAAATCATGGTCTGAAGGTCTTGTAAAACGGCCCCAACGCGCAATTTGAGCTTCGTTTCGAGCGAAATCCCGTCAGTTTTCGCGGCGGCGGGAAGCGTCAAGTTTTGCCACCGCAAGCGAATTTGCCCATCTTTGGTCGTTGCCAGCAAGGGAGCGCCAGGGAAAGTATTTGCCGTCGCATCGATTCCCATGAAATCGAGGCCAAAAGGCAACTGAAGCGTTACCGTTACGTTTGTGGCATAGGTATTCGGGTTGCGAACTTGGATTAAGTAGCTTTTTTCCTCGCCACTGTTAGCGCATTTCGCATTTGAGCTAAACCCTGCCTTGAGTAGCACATTTTTTGTATCCCCGATTTTGATGGTATTCTTTGTTAGATCACCATTATCGGTGAAAAAGGGCGTGGGCGAAGTAACTTTGATGCTATTGCTTATATCGCTTCCCGTAGAACCACTTACGACTTTTGCCTTAAAGACTAGAGTCTCATCGCTTTGACCCTCAACCCGCAGGAGTTTCCATTTGAGCTTATCATCAGCTTTTTCATCGGGGTCGCGCCCATTGATCATTCCATTAAAATCAACATTATCGGGCAAAACATCATCTATCGTCAGCGTTGTGGCATCACCTGTAGGGTTATGAATCGTGATGGTATAGATAATATCATCCCCAATGGAAGCTGTTTGGCGATCTACGATCAACGATGCAGAAGGATTCGTTTGCAGGCAAGCCGGCACTAAAGCATCTGAAATGCTATCTTTGGCAGGAATCAAGCCATCAGGACTTGTCACCAGGACTCCTGTTTTAACATCTTTCCATACGCGATCAAACGCCAGTTGCACTTCCAAACGTTTTTGAGCCGCGAGGCTGTTCGCTGGTTTAGCAGGAATCATCAAATCTTCCCAGAGTAGCTGCGAAAGCCCATCCCCAGTTTTGAGCAATTTGGGGTATAACGTGGGATTAGCGGGCGAAACATATTTCAACCCAATCGGGATGGTTAAGATCACTGTGGTTGTCAGATAACTGTGATTGTTCGTATTCAGAAAGGTCAAGCGTGAAGTGAAATTATCCCCTGGACGGGCACACTTTTCACTGAGCGTCGCGCTCATTATCTCTGAAGAAATCGTACTGAGGGGCTTGACCGTTACCGAAGCAATACTTTCCCATTCGGCGTTTTTCTTGATTTTCGCCGTGCTATCACTGGTGGTCACCGTAAGCGCACTGGTATAGCTGTTGACAACATTGGCTGACCTCGCGGTGTACTTAATCGTTGTAGCCCCAGGTTTCACGCCAGCGAGTTGCCAAGTGAGCTTTTGGCGCTCCCCTTCCTTCGTAAGCTCAGGAGTCAGCGTGAGCGGCAGCGTTTTGTCGAGCTTTTCAAAGGTAAAGCCTGGAGGTAAAGTATCTTTAACCGTAAC
>DCSM01000003.1 GCA_002325605.1 Chloroflexaceae bacterium UBA1466
GAATATGAACTTCCAATTCATCTTCATCGCTCGGCACAGGCGGGTTCAACGCGAAATTTTGCGAATCTACTGCTTCAACACAAAACGGTTGGCCAAGCTTGAGCATTCGCGCTAAGAGCCAAGCCAACGTAAAGGTTGGAATGGGCTGCGTAAAGGGAATTAGGGCTTCGATGGTGGCCCGATTGCGAAGGCTCTGGAGGCCCATGCGATCTAGGATGAGCCAGGCAACAGGAGCCGCAAAGATGTCAAAGCCTAAATCAAGAAGATCAAGTAAAACGACTAATAAGAGCGGGACATAGTGCATGGTCGCAAAGAAACCAGGGTCAGGAGGGATTTCTAAGTCCTTAATCTGCTTGATTATCTGCACAAGCGCGACCAAACAGCTTATACCGATGCCTAGACAGATGCAAATCAGGATCAGGAAACCACTAAGCAAGTTTTGAAGAAGGTCAAGCATCTGAGATTTGCTGCTTTGGTTGCAAAAACCACCAAGTAAGATAGCTTATCAAGAGTAAACCACTAAGGAGCGCAAGAGTTGATAGCTCTAAGACTGCGCCAAAGCGAGGCTGATGAGCATCCAGGCGCTGAAAGGGTTTTATCAAGGGCGTTGTCAAAGTGTAAAGCAACTGAATCGCTAGATTGTCGGGGCGGGCGGCCCAAAGTCGCGCTATCAGACGGGCCCCTAACAGAGCATTGAGCAAACCCCCACTCCAGGCGACGCTTAACTGCCGCTTTCGGGGCCTTTGAGCGGTCACTCTCATAACGTTAAGATGATAGGGTCGCCCGTCGTGATGGCAATGGCGTGTTCAAACTGCGCCGATAAAGAGCCATCCGCCGTGCTGACAGTCCAGCCGTTGCTCTCTACTTTGGTGGCAGCTTTGCCCAAATTGATCATTGGTTCAATCGTGAAGACCATGCCAGGGACTAAGCGGCGACCAGTCTTAGGCTTCCCATGATGAAAAACGGTTGGCTCTTCGTGGAGGTTGCGCCCCACGCCATGCCCCGTATATTCGCGCACCACCGAAAAGCCTTGCGCTTCGGCGTGGCTCTGAATCGCTGCGCCGATATCGCCTAATGTGTTGCCCACCCGCGCCTGGGCAATCCCCAAAGTGAGACACTGTTTCGTGGCTTCCAAAAGCCTTTGGGTCGGCTCGGCTACCGCGCCAACCGCAAAGGTAACACAGGAATCGCCAACCCAGCCGCGATAGCGCACCCCGATGTCAATTCCAATTATGTCGCCTTGGCGCAAGCGGTCTTTGGGGTTGGGAATTCCATGGCAAATTGTGGCGTTCACCGAGGCACAAATCGTGGCGGGAAAGGCTTTGCGGCCTGGTTTCCCCCATTGGGATGGGATACCGCCATAACCTTTGAAGATCGGCTCCGCGCCCTGCCGGCGGATATATTCCTCGGCAATTGCATCTAGCTCGGCAGTTGAGATGCCTGGAAGAATGTGAGGCCGTAAAACCTCAAACGTCTCGGCTACAATATGCCCTGCTTGCCGTAAGAACTCGATTTGCGGGGCAGTTTTCAGAATAAGTGCCATAGCTCTCTGTGAGATTTCTAATTTCAAGTTTGCCTAGTATAGCATATTTTGCCCCCTTGGTAAATTTGGGGGCAGGGCGCAAGAGGAGCTTATGCTATAATAGGCAATCGTATCCCAAAAGGCTCCACAAGAGGCAAGCTGTATGACCAGACCACCACAGGCAAGCTGCCTGTTCTACGAAGGAAATTGGCATGGAACGCTTTGTGATTGAGGGCGGCCAGCGGCTGGCAGGGCGCATCAAGCCTGCGGGCAACAAAAACGCCGCGCTTCCCTTATTGGCGGCTGCTTTGCTGACTAGCGAACGGCTAGTTTTACAGAATATGCCCAACATCGGTGATGTAACGATTAAGCTCAAGCTGCTGGAGCAGTTGGGCGTGCAGGTCGAAAAACTCGATTCGCATACTTGGGCCCTTCAGGCCACGACTATCCTGCCCGTTGACCCAGATACTGCTTTATGCCGCAAGATTCGCACTTCAACGCTCTTGGCCGGGCCCTTACTGGCTCGCCGAGGCTGTCTCAAATTGCCGCGCCCTGGCGGCGATATGATTGGCCGCCGTCGCTTGGACACCCATTTCATCGCGCTCCAGGCTCTGGGCGCTTCTGTCGAAGTCACGCCAACCAGCTATATTTTGCGAACCAACGGCCTTCGCGGAGCCGATCTTTTCCTCGATGAGATGAGCGTCACGGGGACGGAACAAGCGGTTTTGGCAGCGGTGCTGGCGGAAGGCCATACCACCATTGGCAATGCTGCTTCGGAGCCGCATGTGCAGGATTTGTGCTACTGCCTCCAGGCGATGGGCGCACGCATCCAGGGGATTGGGACGAACTTATTGGAGATTGAGGGGGTCGCTCGGCTAGGTGGAGCAACGTACACAATAGGGCCTGACTTTATGGAAGTCGGCTCCCTTATCGGCTTGGCCGCCGTGACAGGAAGTGCCATCCGCATCGAAGGCGCTCGCCCCCGCGACCACCGCATGACGGCCATTGCCTTTGGGAAGCTGGGCGTTTCTTGGCAGGTCGAGGGCCAAGACTTGCTGATTCCTGGCGACCAAGAGTTGGCCGTTCGCACGGACTTGCATGGCGCGATTCCTAAGATCGACTCTGCGCCTTGGCCGGGCTTTAGTCCCGACTTGATTAGCACCGCCCTGGTCGTGGCCACACAGGCCAAAGGCACGATTTTGATTCACGAGAAGATGTTTGAGAGTCGCTTGTTCTTTGTGGATCGCCTTATCGGAATGGGCGCACGGATTGTGCTTTGCGACCCGCATCGGGCCGTAGTCGTGGGGCCCGCACAGCTTTATGGCGAGCCAGAGGGTTTGCCCAGCCCAGATATTCGGGCGGGGATGGCCCTGCTGCTTGCAGCTTTATGCGCTAAGGGGCGGAGCGTCATTTACAACATCGGGCAGATTGATCGCGGCTACGAACGGATTGATGAACGATTGCGGGCGTTGGGGGCCAACATCGAGCGGCAGGGGGATCCCAAATAGTCCAATGATCATGCTGATGAAGTGGGCCGCGCCCCGCCTACGGCGGGGCGCGGCCCACCTGCTCCACCCCAGACCTTAGGGTAAAGCAGCGACCTCATTGCTGGCCAGTTTTTCAAGTTTAGCCACCGCTTCGCGGGACATTACGCGCCAGAAAAGGGGCCGATAAGCCTCCCATTTGGTCAAAACTTCAGCGGCAAACGGGCTTTTAGTCAAGCTCAAATGCCGCTCAATCAGCGCTTTGACCTGCGCCTCATCCTGGGCAGTAAGCTGGTCTAACTGCACCAATTCACGGTTGTAACGGATGGCAAGGCTATTCGCCTCATCCAACACATAAGCCACGCCCCCCGTCATGCCGGCCCCAAAGTTGTAGCCGACGGGCCCCAGTACGACCACGCAAC
The DNA here is from genome assembly GCA_002325605.1 of Chloroflexaceae bacterium UBA1466. Lineage (GTDB taxonomy): Bacteria > Chloroflexota > Chloroflexia > Chloroflexales > Chloroflexaceae > UBA1466. The sequence goes on from DCSM01000003.1 coordinate 3,429, forward strand.
CGTTAGTCATATATTCGCAACCGTGGTCGCCCAAGCCCTCGACGACGGCGGTAGCACCGCTGTTGCGGACAGCAAACCGCTCGCCTGCTCGCCCTGCCGCAAAAAGCTCGCCCCCCGTCGCACCGTATAGCACGGTATTCCCGATAATGACATTTTCATGCCAGGTGAAAAGGGCCTCATCGCTGGGGCGAATAACAATCTCGCCGCCGGCCATCCCCTTCCCGACGTAGTCATTGGCTTCCCCAATCAAGCGCAAGTGCATCCCAGGAACGTTGAATGCGCCAAAGCTTTGGCCGGCGCTCCCCCACAGATTGACTAGCACCGTCGCGGGCGGGAGGCCCTGCGAACCGTGGGCCTTGCTAATCGCCCCCGCCAAACTAGCGCCCACAGTACGGTCACTGTTTTGGATGCTGTAAGTCAGTTCAAGCGGTTGCCCATTCGCCAAGGTTTCACGGGCATGGTAGAGCAAACGGTCATTAAGGGTTTCCTCCTGGGGCTGGGCATTCCGAACCCCAGCGTGATGGATTTCCAAAAGCTGACCTTCACAAGCCGAGCGAGCCTGCTCCACAAAGACGGGAGCCGCCAGGACGGGGGAAAGGTCTAAAGCATCGGCGTGAGGCAGACCCGTCAAGCGCTGCTTGAGCAGATCGGTCCGGCCCACGGCCTCTTCCAACGAGCGAAGCCCCAGCGCGGCCAGAAGCTCCCGTACTTCTTGCGCCAGATAGCGGAAGAAGGCGATCACCATTTCGGGCTTGCCGATATACTTAGCGCGGAGGTCGGGCCGTTGGGTCGCAATCCCTGCGGGACACGAGTTGGCATGACAGACCCGTGCCATACGGCAACCTTCTGCGATCATGGCGACTGTGCCGAAGGAGAACTCGTCTGCGCCCAGCAAAGCCCCAATTACCACATCGCGGCCCGTCTGGAAGCCTCCATCAGCACGGATGCGGACCCGGCCTCGCAAGTTGTTTAGCACGAGGGTCTGCTGAGTCTCGGCCAGCCCCAATTCCCACGCGACCCCGGCATACTTAATGCTGCTGAGGGGCGAAGCACCCGTCCCCCCCGAAGCCCCGCTTATCAGGATCAGGTCAGCATAACCTTTAGCTACGCCTGCGGCCACCGTCCCGACTCCCGCCGTCGCAACCAGCTTAACGGAGATCAACGCTGTCGGGTTGATCTGCTTGAGGTCGTAGATTAGTTGCGCTAAGTCCTCTATGCTATAGATGTCGTGGTGGGGCGGCGGGCTGATCAGGGCAACCCCTGGGGTCGTATGGCGGATGGCCGCGATCTCAACACTGACCTTGTGGCTAGGCAGATGCCCTCCTTCGCCAGGCTTACTCCCCTGGGCCATCTTGATCTGCAACTCATTAGCATTGACCAGATAGATCGGCGTAACGCCGAAACGGCCCGAAGCAATCTGCTTAATCTGGCTGTTGCGCTCGTCCGTATAACGGGCTGGATTTTCCCCTCCCTCGCCGCTATTGCTCA
>DCSM01000133.1:0-17487 GCA_002325605.1 Chloroflexaceae bacterium UBA1466
CAAGCAATGGTTATTCCGTGGCATCGCGTTACGTTTTTGGAAGAATTGCCCAGCGAGCAAGACCGTGACCAGGTTATTGGCTTCTTTCGGGAAAGCTAAGACCTTGCGAATAAAAGAGACCAAATGCTTTGGCAAGCTCAACAACCGCAGCGGGGCGAGTTTTTTATTGAAAGTAGCAGGAAGCTTTATGCTTTATCTCGGTGAACTCAGTGGGGGGCAGCAGGTCTATCTTGAAAACCAAGAGGCCCTGACGCTACTTACCCTTACCAGTAGTGGCCCAGGCCAGCAACAGAGTCAACGCAGTAGTTGGCAGACTGGGGCTTGGACTGTCCCACCAACCATCTTCCAAACCGCGACGGGCACTATTATTCGGCTTGAAACGAACCAAGGCCAACTTTTCCTTCTGTTGCAAGCAGGTGGCGTAATTTCTCCTGCCGCAAATCCGCCTGATTTGAGTGGTGCAAGGGTTTTACCCCTCAATCCAGTAACTAGTGGGCCGGCCACCGTGATGCCTCCCATGCAGCCTTTGCCTCCCATGCAGCCATTGCCTCCCATGCAGCCATTGAAGCCAATGGCTCCCTTGCCCCCCATGGAAATGCGGATGGGCAATATGCAATTGCAAATGGGAACGGCGAGTCAAGCTCAAACCCCTGGTGCTTTCTGTACTCAATGCGGCAAACCCACAGAAAGCACGGATCGCTTTTGTGCTAAATGCGGCCACCCCTTGAAGTAAACGCGCTAATCGTTAAAAGTTTTGGGCTTGGAACAGGAGAATAAGCTTTACAAAGCAACTGTTTAAGTCCATGTTGCATCGCCAAAGAAGTTACCATGATCGCGGTTGAGAAAGGCCTCAATTGCTTGGCGCTTTTGCCCTAACTGAAATGAGGGCCCATGGCCTGGATAGCAGAGCGTCGCGTCGGGCCAAGCCAGGACAATCTTTCGCAGTGTTTGAAGGGTTGTGCGAAACCCCGCCGCCGACCAAGTTTTGCCTGGGCCACCTTCAAAGATCGTATCACCGACAATGATGCGGTGATCAGCTTCGAGGGCAAAACAGAGCAGATCTTCAAGATGCCCCGGTGTATGATAGACGCGAAGCCACGAGTTCCCAACCTTTACCGTATCACCGTGGGCCAAAGTTTGGTCTAGGTCTAAGGCCATACCATCAAAATGGGGCCCTTCATGAGCCATAACGGGGACGTTTAAGGCTGTCCGCATTTCCGTCAAAGCCCCGATATGGTCGAGGTGGGTATGCGTGAGCAAGATCGCTACGGGCTTGGTATCCTTCAGTAAAGCCTGAAGTTTTAGGGGTTCAGCCCCAGGGTCAAAAAGGATACTTTCGCGGGTAACGGGACAGACAACCGCATACGTGTTCAAGGGCCAGGGCCCAACTTTAGACGAGCGAAGTTCCAATGGTTGGGGACGCACAAGCATTTTTATCCTCTTTTTTCAGCCAATGCTTAATTAGTCAGATGGGAGATAATCATAGTGAATAGGAGCAAGGTAATTGAAGGAAAGAAGTTCCTTCTCTGGTTTGAAGAGTCTTTTGCCTAATGAATCAGGCAGTCTTCGTGAAGAATCTAACAACATCCCCGCGTTGGCGTTGTTCGTGCCTTACCATTTCTATGCTATACTAAGGAGGCGCGATGAAGACGAAGGTGTCATTATCTAGCGAAACAAAGGAGTAACGCAATGATTACTAAGGAACCAAAGGGATATGGCAAGGTGCGGATTACGTTTTCCATGCCGGCAGGTATTTGGGCCGATACGGTGCATCTGGTAGGCGAGTTTAATAATTGGAGTCCTACAGCTAACCCTATGCAACTGGGTGATAATGGTTGGAGCGTCTCCCTTGAACTCGATGTCGGTAAGGCTTATCCCTATCGGTATTTAATCAATGGCTCAGTCTGGTATAATGATTGGCGAGCAGACGGCTATGAGCCAAACGAATTGGGGGGAGACAATTCGGTTGTTACAACGCACCTTCTACCGCCGGACCCTTGTACACAACCGCCCGTTTGTCTTCCGCCTAACCGGAGTTGGAATTGGCGTTACGGTTAGAACCATTTTGTGAGTTGGTCGGCAAGTAAAAGAGAGGTTCTGGTCAACACGAAGGAATCATAGCCAAGGCAGAAACCTTCTCTTAGCTTAGGAGCAACTTTATCTCTAGCACAATGACTAAAAGCATTCCTGTCTTAGATTTTGGTTCTCAAACTGCTCAACTTATCGTTCGGCGGGTGCGGGAGCTAGGTGTGTATAGTGAGCTTCTCGCCTATGACACTCCTGAGTCAACTATAGCGGCTTTGAACCCTAGTGGCCTAATCCTCTCCGGGGGGCCAGCCAGTGTTTATGCCCCCGGCGCTCCCCGGTTGCCGGCCTGGCTAACCACAACAGACCTACCTATCTTAGGTATATGTTACGGTATGCAGATACAAAGCCAAGCCCTTGGGGGCGAAGTTTTACCCGCACCCGCCGGTGAATATGGGCCCGCAAGCCTTGAACGGGAAGGCGAAAATCTCCTTTTCACTGGGCTACCGCCGGTGCAACCGGTTTGGATGAGTCATGGAGATAAACTTGCCACTTTACCGCCAGGTTTTCAACCCTTAGCGCATACTGCAAATACCCCTTTTGCCGCGATGGGCAATCTTGAAAAACGTTGGTATGGAGTCCAGTTTCATCCTGAAGTCGTCCATACCACTTATGGGCGCGACCTTCTCCATAATTTTCTCTATAAAATCTGTGGTTGCACGAAGACTTGGCAACCTGCTCATTTCGTCGCCCAGGCGATTGAGCATATTCGGGCCCAAGTCGGTTCAGAACGGGTTATCTGCGCTCTTTCTGGCGGCGTAGATTCTGCCGTAGCTGCGCTGCTTTTGCATCGAGCAATTGGGGAGCGTTTAACCTGCATTTTTGTTGACAATGGGCTCCTGCGCTTGGGCGAAGCGGCTCAAGTTAGACAAACTTTTCAGGACCATTTTCAGATTCCCTTGATCTTTATTGATGCTTCTGAGGAATTTCTGACCGCGCTTGAAGGAGTTTTTGACCCAGAGCAAAAGCGTAAAATCATTGGGGAACGCTTTATTCGCATCTTTGAGCGCGAAGCCCGCCGTTTAGAGGAGATTAAATTTCTTGCTCAAGGCACGCTTTATCCCGATGTGATTGAAAGTACTGCGCCAGATCGGGCTAAAGGGGCCAAAATTAAAACCCATCATAACGTTGGTGGTCTGCCAGCGGATATGCACTTAAAGCTAGTTGAGCCGCTTCGTTTCCTCTTCAAAGATGAAGTTCGTGCGGCAGGTTTAGAATTAGGCTTGCCTGAAGATTGGGTTTGGCGACATCCTTTCCCAGGCCCAGGGCTGGCGGTAAGGATTCTTGGCCCCCTCAGTCAGCAACGTTTAGCTACTTTGCGCCACGCCGATGACCTTTTCCTCAGCGAACTTAGGGCTGCGAAGCTCTACCGGGAAGTGCAACAAGCCTTTGCGGTTCTTTTGCCCGTTCAAAGCGTGGGCGTGATGGGCGATGGGCGCACTTATGCGGATACCATTGCGCTCCGCGCCATCACGACGGAAGACTATATGACCGCCGATTGGGCCCGTTTGCCCTTTGATTTTTTGGCCCGCCTCAGTAGTCGGATTGTCAATGAAGTCGCGGGAGTCAACCGCGTAGTCTACGATCTTTCCTCCAAACCACCGGCAACTATTGAGTGGGAATAACGATGATTGAAGCAAGTGCGCCGGGCAAACTGATTCTTTGTGGGGAACACGCGGTAGTTTATGGCCGGCCAGCCATTGCTTTGCCGCTTGAAAATGTTTGTGCAACCGTTAAGATTCAACCTGAGCCAGCGGGGTGCGGGATTCTGGTTCATGCGCCTCAAATGGAAAAAAGTTGGGTCGTTGACATTGCAGATCCTGACCCTTTGAGCGAGTTGATTCGGGCCACGCTGGCCTATTTAAAGGCCGAGGCGACGGATTTTTCGGTGACGATTAGCTCGGCCATTCCAATTGCAAGCGGGATGGGAAGTGGAGCCGCTGTCGCGGTGGCGTTAATTCAGGCTCTGGCGAAGCAATTTAAGGTTAAACTAACCCCCAAAGAAGTGGCCCAATTAGCGAATGTTAGTGAGCAACGCTATCATGGTACGCCGAGTGGCATTGATAATGCAGTTATTGCCTATCAACAAGCGATTTGGTTTGTGCGTTCAGAAAGTTCTGCCCATTTGCCGACCATTGAACCTTTGACCATGGGCACGTCCTTAAACCTCGTTATTGGTGATACGGGCCTTCGTAGCCCGACTCATTTGCCTGTGGGGAAAGTGCGCGAGCGCCGTCAAGTCGAAACTTTGCGTTATGAAACGATCTTTAATAAGATTGGGGCTTTGGTAAAGCAGACTCGTGGCGCATTGAATCGTGGAAATCTCATTGAACTTGGACTGCTTTTGAACGAAAACCAAATTCTCTTAGAGGAAATGGGGGTTTCCTCCCCCGAATTGGAACGTTTAGTCACGGCGGCTCATGTTGCAGGGGCTTTGGGAGCCAAACTTTCAGGAGGCGGGTGGGGCGGCGTGATGTTTGCCCTAACCACCGAAGAAGACCGCGCCACTGTCGCCAAAGCTTTGCGCCAGGCCGGGGCGGCTGCCGTTTTGGAAACTAGAGTTAGCGGTTTTCTGCGCCGATAATGGCTAAAATTCTGGTTGCAATGAGCGGGGGCGTTGATAGCTCTCTCACAGCGGCTTTACTTCACGAACAAGGCCACGAAGTTGTAGGTGTGACCTTGCGGCTTTGGGCTGGTGATGGCTCACCTAATCCTTGTTGTTCGCAAGCAATGGTTGCTGATAGCCAGGCGGTCTGTTCCCAAATTGGTTTTCCCCACCTGATTCTCAATTATCAACGCGAATTTCAACAGTTAGTCATTGACCATTTTATTGCAGAATATGCTCGTGGCGCAACGCCTAATCCCTGTTTAGCTTGTAACGAGAAGATAAAATTTGGTTTGCTGCTGGAATATGCTCTAAACAATGGTTTTGAAGCTCTAGCTACTGGACATTATGCACGAATATCATATTTTGATCAACAGTATTTGCTTTTAAGAGGTCTTGATTCAACAAAAGATCAAGCCTATGTTCTTTTTATGCTTCAGCAGCGCGATTTAGCCCAGCTTAGATTTCCCCTGGGAGATTTTACCAAAGCTGTGGTTCGGGCCGAAGCCCAAAAACGCGGTTTAATCACGGCCACGCGCCCTGAAAGCCAAGATATTTGTTTTATTCCTTCAAATGATTATCGGCAATTTATGCGTGCTGAAGCTCCCGCACTTCTCGTGCCAGGCCCGATTTTTGACCAGCACGGCCAAGAAATTGGGCAGCATCAAGGCTTACCTTTGTACACGGTTGGGCAACGAAAAGGCTTAGGCTTGGCAAAAGGAAAGCCTCTCTTTGTCTTAAAACTTGATCTTGCTCAAAACGCTTTGATCGTTGGGCCAAGCGAGGCTAAATTGCAAAAAACCTTTCTAGTTGAACACACAAGTTTTATAAGCGCAGAATGGCCCGCAGAAACTTTCCCTTGCCAAGTTCAGATTCGGGCCAGAGCCAAGGCCGCCGAAGCCCTTGTAAAGCCCTTAGCCGACCAGAAGCTGCAAATCAGGTTTGTGCAACCGCAGCCTGCAATTACGCCAGGCCAAGCTGCCGTCCTCTTTGAAGGGGAAAGAGTCCTTGGCGGCGGCTATATTGCCCAAATTGAGCCTTTCCAGAGCGAAAAATGACCTTTTTCTCCCTCCAAGACCTTAGCCCAGCAGGGCTGCTCTTATTTCTTTTAGCTACGGTTTGTGCTTCCTTAGCTCACATCCTTTGGGGCCACCGCTGGCTGCAAATTTTGATCTTTTGGCTGGCCGCCCTGATCGGTTGTTTTCTCGTCTATCTGCTAAATCTAAGATTGCCACTTGGTTTGGCTTCCCCTGCTGGCGTACCTGTTCTGGAAGCCGTAATCTTTGCTTGGCTCCTGATAATTGCCGTTTCGCGGCTGGGCGGGCCGAAAAATTCAGCTTTCAAATAAATCTGTTATAATAGGCTAACCTTCTCTTTCTGATAGGAGCTATAGCTACATGGTGAAATGGATCGGGATCGGCGCAGCAATTTTGGCTCTGGTTACCCTTGGCTTCATAGTTTGTGCAGCAATTTTTCCCGCTTTTCGGGAAGCAGCGCGGGATATTGCCATCGTTATTCTGGCCGTTTTTCAGCTGATCGGCTCCTTCCTGACAATTGTGCTTCTGCTGGCCTTACTCTATGTAGTTACGTCCCTTCATCGCTTGGCAAAAGAGTCGTTGTTGCCCAAGCTCGACTCGACAGTGGTGAAAGTCGAAGAAGTGTTAAACAATACGCGTGAATTGACCAGTAATGTGCGGACTTCAACAACGACCTTGACTACCACAACCAGTTTTGTTGCCGAACGAGTAGTTTCGCCGATCATTCGGCTCTCAGGCTTTCTGACTGGCGCTAAAGCTTCGGCCCGTTCGCTCGCCCAGCGCCAGAATCAGACCATCGAATAGCTGGAAGTTTTTGCCCAGGGCATTTGAGCGCATTGGAATTTTGTGTTACAATGCTCTCAGGTTTATGATAGGTTTCATGAGTATCTTTTTTTCCTCTGAAACTTGCGCGGGAAAACCCAAATGAGCGAGCAAACTTTCCCCTACGGGGGCCAAGCCGTGATTGAAGGCGTGCTGATGCGCGGGCAACGCCAAGCAACCGTTGCAGTACGGGAGCCTACGGGCGGGATTGCTCTTCAGCACTTTGTGCTGGCTAACAAGCAACGCCACATTTGGGCAAAGTTACCGATCTTGCGGGGGATGTTGTTAATTTGGGATATGCTCAAATTGGGGATGCAGGCGCTGAATTTCTCGGCCAGTGTAGCGTTTGGTGAAGATGCAGAAGCATCCAAAGGCGAAACAAAAGGAGCTATGGCTCTTTCTATCGGCTTGGGAATAAGTTTTTTTCTTCTTCTGCCTTCATTTCTTGCTAATCTGACAGTTTATCTGGGAGCCTCAGTCTTATTGCGCGAGGTTTTGGAAAGTTTGCTGCGCTTGGGCTTTCTGATCGGCTATATTGTTGCGATTAGCCAGCTCCCCGAAGTTCAACGCCTTTTTGCGTATCACGGAGCCGAACACAAAGCTGTCAATGCGTATGAAGCAGGAGCTAACCTGACCGTTGAAGGCATCCGCGATTTCTCACTCTTTCACCCCCGCTGTGGCACAAGTTTCCTGGGTATCGTGATTGTGATTGGCTTTGGGGTCTTCCTCTTGCTTGGGGAATTGCCCCTCTGGGCCAAACTCCTTTCGCGGGTTTTGCTTTTTCCGCTCATTGCAGCCTTAGCTTATGAATGGCTCAGGTTGGTGACAACCCAGTATCATCGTCCTTGGGTGCGCCTTTTTCTAGCGCCGTCAATCGCGCTCCAACAGCTTACGACCCGCCAACCCGATGATGAGATGCTGGCCGTCGCGCTGGCTGCTCTGCGACCCGTTCTGCTTGCGGATGGGGTTGAAACTCAAGTCTTTTGCCCAAGGGAGGAATGGGGCCTCAGAACGGGAGCTTGATTTGTTTCTCTGCTTGCAGCCATAACCACTTAGTGCTATACTCATCTTAATTAGCGAGGCCAACCTTATCGCCCCAAGGCGAGTTGGTTGGTAGGTTGGTACTTAGATGGGGAGGCTTGCGGCAAGCTCTTAGACCCGCAGAAGCGGAGGCTTTCTTTGCTGCATTGTACCTATGAAGTCTACATCAAGTGACGGCATAGCGCCCCTGGAGGCATGACGATGGCGTTGGTTGGCAACATCCAAGATTTTGGGCTTTCAGATTTCTTGTATCTCGTGGACCGTGGTTACAAGACGGGGTGTTTGCACTTGAATCGGGAAAACGAAATGGCGATCCTTTTCTTTGAAAAGGGTAAACTTACCTACGCCGCTTTGTGCCACGACGAGAAACTCACTGATTTTTTGGTGCAAGCCGAAAAGCTCACCCCAGAGCAAGCAGGAGCTCTTACGCAGGCCTATGAACGCAGTGGGCGCAATCTACCGATGACTCAGGTGCTGCTCAAGGAAGACCTTCTTCCCCAAGAAGAGTTACAGCGCACCTTGCAAACCCACGTGGAAGAAGAAGTTGTTTACAGTCTTTTTGGTTGGCCGGAGGGGGCCTTTCGGTTTGAACATGGCCAAAAGCCAGAGTTTGAGTCCCCGATTTTGCCGACTCCCTTGTCCATTGAAAACTTGATTATGGAAGGGGTCCGGCGCATTGATGAGTGGGGCCGGATTCGAGACCGCATCCCTAGCACCGATCTGGTGGCGCGGTTTGTTGACCAACCCGGCGAGAAGGCGAAGGGGGTCAAGCTGGCCCCCGAAGAATGGCGAGTTTTTGCCCGGATCAATGGCAAAGATACGATGGCAAGCATCGCCAAGAACACCAATCTGAGTGAATTTGATGTCTGTCGCATTATGTACGGGTTTGCAACGGCGGGCTTGGTGGACATTATCAAAAAGCCAACCGCCGCGCAACTCGCCCAAGGCGCACAAGACCAGCCCAAGCTCCGACGGAGTTTGGTCTCCCGGATTATTAACCGTATCCAAACTATGTAAAGTGTGGGACGCTCCAGCCAGGGCACAGCATCGTAGCGGAGGGCCGGTGTGCAGACGGTAAAAATGGTTATTAGCGGGGCGGTGAACTCTGGTAAGACCGAGTTCATCAAGACCATCAGCGAGATCGAGGTCGTTTCAACCGAGCGACGCGCCACTGACGATACCAAGGCGATCAAAAAAGAAACTACAGTGGCGATGGACTTTGGGCGGATCGCGATTGGCAATGACCTTGTGCTGCATCTGTTCGGCACACCAGGTCAAAAACGCTTTGACTTTATGTGGGAAATTTTGTCGGAGGGGATGCTGGGCCTGGTCATTTTGGTCGATAGCACGCGCCCAGAGACTTTCCGCGAAACCAACCGCATCATTGATTTCTTTATTTCCTACCGCGATACGCCCTATGTGGTTGCGGCCAACAAACAAGATCGCCCAAATGCCTGGTCGCCCGACGAACTCCGGCTGGCCTTGCGTCAGCCCCCGCGCATCAAAGTTATTCCGTGTGTGGCGACGGATCGGGAAAGTGTGAAAAGTGTCTTATTAGAACTACTCTACGTCATCTTAGATCGTAGTTCTGAAGGCTGATTTTCGCTTTCTCATCATTGGAATTGGATCGAAACGAAGCGTAGCACCGGGCCGCAAAGCCTGGAGCTACGCTTTTGTGCATTGCAAATGTCTTTGAAATAACGGCTATTATCTAACAGCCAAAATCAAAACGGTGTTCACAGCTTGAATTGCTACAAACACCGTTCTTAGTTAGCTTTAGCGATGATAAAGCATCAGAGTAGAGGACAAACTCATAAATTGCATCGGGATAACCTCGTGCTGCCGCTTGTAATCAATCCAAGTCTCAATCAAGTCAGGCGTGACGTGAAGGATTGACAAATCATATTTCATCTGTTACAAATTACTGACCAGTTTGTGAAAAAAGTGGGTGATACAGTGATTATTAGAATCACTTGTTAAAATTCATTGCCCTACTCGAATGATCTCAATTGATAAGGAAGAACCTAGATGAAGTCAAAACCATACGCATTGAAAGATCTATTACCTATAACTGTGCCCTTTTCTATCATGATAGAGCCTACAAATCAGTGTAATTTTCGTTGCAGGTTTTGCCCTACCGGAAATTATGATCTGTTAAAACAAGTCGGAAGACCGATAGGCTCCATGAAATATGATTTTTTTGTCAAGATAATAGATGACCTTCGTTTCATGTGCGAAGCAAATGATTCAAAGGTAAAACGGTTGCACTTGTATAAGGATGGTGAGCCTTTATTGAATAAAGATCTAGGAAAAATGATAGCCTATGCAAAAAAACAAGGAGTTAGCGAAAGCATTGAAATCACAACTAACGGTGCAATTTTAGAGACGAAAAGAGTAATAGAACTTATTGAAGGTGGTTTGGATGCCATGCGGATTTCAGTTGAGCATACGACAGACATTGGTTACAGAGAAATAACTCAAACTTTTGGTAATTATGCCAAGATAAAGAGTAATGTTGAGTTTCTTTTCAAAGAGAAAGAACGTAGAATTAGTAACTTGAAAATTCATGTAAAAATACTAGATTCAGGTTTATCCGACGAAGAAAAGGAGCAATTCATTGCAGACTTCTCGCCTATTTCTGACTCTTTGAACATAGATCAGATCATGGGGTGGTCAAGATCAGATGTTACGGACTTTAAATTAGGGCGTACCGTCACTACTGGCATGGGTGGGATCACTGAAATTAAAGAACGCTTGGTTTGTCCAGAAGCATTTTCAAAGCTTGCTGTTAATTTTGACGGAACAACCTCAATTTGCTGTGTGGATTGGAGCCATGGAACAGTTGTTGGTGATCTCAGAACTCAAAGTTTGACAGAAATTTGGGCTGGAGAGAAACTAAGAACCTTTAGACTATTACATCTCAGTGGGAAACGAAGCCAAATAGATGCTTGTTCAAATTGTGATTATCTGCGAGGATTGACTTGGTATAGCAACCTTGACGATGACACTGATCGGTTATTGCAAGTATATTCAAAAACCTAATCTAATCACACGCCTACTAATCAGCAAAATCAAAACGGTGTTCGCAACAATTCAAGCTGCGAACACCGTTCTTTGTTAGCTTTAGCACCGATTAAGCGTCGTATTAGAGGACAAACTCATAAGGGGTTGGGCACAATTGCATCAAAAACTGCCTGCTTGCGCTAATCCGCAGATCACACCACATCCCGCGCCAGCTTTTGCAATTCGTAAAGCTTAGTCATCGCCTCAATCGGCGTAAGTTCATGGATATTCAAGCGTCTGAGATATTCCAGAACGGGATTTGAAATTGTGTCAGCAAAAGAGATTTGCGGTTGAGGCGTATTTTCCTCACTTGATTCCACAGAATCAGCTTGCGAAATCTCTTTCTTCGCTAATTTCTCACGGTCTTTGCCTTCCAATTCAGCAAGCAATTCCGTAGCCCGCCGAATGACAGCGCGAGGAATTCCCGCCAGTTCAGCGACATGGATGCCATAACTTTTGTCCGCTCCCCCGCGTCGTAGCTCATAGAGAAACAACACTTTACCCTCTTGCTCAACAGCCGCCATGTGATAATTGCGAATGCGCGGTAAAATCTCTTCTAAAGCGGTTAGTTCGTGATAATGCGTGGCAAAAAGCGTTTTGCACTGGAGGCGTGGCTCGTTATGGATATATTCAACGACGGCTCGTGCAATCGCCATACCATCATAAGTGCTTGTACCGCGCCCGACTTCGTCTAAAATGATAAGACTTCGCCGACTACTTTGAACTAATAAAGCTGCTGTTTCGGTCATTTCGACCATAAACGTGCTTCGCCCCGTTGCAATATCGTCTTGCGCCCCGATGCGTGTGAAAATCCGATCAACCAAACCAATTTCAGCTTCATTGGCGGGAACAAAACTACCAATTTGAGCAAGTAAAACGATTAAAGCCACTTGCCGTAAGACCGTACTCTTTCCTGCGGCGTTTGCCCCCGTGATAATGAGCAATTGTTGGTCTTCTGTATTGGTTTGAATATCATTTGGGACAAAAATATCGCCCAATGCTTGCTCAACAACAGGATGTCGCCCGCCAGAAATGTACAAATTGGTACTTTCATTGAGTTTCGGGCGCACATAACGCCCGCGGACCGCAACCTCCGCTAAGGCTTGGAAAACATCAATTTGCGCTAAATTCTGGGCCATGGTTCGCAATTGAGGGCCATATTTCGCTATTTCTCGACAGATTCGGCCAAAAGCATCGCGTTCTAATTCAACTAAACGCTGTTGAGCATTGAGGACGATAATTTCATATTCCTTCAATTCTGCCGTAATATAGCGTTCTGCGCTAACCAAAGTCTGTTTACGCTCATAGTGGCGCGGAACTTGGCCACTAGCATTGCGAGAAACCTCGATATAATAGCCAAAAACCTTGTTATAATCAACTTTCAGCGCCTTTATCCCTGTCTTTTCGCGCTCTTGGGCCTCCAGATTGTTAATCCAATCCTGCGCGTCGCGGCTGGCTGAAACTACTTCATCCATTTTCTCATCAAAGCCAGGCCGAATGACTAAGCGTGCTTTTCCACTCCCATCCTCAGCCCGCAAATAGTTTGAAGCCCCCAATAAAGCAGGTGGCTCATCATCTAAGGCTTTTTCGAGAAAATCTAAAGCTAAAGCACAGTGATCAAAGAGATCAATTTCTTGATCATTTTCTTGATTATTCGCCGATTCAACCTCATCATCAGCGAATAAATCATTATCATCCTCAACCTTAGCTTTTTGCACAGTTTTCTGAGCGGGTGGAAGCGTTGCTTCAGGCGTAAAAGTAGTAAAAAGCACCTTCTCAACCGTCTTAGCAACTTCGGGCAAAATGCGAAGCGCTTGGCGCAATTGGACTAAATCACGCGGCGTAGCCGTATTCGCGCCCTGCAAAACCCGATTCACAGACCGCTCCATATCGCCCACACCCGCTAAAGCTTGCCGCAATTCGGCTCGGAGCAGCCCATCATTGGCACATAAAGCAACTGCTTCTTGGCGCGTCTGCAAAATTTCAAGGTTAAGTAAGGGTTGCGATAACCATTTTCGCAAGAGTCTTGCGCCCATTGGGGTTTTCGTCTGATCTAAAACCCCGATCAATGAGCTTTTGGCTTTCCCACTACTACTTTCAAGGAGTTCTAAATTGCGCCGAGTCTGTGGATCAAGAAACATAAACTCGCTTGTCGTATAGACATGCAACGTTGTAATCTGCGCCACTTGACTTTTCTGGGTTTCCAAAACGTATTGTAAGATAGCTCCTGCGGCTTGCGTAGCAAATGGCTTATCATCTAAACCGAAACCCGTCAAGTTTTGCACGCCTAACTGCTGAAGCAAAGCATCGCGGGCCGTGGCAAGCTCCCAGCGCCAGCTTGGCAAAGCGGTAACGTTGCCCTGAATCCAACGGGCACTGCTTTCCTGTTCCAACCGCCGCGCAACCCTTTCGTGCGGCAAAAGTGTGCTACGTTCCTCTTTGGTCATCGGCGCGAGGTCTTGCGCTAAATGGGCCGTGGTCGGCGCGATATGCGGCAAGCGCAAGGCTTCAGAATCGGGAACAAGGACTTCAGAAACTTGCAAACGGGCTAATTCGCCCTCAAGTTGCGTGGCCGCCCGCTCCCCCGTAAACTCCGTTGCCGCAAATTCGCCTGTGCTTAAATCTACAAAAGCCAACCCGATTTGCTCTTTTTCAGCAATGACCGCCGCGAGATAGTTGTTTTTCACCGCAGTCAACATGACGGGATCGGTAACTGTGCCTGGCGTAATCACCCGTACAATCTCTCGATGAGCAACCCCTCGTTGCTGCCCAATAGTTTTATCCCCTACGTCAAAGACCGAGCGAGGCCGCGTATCGGTTTTAGTAGAGGCGGTCTCACTGATTTGCTCGGCAATCGCAACCCGATAACCTAAATTGACTAAGCGGGCAACATAGCTTTCCACTGCATGATAGGGAATTCCGGCCATTGGGCAATAAAGTTTCTCACTACCTTTAACTTTTGCCACCGCATAATCTTTGCGCGTCAGGGTGACTTCCAAAACTTCAGCGACCAATTTCGCATCATCATCGAAAGTTTCGTAAAAATCGCCGAGGCGATAAAAGAGAATCGCGTCAGCGCTTTGGGCTTTGAGTTGTTGGTATTGCTTATACCAGTCGTGAATTTGCACTTTTGCATTCATTTTTCCCTCATTCCTTAGATAAGTTGATAGTTCCAACTTACCATTTCCCCATTTTCATAAGGCATTACACCGTGAAATTGACGAGGATCAGTATTGAAAACAAGCGGTAAGAAAAACTTATCGCCTGGCCATAGATTCAAAGCCATTAGTTTAGGCAGCGGTATCCATTCTAAAGTACCTTCTTCGTTAGATGTAAGCGGTATTCCTTGCCAAGCATCAATGCGAAAGATAAAGACAAACCAACTTTCACCATTTTTGCCAAAGCCCAGCCAATTGATCGTGCCCCGTAAAGTCATTGAGCGAACTTCAAGCGCAGATTCTTCCCAAATCTCGCGCCGCATCCCACTTACAATATCTTCTTGCGGCTCAATCTTACCGCCAAGTCCATTATATTTACCAAAATGTTGATCATCGGGGCGACTATTGCGATGAAGCATCAAGACTGAGGTTTTATCTGGCGATAAAATGTAGCCGAGCGTTGCTAAAATTGGAGTATAAGGCATTTTAGTTCCCTTTCAAGGCTTTGCGAAGTTTATTCTACCATTCAAGAGTCAAATTAGCTTCGCCGCGCAGATGTTCTGCTATTCTGCGCCGACTACCAAAGTCAAGCGTAGCAGGTAATTGCTTGAGCGGGACAAAACAGGCTTCCGCAATTTCAATATTATTGATTGGGGGAGCGATTTCAGAGAGCGGTTTAGCCAGAAAAACGATGACATGATTGCTAAAACCTGCGCGAAAGAGATGAAATACACCATGCAATTGTTTGATTTCAATCAGACAACCTGCTTCTTCACGAGCTTCGCGTTTGGCCGCATCCGCCGCTGTCTCGCCAGCCTTCACGCCCCCGCCAGGTAAGCTCCAGGGATTTTTACCTGTCCGATGCCGTACTAAAAGTACTTGATCATCTTTTATCACTAATAATCGTGTACCTAGTTCAATAGCACGAGTGAGAGAACGCTTTAACCTGAGACCAAAGCAGAGAAATGTATAACAGAAATCAAGAACTTTAGGATAAATTTGACTTAAAATTGGTTTTTGCTTCATCATTACCTTCCAAGAGCATTAAGGTTGCAAAAGACAAAGTTTGCGGCCATAGTCAAGCGTCAGAGCGGTGAAACGGGCTAAAAGTTGGTTGCCGATGTTGGCTCGCCCTTCGCGTCGCAGGTCGCCCGCGCCTGCGCCAGGGCTATCTACCGCGACATCGCGCAGCACGAGCGAGCCGAAACGGAGTGAAGAAGCACAGCCGTGTAACACTTCACAGCTTCCCGTAAAGCCTGCGCCCTGCCCCAATTTGACCGCCTCCGCCTCTCTTTGCAAGCCAAATTGGGCCGCTAAATCGGGGCCAAGCGTCAAACCTCCATTTGAACCAGTATCTATCGTAACGGTTGCTAAGTGAATGGTCTCAGCGAGAATCGCATTTGGGATGGCGGGAAAATGGTCAAAAAAAGTAAGCGGGAGCGTAATAAGAGATAATGAAAGACTTTCATTATCGCCCAGATCAGGATGGCTTAGGCGCAGGGAAAGTTTAGCGTAATCTATGTGCAAAATAAGTTGGCACAAGACATTGTAGCCTAAGATAATATCTACATGGAAAGGAGCCTCTCTGAGGTCTAACGCGAGGACGAAAAGATTTAGAAAAGTCAGATCGCCTAATCTTAACCAGGGCAAAATTGTCTCTGTGAAGCAGACCGTATCACTTGTCGCACTTTGGCCTTGGCCAAATTCACCTAAACGTAAGCCTAAACGTTGCGCTAACCCCAGATCAATTGCTGAAGTGTCAGTTCCCGTATCCAATAAAACGGTAAGGGGCCGCCCGCCCGGCCCCGCCGCTAAACAACGCAAGACTCGCGGCTCAAAAAGCAACGGAATCGTAGTCTGGCCCTTGTCTGGAAAAGCCAATTTGGTTCTATCTTCAAGCATATTTTTGGGCTACTAAATTTGCTTTAGGAAGCAAGAGGCTCTAAAGGCTTATGAATAAAATCTACAAACCGATAACCTACGCTGCGTTCTGTAAGAATATACCTCGGATTAGAGGGATTCTCTTCCAGCTTCTGGCGCAGGTAGGTGATATAGAGCCTAAGATAATGACTTTCATCACGGTACTCAGGCCCCCAAACCTTATTCAACAGCATTTGATGCGTTTGAACATAGCCTGCATTTTGCACCAGATGATAGAGCAACCGATATTCCGTCGGGCGCAGCTTGACCAATTGCCCCGCAACATAGACCTCCCGCCGCGCAAAGTCAATCAGCAGCCGCGCATCAACCTGCACTTGGGTTTGGGGCACGGGCGGTGTGGTATAATGACGGCGCAAGACAGCCCGAATCCGACTAACCAATTCGCGGTGACTAAAGGGTTTGCCGATATAATCATCAGCACCTAATTCCAAACCGCGAACTCGGTCATCTTCTTCGGCTTTAGCTGTAAGAATCAGGACGGGAACTTGCGAAAATTGGCGTAAACGCTTGAGAGTCTCGAAACCATCCATTTCAGGCATCATGATGTCGAGCAATATAACATCGGGAATGTCGGTGCGAGCGCGTTCCAAAGCCTCTTTGCCACTCAGCGCACTGGCGACCCGCGCCCCTTCTAACTCCAGGTTCATCCGCATGAAGTTGACTAAGCGCGGTTCATCATCAACGACGAGAATTAGCTTATCTTTTAATTCACTCATAGTTTTCTATAAACCTCCTCGTGGTAAATTGTAACATGGGGGCAGAATAATCTCAACTTGGCCGCCGCAAGATAGATAGGCTTGAAAACGAGCAGCGCGGGGCAAAACAATGCAGAGCGGGCAAAGCCAGCAAACTTATTGGTCCCTAAGTTATACAAGGAAGATGCGATGATCAAGGTTGACCTGCGCCACTATGTCGAGAACGCTACCCCTGCTGAAGTCTTTTTGGCGCTCTCCGACCCCGATGGTTTGATGGATTTGTTGCCTCGCTTGCGGAAAGCAGAGATGACAAACCTTCAGACCAATCAGGCTCACTTAGTAATGCACATTTGGATTGGGCAAATTGTTGATATGGTTCATTGCGAAGGCAAACTTACGTGGGTTGAGGAGCGTGAAATTAGCTTTGTCGTACAGAAACCTTTGCCAGTCAAAGTCCATTGGGCCCTCGCGCCTGGGGTTTTGGGGACGGATATTCGTTTGACCTTAGTCCTTGATCTGGCTCCACTTCTGGGGCCCGTAGCCTTTTTAGTACCCAATGAAGTGGTCAAGACCTTGATTGTGCGGGAGTTGGAACACGCCTTATTGCAAATTCCTAAACGGTTGAAGAAGGTAAGCTTGCAGGAACAGGCCTTTGCGGCGTGAGGCCGTACTTTGAAATAAGCTGGAGAAGAAAATGCAATTAGAAGAATATTTTGATTTCCTTAATCCCGATGATATTCGGCTTAAAGGGCATCGGTTGGGGATAGATGATCTCTTAGACCTCTACTTGGAAGGCTATTCAGCCGAGGAGATCGTGAGTTACTATGGCACGTTGCGCCCAGTAGAGGTTTATGCTACCCTTACCTACTATCACCAGAATCGGCAGGCGATGGAGAGCTATCTGGCGCGGCTCCACGCTTGGCGCGAGCAAGGGCAGCAGGAGAGGGAAGCCAAAGAGCCACCCGCAGTTGTTAGAAGGTTAAGGGCGTTGAAGGGGAAACAGCCCCTTCAGCAAGGTAATGTATGAAGATGCGGTTCTT
>DCSM01000133.1:17644-22340 GCA_002325605.1 Chloroflexaceae bacterium UBA1466
AGCGTGACCAGGTAGTGAGCAACGCAAAGTAGGTAGGAATGATGCTTGAGCAGATTGCATTGGGCTTGATTTTGAGTACGGGGATCGGGGGTCTAGCCTATTGGCGCGGCTCCCTCACACGGAGCGGCTGGGCGGGAGCAGTCCTGACGGGGACGCTAACCTTTGGGTTTGGGGGCTGGCCGTGGGGCCTGACGCTGATTACCTTCTTTCTGAGTAGTAGCTTCCTTTCGCATTACAAGGAGCAGATAAAGGAAGCACGGGCGGCGGAGAAGTTTGCGAAGGGCGGGAAGCGGGATTTCGCGCAGGCTCTAGCCAATGGGGGAGTAGGGGCCTTCCTTGCCTTACTCTATGGTCTACTTCAGCAACCACCGCTTCTTATGGCTGCCTTTCTGGGGGTGATGGCTACCGTCACCGCTGATACTTGGGCTACGGAGTTAGGGGTTCTTAGCCCCGACAAACCTCGCCTCATCACGACGGGGAAGCCTGTGGAAGCGGGAACGTCGGGGGGAATAACGGTGCATGGCTCCGTAGCATCGGCGGCAGGAGGCTTGCTGATTGGGCTGGCTATGCTCTGCTTCACCTTCCTGGCCCACAAGGCCCTTCTGTGGTGGTTTATCCCCGCAGGGCTTTTAGGGGGCTTCTTTGGTTCAATGAGCGACAGCTTGATGGGGGCGACTAAGCAAGCGATCTTTTGCTACCCCAATGGCAAAGAGACTGAAAGGGTCGTTGGGAAGGATGGCACACCAAACACCTTTGTAAGGGGCTGGCGCTGGTTAAACAACGACCTGGTCAACCTTCTAAGCTCTTTAATCGGGGGTGGAGTAGCTGCTTTGGTCTTCCTCTTCTTCCGCTAAACAACCTCTTTCTACCTTCCATGTCCCCTTTCTGCCCCTTCTCGCTGGGGCGCAGGAAGGGGGCTAACGTTCCCCCACAAGTAGATAACCCCAATAGTTCAGAGCCGCTTGAAGTACCGCGCCGATATTAGGTTGCTCGCTGGTTAAGGGCGCACCGTAGGCTTCCAACCCTTGATCTCCTGCCTGCTTGAGGTCGAGAAGCATCCTCACAGGAGCATCTACCACCAACACCGTGCGGATCTCATGCTGATAGGCCTGCGCTACGACCTCCCCCATAAGAAGCTGCTTGGTAGCGCTCTTGACCACTAGATAAGCATCACCAGATAAGCCTTGCTCCTGAAGGTATTGCTGGGCCTTCTCAGGGTTTTCCCCAAAGATCAGCAGAAGATTAGCCTGGTTTTGGCGGTAAAGGTTAAGCCCATACTCTACAAAAGGCCGTTCCCCTTCGCTGGGCAAGATTACAAGAATCGCATCTGCATGGCTGGCTCCAGTCTGTGAACCTTGCACGATTACTAGCCCAGAAACCAGCAGAATAGCGACTAAAGGGAAGAAGAGCAGGGGTATAAGAGACCGCAGCTTGCGGAGCAAAGCGCGTTTTGTTTTTGGTGTCATAGGGCTATTATAGAGGTTCTTAGGGCTTTTGGCAAGCCATGCCCCAACCTTTGAATGGAACGGCTAGAAGCCTATTCTACGCCGCCCCAAATTGAGAGGAATCAACGGCTTCAGCCGTTGAGCAACAGCTAAAGCTGTTGACTCCATAAGATAAGGGGGGCCGCCAGGGTCTTATGGATTGAATTGAGAGGAATCAACGGCTTCAGCCGTTGGGCCACAGCTAAAGCTGTGGATTCCAGAAGCCAAGAGAGGCCGCCAGGTGAGCTTGTGGTCTGGGAGCTAAATAGAAATATATGGAAGAAGAAAGCGACCTTCACGGTTTGCAAAACCGCGAAGGTCGCATGGTCTAGCCTGCGCCAGGCAGGATGCCCTACGCCATCTGGCGGTGCAATGTAGCTCTGGTAAGTAGCCCCAACTGCTTGAAAAGATATTCAATCCCTTCCGCCAGGTCTGCTAAGGTGATCAAGTGGGAGAGGTCGTGGCCCAAATGCACGAGACTTTGGGCTACGTCGGGCGTGATTCCCACAAGGATTACTTCAGCCCCTAGCAAGCGGATGGCTTGGGCCGTCTCCAGAAGCATGGTGGCTACATGGCTTTCGATCCCCATAAGCCCCGTCAGGTCAAGGATCACTTTGCGGGCCTGCTGCTTTTCAACCCCTTGAAGCAGCAGGGTCTGAAAATGGTGGGCCCGTCCACCATCAAGGTTGCCGATGAGCGGGACAAGGATAACCTGCGGATAGAGTTTGATCAGGGGAATCGCTGTCTTCTTGAGCTCGACAGCTAACTGGCTCCGCTCGGCTACCGTAGCCTGGAGTTCGGCCAGCATGGAGGCCAGCTTTGCATTCTGGTCGGCCTTCGCCGCTACATGGCCTTCCAGGTTTTTGACCAACTGGACAAGCTCATCGGCTAAGTTATCAAAGGTTCGTGCCAAAAGCCCAAGCTCGTCGGTACGGTTTAGCTGACAACGAACGGTGTGTTCCCCCGCTTGAAAGCGCTGCATTAAGTTCACTAAAAGTTTAATGGGTTTAATCAATTGAGTGTGCAACCCCAACCACAAGACCCCCGCCAACAGCAGGTAGCCCCCTAGGTTAAGCCCTAGCATCCGCCAGGCAACTTCTTGAGCTTCCATCTGTTCACCCAACCCTTGCATGCGAACCTCAACTATACCCAACAGCTTTGGGCTACTTTGCTGCTTTCCCCAAATCGCTTGCAGCGTGACCAATTCATCGGCAGCACTGAGAAAGGTCTGCGGTTTCTTTTGGGGTTGACGTAGAAAGGCTTGGGTCTGGGGAGCTAGAGTAAAGGCTTGGTAATCCTTGGAATCACTGCTCACTAAAACCTGCCCGTTCGGCTCCAGAATCAGCACCTTTTCTACATCTTCGATTGAAACCATGTTATCCACCAATTCTTGCAAATGGCTCAGGCGGTGTTTGTCTAGGCTTACATGATCGTCGTCCAACAAGGCTTCAAAAGTATAGTGCAGCGCATCAACCAGCGTAGCACACCGAATCTTTAAATCTTTGAAGTTTACCGCTTGAACATCCTGAAAAATGAGGGTAACGCCAAAACTGAGGAGCAGAAACAGCACAGCCGTAATGCTCCCAATGATCTTTGGGGAGAGGTTGAGGTTGTTGAAGTTGAGGTACATGGCTTTAGCTCCTTTGCAATTTGAAGATAATCTCTGAAGAAGGCAAGACCCTTTGAATTTTAGCAATCCAAAGGGTCTCACTGGCTCCTAAAATAGTTTGGGGTGATGAGCTATTTTCTGTAACCTCTTACAGTCCTGGTCTATCCGAGAGTCGTATCGCCCTTGTGCCAATCAACCCCACACAAACCGCCGCTTTGGATGGCTACTAGCACACGGAGGGTCTCATCAACGCTCCGCCCAACATTGAGGTTGTGAATCACGGCATATTGCAAGATGCCCTGGGGGTCAATGATGAATAAGCCCCGCAGCGCAATGCCCTCTTCCTCAACCAATACGCCATACGCATGGGCAACTTCCTTCGTAATGTCGGAAGCCAAGGGATAGCGCAAACCTTCAATGCCGCCTTGATCACGGGACATCTTAATCCAGGCGCGGTGGGAGAAGACCGAATCGGTTGATACGCCTAAGACTTCTGCGCCCAGCTTGGTAAAGTCGTCGTAGCGCGTCGAGATCGCTGTAATCTCAGTGGGGCAGACGAAGGTGAAATCGAGCGGGTAGAAGAACAAGACTAGCCATTTGCCCTTGTAATCACTCAGCGAGGCGGTGGAGGTCAAGTTCTCCAAATCGGCGGTGGTCTTCATCGTGAAATCGGGCGCAGGTTGCCCGACTTTGGCGGTGGCGGAGCCACAACTGCCATCCGTGCATTCGCAATTCTCGGCCATGTGAACATTTCCTTTGGTATTCAAGAAGTGAGCAATTAAGAAAGAACTTTGCTGACAATGCCCCTAGTATAGCGGCTTAAAGCCAGTGTGTCAAACGCGCCCTTTTAGGGAGATTGGCTTCCGGATCAAACCCTAAATTGCCCCTTGAAATCAGCTAAACGATATGGCATAATTGACTTGTTTCTCATTTGGTTATCTAAGAAATAGAGAGGCTATTATGACAACCAACGTCAATCCCAACGACCTGCGCGACGAGGCTCTTCGACCAGTTGAAAGCCCCAAAAACTATCGCCGCCTGCTCCTTCTGGGGCTGCTCGGCGTTTTAGTTTTGGCGACTCTTAGCCTAATGCACACAATTCGGCCCGCCTTAGCCACCCCGCTCCAGCATGCTCTTGCTTATGCCCCAGATGGCAAACTCAACTTTGTGGAGGTGCTGAAAGATGGCGCGAAGGATGGCGCGGGGAACACTGTAGATGGCCTGACTCGTTCAGGTTCAGTGGCAGTTAGCCCCGATGGAAAGCACGTCTATGTGGGGGGGCTATAACACCTCTGCCGTGGCCGTCTTTGCCCGCAATACTGATGGCAAACTCAACTTTGTGGAGGTGCTAAGAGATGGACTGAATGGTGGCGTGTTGACGGCGGTGGTGGTCAGCTCCGATGGACAGCACGTCTATGTGGGAGGATCTAACATTGTGGTCTTTGCCCGCAACCCAAACGATGGCAAGCTTACCTTTGTGGAGGTGCTGAAAAACGGTGATAAACAAGGCCCGCTTACCATAGATGGCCTAGACTGGGCAGAATCAGTGATGGTCAGCCCCGATAACCAGCACGTCTATGTGGCGAGTCCTGATGGAAGCGTG
>DCSM01000133.1:22496-24844 GCA_002325605.1 Chloroflexaceae bacterium UBA1466
AATTTGCAATCTCGGTGGTGGTCAGCCCCGATAACCAGCACGTCTATGTGACGGGCAGAGATGACGATGCTGTGGCCGTCTTTGCCCGCAACCCAAACGATGGCAAGCTCACCTTTGTGGAGGTCTTGAAAGACAGCGTGAATGGGGTGGATGGGCTGTATAAAGCATTTTCAGTGGTGGTCAGCCCCGATAACCAGCACGTCTATGTGGCGAGTCTTGGTGGAACCGTGGCCGTCTTTACCCGTAACCCGACTGATGGCAAGCTCACCTTTGTGGAGGTCTTGAAAGACGGCGCGAAGGATAGTGCTGGCAATACTGTGGATGGCCTAAAATTTGCGGATTCGGTGGTGGTCAGCCCTGATGGACAGCACGTCTATGCGGCGGGCTATTATGACAATTCTGTGGCCGTCTTTACCCGTAACCCGACTGATGGTAAGCTTACCTTTGTGGAGATCAAAAAAGATGGTGATACCCAAGGCCCGCTTACCATAGATGGCCTAGACGGGGCAGAATCAGTGAAGGTTAGCCCCGATAACCAAAACGTCTATGTGACTGGCAGCAATGACAATGCCATCGCTGTCTTTGCGCTTAGGCAATCGCCAACGAGCCCTGAAAGCAGTGTCACCATCCCCCGAAATACCGCCTATCAGTTCCAACTGACGGACTTCACATTTGCTCAGGCTGAAGGTGAAGGAGCTACCTTTACGGGACTCAAGGTGCTTACAACACCCTCGGTGGGCAGCCTGACCTGTAGTGGGCTACCCATGATCACTAATACCACTTGCCCCGACCTAACCCAATTGGTCTTTACGCCATTGGCCAATACTAGCGGTAGTTCTTATACCTCCTTCACCTTTCAAGGACTCTATTCTAGCAGCGTCTATAGCAGTGATCTAATCACCTATACGATGCTGATCAACGTTTTCACGGTTAATAACAAGCCTACTGGGAGCGACAAAACTATCAGCATGACCGTAGATACCAACTATCATTTCTACCCAGATGATTTCGGTTTTAACGATCTTGATACGGGAGATAATTTTGGGGGCATCAAGGTGATTACACCTCCGCAGAAAGGCAGCCTGATGTGCTATGACATTTATGCCAGCGCAGGCGATTGCACGGGTAAGGGCTGGGGGGTCTTCGCTAAGTGGGACTTGTCATTCACGCCTGCGGCCCACGAGTTTGGCAACCCTTATACCACCTTCGCCTTCCAAGTGACAGATTCTAACGGCGCGGATAGTGCTGCTACCTATACCATGACCATCAATGTCAACCTGGCAGAGCCTACGCCTACAATTACGCCCACAGCAGAACCCACCGTTACCCCCACAGCAGAACCCACCGTTATGGCTACCCCAACTAGCGAGGTTGACAACCTGTTTAGGAGTTATCTTCCCAGCATTGTGCGCTAGGGATTTTGGGCGAACAAGCGACCAACAGACAAAGCCCTTTGTGGTCTTAGAAACCGCAAAGGGCTGAATTGAAGAAGAAGCAAGCAATCCATGCTACAATAGAGCTATGGAAGCAAAAACAGAACTCACCCGCTGGCATGAACTATTTGGGGGCTTACTGGAGCAGGTGATTAGTCCTACGGGGATTCTGGTGCAAACCAATGTTGATGTCAGTAGCACGCCCCCTGAAATTGACATCCTGCTCATCCAGAACGTGACGACCAGTCGCACTTGGACAACTGAGCAATTAGCTTATCTGCCTGATGGGATTCGAGAAAGTCAAGCCCGTTATATCCTGATCGAGTTCAAGTACACCGAATCGATCTCGCGGCGAGGGGCTAAAGCTTTAGGGGGCTATGAAGAGTTCTTTCTGCGCTCCCGCAGCCTGGCCGAGAAAGAAGTCCAGAGCTTCTTCGTGAGTGCCCGCCAACCCCAACGCAGAACGCGGGAATTGCTGGGTTACACACAACTCCTTAGCCCAGGGGTCTATAATAATACGAGTTTCCTTTTAGCTCATAGTCGGCTAATTGTGTTGAGTGAGTTGCCAGCCACGCCCCATAACGCCTTTTTCAAATTGTTTGCCCACCAGCGGAAAGCTAAACAAGCAGCTTTGGTTAGTTTCGAGACCCATCATCAGGCGAAAGTAACCGTCGAAGTGGAATGGATGATTCGGAGTTTAATGGATTTATGGACGATAACAGGAGAAACTCCAATGCGTGCGATAACGAAAGAAGACTTGCTCAAGCGGGGGCAAGAACTCCCGCGGTTGCTCTTACCCTTGATAACTGAAGCGGAATTTGCTGAAGTCTTGGGCAACACCCCTTACATTCAACGCATCCGCGAGGAAGGCTTGGAGCGGGGGTTGGAACAGGGCCGCGAGGAAGGCCGCGAGGA
>DCSM01000040.1 GCA_002325605.1 Chloroflexaceae bacterium UBA1466
GGGATAAGCGTGATTTTCTGTTGGTCAACGATGATAGGCTGCGGTTCATGGGGGTCACTGCTGACAAATCGAGTGCCTAAAACCTCAGCACTCAAGATTGTGACCCCTTTAGCAAATTTGAAAAAGACTTCTTCCTGCTGATCCGCAGCTTGCATCCGACTTGCCGGATTTTTTGTCAGCTTGAGGAGCAACAACTGGACATTTTGGACCTGATCTTTTTGGAAGAAAATCTGAATTCGGCCTTCCATACGGATATTCCTCACTGAACGCAGACTGAAACCAAAGCCAATCTGCTTATCAAACCAAAAACAGGCCCTATCCATTATAGCAGCAGAGTGGGCAATTTAGGAACCCCCTAATTAGAATTTGGCCCAAAAACAAAAAAGCGCCTTTTAGAGCAAAGCGCTTTGTGCTATACTGGCAACTACCCAAGTCTAAAGACCTTGGGGTCTATAGGTTTTGCCCTCAAAGCCAAAATAGCTCTTCACAAAGGAACTAAACGATGCGCCTTGAACGGTTTACTGAAAAGGCTCAAGAGGCTTTTCAAGAAGCTCAAGAGATCATGCAGGAGCAGCACCATACCCAGTTAGATGTGGAGCATGTCTTTCTGGCGCTGCTGCGGCAACGCGAAGGCCTTACCGTCCGGGCTTTAGCTCGGTTAAGTGTGGAGGCGGAGTTGGTCGCGCAGCGCGTGGAGCGGGAACTTGAAAAATCCCCCAAAGTTTATGGTCAATATGGTTATGGCAACCAAGTCTATGTTACGCCGCGCAGCCAACGGTTAGTCAAACGGGCCGAAGAAGAAGCTAATCGGCTCAGTGACCAATATGTGGGGGTTGATCATCTTTTGTTGGCGATCTGCGCGGAGCGCGAAGGAGCTTCAGCACGGATTCTGACTTCATTTAATCTTGATTCAGAGCGAATTCAGCGGATTTTACTGGAGATTCGAGGAAATCAACATTCTGATGACCCTGGAGCCGAAGGTCGCTATGACATTTTACGCAAATACAGCATTGATCTGACTGAAATGGCGCAATTGCAGCAGCTTGACCCCGTGATTGGGCGCGATGCTGAAATTACGCGCATCACGCGCATCCTCACGCGCCGCACCAAAAATAACCCTGTTTTGGTCGGCGAGACGGGAGTTGGCAAAACTGCGATTGTGGAAGGTTTAGCCCAACGAATTAGCGAAAATGATGTCCCGCCGTTGTTGCGGGGGCGCAAATTGTTAAGCCTCGATTTAGCAGGGATGGTCGCGGGAAGTAAGTTTCGCGGCGAGTTTGAAGAACGGCTTAAAGCTGTAATTGATGAGATTCGAGCGACCAAGGGGCATATCATCCTCTTTATTGATGAATTACATACAGTGGTGGGCGCGGGCGCAGCAGCAGGAAGCATTGATGCCAGCAATATGCTCAAACCGACGCTAAGTCGGGGCGAAATTCAGGTCATCGGCGCGACAACTATTGCTGAATATCGCAAACATATTGAGAAAGATGCTGCACTGGAGAGAAGATTTAATCCAATTTTTGTCGAAGAACCTGATGTCGAAACGACGATTGAGATGTTGCGCGGGCTACGCAAACGGTATGAAGACCACCATCAATTAGTGATTAGCGATAGTGCCCTGCGAGCCGCAGCGACACTTTCCAATCGTTATATTACGGGGCGCTTTTTACCTGACAAAGCAATTGATTTAATTGATGAGGCTAGTGCGAAATTGCGAATTGACATCTATTCTATGCCTCGTGGCTTGCGCGAAAAAGAATTACAATTGACGACCTTACAGCAGCAAGAGGAAGAAGCAGGGGCCAAACGGGATTATGAGCGAGCGGCGATTCTCCGCACCCATTTCTTGGCTTTGCGGCGCGAGTTTGAGCAAGAACGGTCTGCGTGGCTGAAAACGAGTAACTTGGATGAGGTGGTCGACGAAGAAGATGTAGCCCAAATTGTGGCCAGTTGGACGGGAGTGCCTGTCAATCGGATGCTCGAAAAAGAGCGGGCGAAATTGAATCAGATGGAAGACCGCCTGCATGAGCGCGTGGTAGGGCAGCACGAAGCGATTTTGGCGATTTCAGACGCGATTCGGCGGGCCCGAAGTGGTCTCCGCGATGCTCGCCGCCCAATTGGAAGTTTTATCTTTGTGGGGCCCACTGGGGTGGGCAAAACTGAATTGGCCAAAGCTCTTGCCGAATTTATGTTTGACAGCGACGAGGCTTTGACGCGAGTTGACATGAGTGAGTTTCAAGAACGCCATACGGTCAGCCGCTTGATTGGAGCGCCTCCGGGCTACGTCGGCTACGACGAAGGCGGCCACTTGACTGAAAGCATCCGTCGTCGCCCGTATCAAGTGGTGCTGTTTGATGAAATTGAAAAAGCTCATTCTGACGTTTTTAATACTCTTTTGCAAGTCCTGGACGATGGCCGCTTGACCGATGGGCAAGGGCGCACGGTAGATTTTCGGAATACCGTCATCATTATGACGAGCAATGCCGGCACAGAACATCTGCGGGCTACGCCCATTGGTTTCAGTATGCGCGATCTGGGGCAGCAAACGATAGACCTCAAGGAAGCCCGCCACAAAGTCGACGAAGCTCTCAAACAAGCCTTTCGCCCCGAATTTCTGAACCGCATTGACGATATTATCCTTTTTCACCCGCTCACGGTGGCCGATTTGCTCTGTATCGTTGAAATTCAGGTGCAAGAATTGATGCAAAGGCTGCTTGAACAGCAAATTACGCTGCGGCTGAGTGGGGCCGCAAAGGAATTTCTGGTTAGCGAAGGGTATAGTCCCGCTTATGGGGCGCGTCCGCTACGGCGCACTTTGCAACGGTTGGTCGAAACGCCACTTTCGCGGGCCTTGGTCGCGGGCGAATTTTGCTCTGGAGACCTACTTGAAGTTGAGGTTGAAAACGGTAGTTTGGTCTTTCATCGGGTGGGGATTTTAGAATTGGAGAACAAACGGCCTGCTGAAACGCTCGGCGCAGGATGCGAAAGCGAAGGATGAAAGCTGAAACGCAAACCTTAGATGTTGCGGTGCTGCTGGAGGCCATTCGGGCGGAGGTTAGGGCGCGGCAGCAGGCTTTGCCTGCTGCCGCGCCCCAGACCC